>NZ_JBGNUT010000039.1:0-98347 GCF_041951385.1 Actinomadura sp. NTSP31 | reverse complement strand
GTCCCGGACAAGTCGGGACCGGCCACGACGCCGTTCGGGCGCGGGATGGAGTGCGGCGCGGTCCGGGGGCGGGGCCGCCGGGAGCGAGGCCCCTGGGCCGCGGTCGCGATGGATCGGCGGTCGGGAGGAGTCAGCGGGGAGGGCCGCCCGGGAGCGGCGGCGGGGAGGGCGCGGTGCCGCGCAGGTCCTGCCGGACCTTGGCCGCCAGCGCCCGCGTCGCGGCCCGGTTGAGCGCGGCGCCCGCGGCGGCGCCGGTCAGCAGCGGACCCATCGTCGTCATGTGGCGGCCGAACGTCCGCATCATCCGTTTTCGGAGCGTCGCCTTCGCCGCCGAGCCGAGCGCGCTGGTGAACGTGCCGCCCTCCAGCGGGTTGACGCCCCGCTGGCGGGCCCACGCGGTGACGAACGCCGCGCCGCGCGCGGTGCCCGTCCCCTGCACGCGGACCCCGTACACCTCGTGCAGCTCCGCGATCATCTTCACCTCGATCGCCGCGACCACCAGCGTCTCCGCCGCGATCTGGGCGGGGGCCGTCAGCAGCAGCGGCGGGGCGGCGAACTCCACCGCGGCCAGCGCGCCGCCGGCCGCGCCGACCCCGGTGGTGGCGTGGCCCGCCACCCGGACCACGTTGTCGGCGAGGTCCTCGCCCGCCAGCCCGTGGTGATGGCGGCTCAGCGTCTCCAGATCGCGGATCGGGATGTGCGGGGCCGCCTCGACCAGCAGGTCGGCCAGCAGGCGGCCGCGCGCGATCCCCGCGGCGCCGGCCCGGCGGGCCCCCTGGCCGAGCAGCCGGGCGAGCCGGCCGAGCAGCCGCCCGCGGGTCTCGCGGTCCATCTCGTCGTCGCCGGCGAGCCTGCCGATCAGCTCGCCGAGCTCGGTGGAGCCGCCGCCGGGCGCCGGCTCCACATCGTCGCGGCGTCGTTCGAGGTCACCCGCCATGCCGTGGCACTCAGGCCGCGCACTCGCGGCAGACCGGCTGGCCGTTCTTCTCGGTGGCCAGCTGGCTGCGGTGGTGCACCAGGAAGCAGCGGGTGCAGGTGAACTCGTCGGCCTGCCGGGGCACCACCCGGAAGGTCAGTTCCTCGTTGGACAGGTCGGCGCCGGGCAGCTCGGCGACCTCACCGGCGTCCAGGTCCTCGTCGATGATGCTCGCGGCCTTGTCGGCGCGCCGGGCCTGGAGCTCCTGGAGGCTGTCCTCGCTCAGGTCGTCGTCTGTCTTGCGTGGGCTGTCGTAGTCGGTCGCCATCTTCTATCTCCATCCCCCTCAGTGCTTTATGCGCCCCGTCGCGCGGAACTAACGCTCGGGGGACCGTTCTTGTGCCCGATCCGGGCGGGAAATTCTGTCACGTTTGGTGAGCTGTGACACACGAGGCGCGACCGGTCCCACGGGTGACGCCGATCACCCGTTTCCCGTCCTCGCGATGTGTCGTCCCTCACACGCCCGGCCGGCGCTCCGGCGTGCTCCCGAAGGGCCGGTGGCGCCCGCCGGGGGTACCCGCGGCGGCGGGGAGCATATCGGTCCCGGGAGCGTTGCGCGCGCCGACCGGCCCGCGGCGCGCGGGACGGCCCGAACCGGCTGGTCGGCCGCTGAACCAGAAGCTTCGGTGAAACGTCTGAACTAACGCGATATCGTGCCCGCCTGAGGCCGGGGGGACGAGCCCGCGCGGGTCCGCCCGCGCGAGCCCGGGCCCCGCGGGGAACCGCGGCCTCGGACGGGCCCGGGCGCATCATGTCGCGGGACATCACTGCGGGTCACTGGAGGATCAGATGCCGGATGCCGCTCCGCTGGAGCCGGGCGATCCCAGGGCGCTGGGTCAGTTCGAGGTCGTCGGCCGGCTCGGCGCCGGAGGGCAGGGCGCGGTCTTCCTCGGCCGGGCGCCGGGCGGCGAGTACGTCGCCGTCAAGCTGCTGCACGCGCAGATGGCCAACGACCCGGCGGCGCGCGCCCGGTTCACCCGGGAGGTGGCGGCGGCCCAGAAGGTGGAGCCGTTCTGCACCGCGCGGGTGCTCGAGGCCGACGTGCACGGCGACCAGCCGTACGTCGTCAGCGAGTTCATCGACGGCCCGTCGCTGCACGACGTGGTCGCGCACAACGGCCCGCTCGGCGCCGCCGAGCTGGAGCGGCTGGCGATCGGCACCGTGACGGCCCTCGCGGCCATCCACGAGGCCGGGATCGTGCACCGCGACTTCAAGCCCAACAACGTGATGCTGGCCTCCGACGGCCCGCGCGTGGTCGACTTCGGCATCGCCCGGACGGTCAACTCGCAAGAGAGCGCCGTCACCGCCACCGGCATGGTGGTCGGCACGCCCGGCTACCTGGCGCCCGAGCAGCTGACCGGCGCGCCGCTGACGCCCGCGGTCGACATCTTCGCCTGGGGCGCGACGATGGTGTTCGCGGCCACCGGGCAGTCGCCGTTCGAGGCCGACACGCTGCCGGTCATCATCAACCGCATCCTCAACGAGGACCCGGACCTGTCGGCGCTGCCGCCGGGGCCGGTGCGCGACCTGGTCGCCCGCTGCCTGTCCAAGGACGCGGGGCTGCGCCCGCCGGCGCCGCAGCTGCTGCTGAACCTGCTCGGCGCCGTCGGCGCCGCGCCGTCGAACCCGGCCGCCGGGCAGGAGGACCTGCTCAACCAGGGCACCCGGATCGCCGCGCAGATGCCGGCGCCGCCGCGGGTGCCGCCCGCGCCGCGCCCGCAGCCGCCGCAGCAGTCGATCACCCCGCCGCCGATGCCGCTGCACCAGGGCGGCATGCAGGGCGGCGGGATGCAGGGCGGCATGGGCGGGCCGGCGACGCCGCCCCCGCAGCCGATCACGCCGCCGCCCATGCCGATGTACCAGGGCGGCATGCAGCCCCCGCCGCCGAACATGCCGATAGGGCAGCGGCCTCCCATGCAACCGCCGATGCAGCCGCCGCCCCCGCCGACGTACGGGCCGCCGTCCGGCAAGTCGAGCTCGCCGGGGCCGGCCATCGCGATCGGCTGCGGCGTGCTGGCGCTGATCGTGCTCATCGGGGTCGTGGTGCTCGTCGTCATCGCGGCCAACAGCGACGACGACGCCGGGCCCAGCCCGACGTCGACCTCGATCTACACGCCGCCGACCGACGACGAGACCCCGACCACCTCGGCCAGGGGCGGGCTGGTCGGGGTCTGGGACGGCACCGGCTACCAGCCGGGCGCCCCGTCCGGCCACCAGAACTTCACGGCGAAGTTCGCGCTGGTGTACACCTACGGCACCGCGACGTACGACTACAACGGCGCGCAGCCCACCTGCTACACCAAGCTGTCCCTGCTGTCGGGCGATGAGAGCAGCAGCATGGTCGAGTACCAGGAGACGCCCATGGCGGGCCAGGAGAGGTCGAACTGCGCGCCGGGGTACGTCCGCTTCGTGGCCCCGGGCGGCAGCACGATGCGGTGGGAGTGGCGCGAGAACCGCAGCGATCCGACCGCGTCGGCGTCCGGGACCGTGCACAACTGATCATGGCCGACATCCGCCCGCTCCGTCCGGGCGATCCGGAGCGCCTGGGCGGCTACCGGCTGACGGGCCTGCTCGGCGAGGGCGGGCAGGGCGCGGTCTACCTCGCCGAGGACGAGCCGGGCCACCGGGTCGCGGTGAAGCTGCTGCACGCGCGCTTCAGCGCCGATCCGAAGGCCCGGTCGCGGTTCGCCGCCGAGGTCGCGGTGGCGCAGCGCGTCTCCGCGTTCTGCACCGCCCGCATCCTGGACTCCGACGTCGAGGGCGACCGGCCCTACATCGTCAGCGAGTACATCGACGGCCCGTCGCTGTCGGCGGCGCTGGCCGCGGGCGGCCCGCTGCGCGGCGCGGACCTGGACCGGCTCGCGATCGGCACGATGACCGCGCTGGCCGCCATCCACCAGGCCGGGATCGTGCACCGCGACTTCAAGCCGGCGAACGTGCTGCTCGCCGAGGACGGCCCGCGGGTGATCGACTTCGGCATCGCCCGCGCGCTGGACGCGACGGGCACGCTGTCCAGCACCGCCGTCGGGACGCCCGCCTACATGGCGCCCGAGCAGATCTCCGGGGCGCCGGTCGGGCCCGCCGCCGACGTGTTCGCCTGGGGCGCCACGATGGCGTTCGCCGCGACCGGCCGGGCCGCCTTCGGGCAGGACTCCATCCCGGCGGTGATGCACCGCATCCTCAACATGGCGCCGGACCTCGGCATGACGCCCGAGCCGCTGCGCGGCGTCGTGGCGGGCTGCCTCAGCAAGGACCCGGCGCTGCGGCCGGCCTCGCAGCAGGCCCTGGCGATGCTGCTGACGCTGGCGGGCAACCCGCCGAAGCCCGGCGGCGGGACCGGCGACCCGGCCGACGAGATGCTGAGCCGGGGCGCCGAGACGGCCGCGGCGGACTCGGCGCGGCTCCAGGCGGCGCCGTCGCCGCTGAGCGTCCGGCAGCCGCTGACGCCCGGGCCGCACGACTCGCATCCGCGCTTCGCGCCGGCCCCTCAGGCGCCCGTCCCGCAGCCGCCCCCGCCGGCCCCCATGCCGCAGGGCGTCCCGATGCCGGGCCCGCAGGCGCCGGGCGGGCCGTGGTCGGGGCCGTCCGCCTACGCCGGGCCGTCGACCTGGCCGTCCGGGCCGCAGGCCCCGCCCGCGCCCGGGGTCGACATGACGAAGCCGCCCCGCCCCGGGTCGCGCAGGCGGATCGGCGTCCTCGCCGGCGCGGGCGGCGCCGCCCTCGTCGCGCTCGCGGTCATCGCCACCGTCATCGTCGTCAACATGGACGGCGGCGGCGACCCCGATCCGGAGCCGCCCATCGGACGGGTCGGCGGGACGCTGCAGATGTCGGTGTCGGACGTCGGCACCGACCAGGGCGTGATCGACCCGTCGCACAGCTACAGCGGCACCGAGCGGTTCCTCGGCAAGCAGCTGTTCACCGGGCTCACCGAGACCGGGCCCGACGGCACGCGGCACGACCGGCTCGCCACCGCCATCAAACCGGACGCCACCTGCACGAACTGGACGATCACCATCCGGGGCGGGACGACCTTCAGCAACGGCGAGCCGGTGGACGCGGCGGCGTTCGCGCGCGGCTGGGCGCGCAGCGCCGCGACCGCGACCGGCGCGGGCCCGGTCCTCATGTCCGACATCGCCGGGTACTCCGAGGTCTCCACGGGGAAGGCGGACGCGCTGTCCGGCGTCCAGGCGGCCGGCGACGGCCTGACCGTGCGGCTGACCTCGTCGAGCTGCGACTTCCCCGACCGCCTCGCCGACCCGGTCTTCGCGCCCGTCCCGCGCTCGGCGGGGGCGTCGGCCAACAACACCTACAACTTGAACCCCGTCGGCAACGGGCCGTTCAAGGTCCAGACGTACAGCAAGGGCAAGAGCGTCGTCCTCGTCCGCAACGACCGGTGGGCCTTCGGCGCGACCAAGCTCGACGGCGTCCAGGTCGACCTCACCGCGGATGCGGCCCAGGGGCGCTCCGCGTTCACCGCGGGCAGGGCCGGGTGGGCGTCGCTGCGCGGCTCCGACCTCGCCGCCGCGCGCGGGACGAGCGGGCTGGTCACGAAGACGCTGCCGTTCACCCGGATGCTCGTCCCGATCACCGCGCGCGGGCCGATGGCGTCCAAGGAGGCCAGGCTCGCGGTGTCCTACGCGCTGGACCGGCGGCAGCTGGCCTCGGTGTGGGGCCCGGCCGACCAGCCGGCGCACGGGATCGTCCCGCCCTCGCTCTCCGGTTTCGGCGCGCCGGGCGCCTGCGCGTCGTGCGACGCGCCCGACCCGGCCAAGGCGAAGGAGCTCGCGGAGCAGGCCGGCCTGCGGCCGGGCACGACCGTCCGGCTGTACCTCCAGCAGTCCGCCACGAACCAGCCGGCGGCCGAGGCCGTCGTCCAGCAGCTAAGGTCGGTGCTCGGCTGGAAGGTCGAGACGAAGCTGACGCCGATCGCCGACTTCACCAAGTTCCGCAGCACCGTCGTGGCGGACGACGCCTCCGGGCTGGTCCTGTTCGCGTGGGGCCCCGACTACCCGGCGCCCTACTCGATGCTGTGGCCGCTGCTGGGCGGCACCATCGTCGCGACCCCGAAGAACGACTACTACAACCTGTCCGGCTGGAAGAACCAGGGCTTCGACGACCTGATCTCCAACGCGGTCCGCACCTCCTCCGCGCCCGCCCGCACCGACCTGTACAAGCGGGCCGAGAGGACGGCGCTGGACGACATGGCGCTGGTCCCGCTCGTCTACGACGGCGGCGGCGCGCTGGTCAGCGGCAAGTACGTGAACCTGGGCATGGACTACGACGGCGATCCGACGGTGGCGTCCGCCGCGCTGAAGTAGCGGCCGGGGGCCGTCAGCCCGGCTGGAGCCGGACGGTGACGATCAGCCCGCCGCCCGGGCGCGGCACCGCGTACACGGCGCCGCGGTGCGCCAGCACCACCGAGCGGACGATCGACAGCCCGAGGCCCGCGCCCTTGGCCGACTCGACCCGGTCGGAGTTCAGCCGCCGGAACGGCTCGAAGAGCCGCTCGACCTCGTAGGCGGGCACGACCGGGCCGGTGTTCTCGACCTGCACGGTGGCGTAGCCGTCGAGCAGCCCGGTGCGGATCCACAGCTCGCCGCCGTCGGCCTCGTTGTGCTTGATCGCGTTGTCGACGAGGTTGGACACCAGGTGCTCCAGCAGCACCGGGTCGCCCAGCGCCGTCCCGGACGTCAGCTCCGGGTGCACGGCCACGTCGTTGTCGTGGTCGCGGCGCGCGGCGTGCTCCAGCACCGTCGCGGCGACCTCGGCGAGGTCGACGGGGTTGCGGGTGGTCAGCTCGCGCTCGCTGCGGGCGAGCAGCAGCAGGCCCTCGATGAGCCGCTCGTGCCGGGCGTTGGTGGCCAGCAGCGTCCGGCCGACGGTGCGCAGGTCGTCGGACGCCTCGGGGTCGCCGAGCGCCACCTCCAGCAGCGTCCGGTTGATCGCGAGCGGCGTGCGCAGCTCGTGCGAGGCGTTCGCGACGAACCGGCGCTGGGAGTCGAAGGCCTGCCCGAGCCGCTCCAGCATCGCGTCGAAGGTGTCGGCCAGCTCCTTGATCTCGTCGTCGGGGCCCTCCAGCGCGATCCGCTCGTGCAGGGTGCTCTCCGACAGCCGGCGGGCCGTCGCGGTGACCCGCTGCAGCGGGCTGAGCGCCCGGTCGGCGACGAACCAGCCGAGCACCAGGGTGATCACCCCGACCCCGGCCAGCGCCATCAGCGACCGGCCGACGAGCTGCTTCATCGTCTGCTCGACGAACTGGTGCTGCAGCTCCACCGCCTGCTCGTCGGAGATGAAGCCGAGCCCGATCACCTTGACGTTGCCGAGGATGTTGGCGACCAGCACCGACATCACGAACAGCAGCAGCGCGCCGGCCATGAAGAACAGCAGCCCGTACAGCAGGGTGAGCCGCAGCCGGACGCTCATCCGGCCGGGCAGCTTCGTCAGCTCGCCGAACGACGCGCCGCCCTCGGCCCGCCACCCGCCCCGGCCGCCCTGCTCGGGGCCGGGGACCTGCTGCGGGCCGGGCCGCCGCCACCGGCCGGGGCGCGCGGGCCGCTCGTCCGGCCCGGTCTGGTCGGTGCCGGGGGCCTGCTCGGCCTCGTGGTCCTGGGGTCCGGATTCGGTCGTCACAGGCGGTATCCCACTCCGGGCACGGTCTCGATCACCGGGGGGTCGCCGAGCTTCTTGCGCAGGGTCATCATGGTGACGCGGACCACGTTGGTGAACGGGTCGATGTGCTCGTCCCAGGCCTTCTCCAGCAGCTGCTCGGAGCTGACGACGGCGCCGTCCGCGCTGAGCAGCACCTCCAGCACCGCGAACTCCTTGCGGGTCAGCTCCACCGGATGCGCGTCGCGGGTCACCTCGCGGCGGGCCGGGTCGAGCGCGATCCCCGCGCGTTCCAGCACCGGCGGCAGCGGCGCCGCGGCCCGCCGGCCGAGCGCCCGCACCCGGGCGATCAGCTCGGCGAACGCGAACGGCTTGGCCAGGTAGTCGTCGGCGCCGATGGACAGGCCCTCGACCCGGTCGTCCAGCTCGCCGGCGGCGGTCAGCATGATGATCCGCGCCGGGTAGCGCTGCGCCACCAGCTGCTTGCACACGTCGTCGCCGTGCACCCGCGGCAGGTCGCGGTCCAGGACGATCACGTCGTACTCGTTCACCTGGGCGCGCTCCAGCGCGCCGGCGCCGTCGTAGGCCACGTCCACGGCCAGCGCCTCGCGGCGCAGGCCGGTCGCGATCGCGTCGGCGAGCACCCGCTCGTCCTCGACGACTAGAACACGCACTCTGCGTCCCCTTCCGGTCGGGGCGCGGTCCGCCCCGTGGTCCCAGATATGCCACGGAAGTCGTAAGACGCCCGTAAACACCCGTTCAAGGTGGCGTTCGCCGCGCCGCGTTAACTGGCGGCGTAAGGATCCGCGAAAATTGCACCGGCGAACAAGGTTTACCTTCAGCCTACGGCTGGGTAGGCATGGGCACGATCCGGGAGGAGGCCCATGGGCGAGTTGTCACGCACGATCAAGCAGCGACTCGACGACGCGTACGCGTCGCTGCGCAGCGCCCACGCGGAAGGCGACACCTACCTGGCGGACATCCGCCAGGAGGAGATCAACGAACTGCGCCGGATCGCAGCGAACAACGACATCGGCGTCGAACCACCCCGCTGCGACTGAGACGCCCGACGCGCGGAGCCCGGGACGCCCATGTCCCGGGCTCTTCTCGTCCGCCCGGCCGGTCCCCGGGCTCGTCCGGCGGGGCCGGTTCCCGGGCTCGTCCGGCCGGCTAGTCCCTGAGGGGGTCGAGGGGCGCCAGGAGCGCGTGCAGCGCCTCGAAGGTGCCCGGCCCGGCCGCCATGGTCAGCTCCGGCCCCGGCGCGGCGCCGTGCAGCCCCTCGACGCGCCCGCCCGCCTCCTGCACGATCAGCGCGCCGGCGCCGATGTCCCACGCCTGGACGCCCCGCTCGTAGTAGGCGTCGAGGCGCCCGGCGGCCAGCGAGCACAGGTCCACGCAGCACGACCCGCCGCGCCGGATGTCCCGGACGGCCGGCAGCACCCCGGTGAGCACCCGCGCCTGCGCGGCGCGCCGTCCGGCGTCGTAGCCGAACCCCGTCGCGACCAGGGCCTGGCTCAGCGGCACCCGCTCGGTCACCCGCAGCTCGCGGGTCCCGGACGCGGTGTGCAGCAGCGCGCCGCCGCCCCGGAAGGCCGTGTACGACTCGCCGCGCCGCGGCATCTCCACCGCGCCCGCGACCGCGGCGCCGTCCACCTCGGCGGCGATGCTGACCGCCCAGTCCGGCAGGTCGTAGAGGTAGTTGACGGTCCCGTCGATGGGGTCGATCACCCACCGGACGCCGCTGCCGCCGCCGTGCTCGCCGCCCTCCTCGCCGAGGAAGGCGTCGTCCGGGCGGGCCGCCCGGATCCGCTCGATGATCAGCGCTTCGGCGGCGCGGTCCATCTGGGTGACGACGTCGGTCGGCGACGACTTGGTCTGCACCACGTCCGGGCCGCCCGCCGGGCGCTTGTCGACCAGCATCCGGCCCGCCTCCCGGGCCGTCGCGGCGGCCAGCTCCAGCAGGTCCTCCGGCAGACTCGCTCGGGTCTCCCGAGGGGGGACGACCCCCCGCGCCCCCCGGTTCGCTTCGCTCATTCTTTCTCCTCCATCAGCTGGCGCGGCAGCGCGGCGAAGCGCGGGTCGCTGCCGGGCGTCGCGGCGCGGACGAACGCGATGCCCAGCTCGGCGGCGCGTCCGGCCGCCTCCACGTCGAGGTCGTACTTGACCTCCATGTGGTCGGAGACGAACCCGACCGGCACGGCCGCCACCGCGCGGACCCCCTCGCCGGCGAGCTTCTCCAGGTGGTCGGTGATCTGCGGCTCCAGCCACGGCTGCGACGGCGGGCCGCTGCGGCTCTGGTAGACGAGATCCCACGGCGTTCCGGGGGCAGCCCGGTCCGCGAGCGCGCGCGACGCCTGCTCCAGCTCCGCGACGTACAGGTCGCGGTTCGGCTGGGACAGCGGGACGCTGTGCGCGGTGAACAGCAGCCGCGCGCCGTCCGGCAGCCGGCCGAGCGCGTCCCGCGCCGCGTCCGCGAACGGGTCGAGGAAGCCGGGCCGGTCCCAGTAGACGGGCAGCTTGTCGATCTCGGGGGCGCCGGGGACCTCCTCGCGCGCCCGCGCGATGTCCTGGAGGTACTGGTCGTTGGTGGAGTAGCCGCTGTAGGCGGACGTGACGAACGCCGCCGCGTGCCGGATCCCGTCGTCCCTCATCTGCCGGACGGTGTCGGCCAGGTACGGTGTCCAGTTCCGGTTGCCCCAGTACACGGGCAGGTCCACGCCGTGGGCGGCGAAGTCGGCCTCGATCGCGGCCTTCAGCTCCCGGCACAGCCGGTTGATCGGGCTGACCCCGCCGAACAGGTGGTAGTGCTCCCCCACCTTCTCCAGCCGTGCGCGCGGGATGTCGCGGCCGCGGGTGACGTTCTCCAGGAACGGGATCACGTCCTCGGGGCCCTCCGGCCCCCCGAAGGACAGCAGAAGCAACGCGTCATGGGACGTCATGCCCTCCATCCAACCAGCCCGTTCCCGGTGCCCCGCCACGGGCGGAGCACCGGGCCTTCGCGTCGCCATCGCGCCGACGGGACGGCCTCCGGGTGAGGACCGAGCCGACCGGTCAGCGGTAGCGGGCCGCGTACGCCCGGGCGAGGTTGAGGACCTTCTGGACGTACCAGTCGGCGTGGTTGTAGTGCCAGACCGCCTGGTACAGCTGCTGCCCGCCCCTGCCGGCGCCGTTGGCGCACAGGTACTTCGCCGCGCCCGGGATGGCGTCGTAGGGGTTCATGATGTCGGCCTTGCCGTCCCGGTCGCCGTCCACCCCGTAGACCTTCCAGGTGGCCGGCATGAACTGCATCGGGCCGAGCGCGCCGGCGCTGGAGCGCCCGGCGTTGCGCCCGTGGTCGCTCTCCACCTGGCCGATCGCGGCGAGCACCGTCCACGACAGGCCCGGGCAGGCGGTGGCGGCCTGCTTGTACAGGTCGAGGTAGCTCGTCGCCTTCCCGCCGGTGCCGGACGACTGGTACTTGGCGTCGTGCAGGTTCACCACGTTCGAGTGCGCGCCGAGGATCCTGCGGACCGCCTTGACGACCTTGGCGGGGCTCACCCCGGGCGCGTTCACCAGCAGCGCGACGTTCGGGACGAGGCCCATCTGCGTCCCGGACCTCTTGCTGACCAGCATGTTGATCCCGGGCAGGCCGAGCTCGCCGGAGCCGCCCATGGTCAGCTTCGGGACCGTCCGGCCGACCACCGGGTACTCGTAGCCGCGGGTCAGCTGCAGCTGCTCGGCGGCCTCCGGCGAGACCACGAACCGGTCGGCGGCGAGCGCCGCCCACAGGTCGGTCTTCTTCGCCGTGCCGGGCGGCGTCCAGGAGCGGAACGAGGACGGGTCGACCGCGAACGCGTTCACCTGCCGGCCCTGGAGCTGGACGGCCCCGCCGGCGACCGCGACCACGTCGCGGACCTTCGCCAGCTTCGCGATCTTGGCGATCTTTGTGGCGGAGATGGACCCGGGCTCGGCGGCGAGCACGTCCGGCGGGACGACGCGGCGCAGCGGGGCGACCTGCCCGCCGTCGACGACCTTCACCGGGTCGCCCGCGCCCGCGCTCGGCGGCGGGTCGCCGTGCGGCCCGCCGGAGGAGCCCGCGGACGTGGAGTCGTCCGTGGTCAGCGCCGCGTAGACCCCCGCGGACGTGCTGGCGACGGCGAGCACGGCGATGGTCGCGATGAGCAGCGGCAGGCTCCGCCGCGGGCCGCCCGGCGCCGGGTCCCGGCCGGCGGCGCGCACCGGCCGGCCCTGGCGCTGCTTCTTCTGCGGCCGCTGCCGGGGCGGGCGCCCGGCCGGCGCGGGGGCGGCCGGCGCCCCGTCCGCGGCCGCGCGCGGTGCTGATGGAGGAGCCACAACATTTCCCAACGAGTGTCGCTACGGGTGAGTTACACGTCTTGGCACTTCTTTCCCCCAGGTAACGTGATCATGGGGCTGAAGTCGAACGACGGGTGCCGGGGGGCGCCCCTCCTCCCGGTCGGGAGGGGAGTCGCGGATGTCCGGCCCGTACCGGGAGCTGCTGTCGGTTCCCGGCGCCCGGCCCTTCGTCGCCGCCGGGTTCGTCGGCCGCATGTCGATGTCCATGGTGGGGATCGGCATCGTCCTTCTCGTGTCCGCGGTTACCGGATCGTACGGTATCGCCGGATCCGTGACGGCGACCCTGTCCCTCTCCTACGCGGTCGGCGCCCCGCTCAGCGCCCGGTACGCCGACCGGTACGGGCAGCGCCGCGTCCTGCTTCCGCTGGTGGCGGCGAACACCGCGAGCTTCGCCGTGCTGATCGGCTTCGCGCTGGCCGGGCTGCCGGTGTGGACGCTGTTCCCCGCCGCGGCGGCCGCCGGGCTGACGCAGGTGTCGCTGGGCGCGTGGGTGCGGGCGCGGTGGTCGAACGTGCTGCGCGACTGCCCCGCCCGGCTGCACACCGCGTTCTCGTTCGAGTCCGTCGTGGACGAGAGCATCTTCGTCGCCGGGCCGCTGGTCGTCACGGCGCTGGCCACCGGGGTGCACCCGGCGGCGGGCCTCGGGGCGGCCGTCGCCTGCACGCTGACCGGCTGCCTGGCGCTCGCTGCGCAGCGCGGCACCGAACCGCCGCCCCGCCCGCGCGCCCCCGGGACGCGCGGCGGGGTGTTCCGCAATCCCGGCGTCGTCGTGATCACGCCGGTGTTCCTGGCGCTCGGCATGGTGTTCGGCGCGATCGACGTCAGCGGCGTCGCGTTCGCCCAGGAGAAGGGGCACAAGGCCCTCGCCGGCCTGCTGCTCGGCTGCTACGCGCTCGGCAGCGGCACCGCGGCGCTCTGGTACGGGGCGCGGCACTGGCGGCGCCCGCTCGCCCGGCGCTTCCTCGCCGGCCTCGGCCTGCTGACGGCCGGGCTCGTCCCGCCCGTCCTGGTCGGGAACCTGTGGCTGATGATGGCCGTGGTCTTCTTCTCCGGCCTGGCGATCTCGCCGACGATCATCCCCGGCTACGGGCTGGTGGAGCGGCTCGTCCCGCCGCACCAGCTGACCGAGGGGCTCGCGCTCGTCTCCACGTCCGTCGGGGTGGGGGTGGCGGCCGGGTCGTCGCTGTCGGGACGGGTCGTGGACGCGGCCGGCTCGCACGCGGCGTTCCTGGTCCCGCTGGGGTCGGCGGCGGCGGCCGCGCTGGTCGGGCTGGCCGGGGCGCGCGCCCTGAGTAAACGTGAACTTTCCTCACGATCGATTGCCGAGTAGAGTCGGCGCATGTCACCCGTGACCCACCGCAAGTGGCAGAACTGGGCGGGAAACCAGCAGGCCACACCGCATCGCGTCGCGACCCCGGGCAGCACCGCCGAGGTCGCCGCGGCGGTCCGGTCCGCCGCGTCCGACGGGCTCACCGTCCGGATGACCGGCACCGGCCACTCCTTCACCGGCGCCGCCGTCGCCGAGGGCGTGCTGCTGCGCCCGGACTCGCTCACCGCCGTCCGCTCCGTCGACACCGCCACCGGGCTGGCCACCGTCGAGGCCGGACTGCCGCTGCACGTGTTCAACCGCGTCCTCGCCGAGCACGGCCTGGCCCTGGCCAACATGGGCGACATCCAGGAGCAGACCGTCGCCGGCGCCCTGCAGACCGCCACCCACG
The DNA here is from genome assembly GCF_041951385.1 of Actinomadura sp. NTSP31. Lineage (NCBI taxonomy): Bacteria > Bacillati > Actinomycetota > Actinomycetes > Streptosporangiales > Thermomonosporaceae > Actinomadura > Actinomadura sp. NTSP31. Next base: position 84,694 of record NZ_JBGNUT010000039.1, on the reverse strand, counting down.
GCACCGGACGCGACGCCGCCGGCCTGGCCTCCCAGGTCGCCGCGCTCGAACTCGTCCTCGCCGACGGCTCGGTCGTCACCTGCTCGCGCGACGAGCGGCCCGAGCTGTTCGACGCCGCCCGCGCCGGCCTCGGCGCCCTCGGCGTCGTCACCGCCGTCACCTGGCGGACCGTCCCGATCTTCCTCCTGCGCGCGCGGGAGGAACCGATGAAATGGGACCAGGTCCTCGCCCGCGTCGACGAGTTCGACCACGCCAACGAGCACTTCGAGTTCTACTGGTTCCCGCACACCGAAGGCTGCCTCACCAAGCGCAACAACCGCGCCGACGGCCCGGCCGAACCGCTGCCGAGGTTCAAGCACTGGCTGGACGACGAGTTCCTGTCCAACACCGTCTTCGGCGCCGTCAACCGGCTCACCCACCTGGCCCCGGCCGCCACGCCCTTCGTCAACGGCATCTCCGCCAAGGCGCTCGGCGCCCGCACCTACACCGACACCTCCTACAAGGTGTTCACCAGCCCGCGCACCGTCCGCTTCAAGGAGCAGGAGTACGCGATCCCGCGCGAGGAGCTCGTCCCCGCGCTGCGCGAACTGCGCTCCCTGTTCGCCCGCAAGGACTGGCGGATCAGCTTCCCGATCGAGGTGCGGCTGCTCCCCGAGGAGGACGCCTGGCTGTCGATGGCCCACGGCCGCCGCACCGCCTTCATCGCCGTCCACGTCTACTACAAGGACCGGCACCAGGAGTACTTCCGCGGCGTCGAGGACCTCCTGACGGCCCTCGACGGCCGCCCGCACTGGGGCAAGCTCCACACCCGCGACGCCACCTACCTGGAGAAGGTCTACCCCCGCTTCGGCGACTTCCAGAAGCTGCGCGACGACCTCGACCCCGACCGCCGCTTCGCCAACCCCTACACCCGCCAGGTCTTCGGAGACTGACCCGCGGCCCTCTTACGGGGTCGTGCCGGCGTTGGGGTCGGCGTTGTTCTGGTCGTTCTTCTGACCGTCGTTCCCGCCGTCCGAGGACGTCGTCGGCTGCGGGGTGTTCGGCGTGCTCGGCGTGCTGGGGGCCGAGGACGTCGGCGCGGTCGGCTCGGTCGGCCTGTGCGTCGTCGCGGGCGGCGTGGTGGTGGGCGTGCCGGTCGAGGTCGTCTCACCGGACGAGCTGGGGGTCGGCGTGCCGCTGGGCCCGGTGGAGTGCCCCGACGGCGACGGCGACTCCGGCGTCTGCTGCGAGCCGCCGCCACCGCCGCCGGTCAGCGCCTTGCTGATGGTGGTGCCGCTGCCCGAATTCTTGCCGATGGGCGAGCCGGTGGTCGCCTCGTAGAGGGTGATGCCGCCGATCACGATCGCGAAGATCGCCGCGGACGACACCACGAGCTTCGTCCAGTGCTGCTTGGCCCACTCGACGGTGCCGTCCAGCGCGGAGCGGCGGACGACCTCCCGCAGCGCGTCCGGGCCGGCCGCCGCGGCGAGCGTGTCCGCGACCGTCTCGGCCGGGGTGCGGTCCAGACGGGTGGCGTTCGGGTCACCGCCGCCGGGCAGGTGCAGGTCGAGCCGCGTCGCGTTCGGGTCCCCGCCGCCGGGCCACACCACGGTCCGGGTCGGGTCGGCGCTCATCGCCTCCGCCGCGGCCTGGTCCGCCGCGTCCCGCCGGCTCACCGCCGCCTGGAGGTGCGTCAGGTCCTTGATCTGGGTGCGGCCCCGGTCGAGGTAGTGCTTGAAGACCGCCGAACCGGCCGTCGACATGACGCTCATCAGCGCGGCACCGATGATCGTCCCGTAGACCCCCAGGTAGGACGCCCCCACGGCGGCGACCAGCGTGGCCACCCCGCTGGCGATGAGCTGCGTCGTGCTGACATCCGGCAGCTTGCGCTGCATCGACCCTTTCACCCCTGTCTGTTCGCCCGAATCCCCCGGAAACGAAACTAATCGGAAGATCCGAGTGTTCCTGCCACAGACGTGACGCTCCTAACCTCAAGGAGGTGGAGCGCTCCGCCGGGCTCAGGCACAGTGTGGAAAAGGATGCACAAGAATCCGGCAGGGCGGCCACGGCCGCGCCTCCGCACCGGCAAGCTAGGTCAGGTGCCCTCTTCGGCCTCGTGAAGAGGGCTTCGAGAGCGGCGATGTTCGGACATGCCGGGTACGGTGCTGGCAGCAGGTGTGTCCGGAAGAGAGACTCGGGAACCCGGGGGAAGGGCACGCATGCGCCCTCGGCGGGCAACGGGCGACCGGCCGGTGAGACCGCGGCCGGACGGTCCGGCGCCCTCCGTGCCGTCAGGACAGGGCAGGAAGGACACGCATGCAGGAGCTGCGCCTCGTCGCGGTCAGCGAGGACGGTACGTACCTCGTCCTGGCCACCGCGGGCCGAGGCACCCGGTTCACCCTGCCCGTCGACGACCGGCTCCGCGCCGCGGTCCGTGGGCACTTCTCCCGCCTCGGCCAGTTCGAGATCGAAGTGGAGAGTCCCTTGCGTCCCAAGGAGATCCAGGCCCGCATCCGGTCCGGCGAGACGGCGGAGGAGATCGCCGAATCGGCGGGGATCCCGGTCGAACGCATCCGCTGGTTCGAGGGCCCGGTCCTGCAGGAACGCGAGTACATGGCCCAGCAGGCGCAGCGCGTCGCCGTGCGCCGCCCCGGCGAGACCACCCTCGGCCCGCCGCTCGGCGAGACCGTCGAGGAGCGGCTCGGCCGCGGCGGCGTCGACCTCGAGGAGGTCGAGTGGGACTCCTGGAAGTGCGAGGACTCCACCTGGCGGGTCCGGCTGTCGTTCTTCGACAACGGACGCCCGCACGCCGCCGAGTGGTCCTTCGACCCGCGCCGCCGGCACGTCTCGCCCCTGGACGAGATCGCCGCGCGGCTCACCGCCGTCGAATGGGACGACGAGGCCCTGTCCGACACCGTTACCCCGCTCGTGCCGCGCCGCCCCGCGATGAAGGTCGTGCAGAACGACCGGCCCCCGAGCGACAGGGACGTCTCCGCGCGCGGCCTGCCCGCCGAGCCGGAGCAGCCCGCCGCGCCCGGTCCGCTGCGGCCCGCCGAGGCGCCGCAGTACATCGTCGAGCGGGGCCGCATGGTCGACCCGCGCCCCGCCTTCCGCGACGCGCCCGCCGAGGGCTCGCCGCTGCGCGAGGCGTCCCGTCCGCTCGCCTCGGACGGCCCCCGCGAGGCCCCTCGCCTGCGTGAGGCCCCCGCCCGTCCGGCCGACGCACGGCCGCGCGACGACCGCTCCTCCCGCGAGGACGAGCTCCGCCCGCCGCGCCCCCGCCAGGAGCAGCCGCAGGCCGCGGCGCAGCGCCCCGCCGACGCGGACCGGCGCGAAGAGGCCGAGGCCCGCGCGGACACGCGGTTCCAGGACGCCCGTCCGCAGAATGCGGGCGAAAAGGCACAGCCGCGCGAGAGCCTGGCGTCCAGCGAGCAGACCCGAGCCCGCGAGGATGCCCAAGCCCGCGAGGACGCCCAGGCGCGCGACAAAGCCGCTCGCGAGGACGCCCGGACCCGCGAAGACGCCCGTGCGCGCGACGAAGCCGCCCGCGAAGACGCTAGGGCGCGTGAGGACGCTCGGGCGCGGGACGAAGCCGCCCGCGAAGACGCCCAGGCACGTGAGGACGCCGCTCGCGAAGACGCCCGCACCCGCGAGGACGCTCGGGCGCGCGACGAAGCGGCCCGCGAGGATGCCCGGGCGCGTGACGAAGCGGCCCGCGAGGACGCCCGCACCCGCGAAGACGCTCGTGCGCGCGACGAAGCGGCCCGTGAAGAAGCCCAGGCGCGTGAGGAAGCCGCTCGCGAGGAAGCCGCTCGTGAGGACGCGCGTCCGGGTCGCGAAGCGCCCGAGGAAGCGGCGGCCGAGGAGGCCGCGCGCGAAGAAGAGGCGCAGGCCGAGGACGAGCAGCGGCACGCCGCGGAGAGCCCGAGCGCCCGCGAGGGCGAGGACGAGCCCCGCCTCGAGAGCGCACGGCACGAGAGCACGCCGCGTCCCGCCGATGGCGAGCGGTCGAGCGAAGTCGCGCAGGCGGCTGAAGACGAGCGTTCTGGGGAGGACGTGCGGACGTCCGGCGAGGGCGAGTCTCAGCGGGCCGACGCCGGCGCGCCTGCCGGGCGGGAGGCGGCGCCGTCGCGTGACGAGGCGGACGAGAGCGCCCGCAGGGACGCTCCGGCGCCGGAGACCTCCGCCGAGGACGCGGACGCGGAGGCTCCCGAGGACGACCGGGCCGCCTCGGAGCGCGAGGCGCGGACGGCGGCCGCGCAGGCGCCGGAGGAGAAGGCCGCGCCGCCGAAGCCGGCTCCGCAGCATCCGGCGCGGCGGGAGCCGTCCCGTCCGCCGGCGAAGAAGAAGCCGGCCCGGCCCCCCATGCCCGCCGCCGCGCCGGACAAGCCGGTCACCGCTCCCCCGGCCCCGGCCGCCCCGGCGGCGGAGGCGCCGGAGCGGCGGCCCGCGCGGCCCCGGCGCAAGTCCAAGGGCAAGCGCGCGTCCGTGCCGTCCTGGGACGAGATCATGTTCGGCGCCCGCCGCCCCGAGTGAGACCCGCCGGCACGGCGGTCATGCGTCCCGCATGACCGCCGTGTTCCGCGTTCGGCGGCTCAGCCGGCGTCCCGCGCGAGGTGCGAGGCCGGGGCCGGACGCTCGATGAACGGCTCGAGCCATTCGGGGGTGATGGCGGCGGCGAACGCCACGGCGTCGGACTCGGCCATGTCCGTCGCGGAGTAGCCGCCGTCGCCGGCGCCGGTCGCGACGAACAGGGTGGCGAGGCCGAGGCGGCGCTGGAAGAGGGTGCGGCGGACGCGCCAGCCGATGACGGCGCCGTGTTCCACGACGACCTGGCGGCGGCGCAGCGACCCGGAGCGGACGGTCAGGCGCTCGCCGTCGGTGCCGTGCCCGAGCTGGCGGTAGCGGTCGAGGCCGAGCGGGACGGCGAGGACGGCCAGCGCGGCGCAGGCGTAGGCGACCCACGGCTGGCCGGCCAGGACGGCGAGCGCGGCGACGCCGGCGGGGGGCGCGACGGCGCGGGCGACGCGGCGGCCGCGCGCGGCGCGGGGGTGGGCGGCCAGCGGGCCGGGGACCGGGCCGAGGACCCGGGACGCGAGGTCCTCGGCGGCGGACCTGGGCGCGGCGGGCAGCAGCCGGCCGCGGTGCGCGGCGTCGCCGAGGCCGGTGATGAGGGCGCCGAGGCGGACGATGCCGGCGCGCCGTTCGAGCGGGTTGTCCGACAGCTCGACGCCGCGCAGCCGGCGGCGTTCGAGGGACACCGCGCGGCGGGTGAGCAGGCCGCGCTCGACGAGGATCGACCCGTCCCGCTGGTGCACGGTGAAGTCCCAGTTGAACAGCGCGAAGACGATCACCGACATGACCGGCATGGCCAGGAGCAGCAGGACGAGGAGCACGACGGCGAGGACGGGGGCCGCGCCGGCGACGTCGTGCCCGACGGTCTCGACGCGCTGCCGGGTGATGAGGCCGAGGTCGTCGCTCAGGTTGTAGAGGGTGCCGAGCACGCTGCCCGCCAGCGCGAACGGGGTGAGCAGGTAGGCGCCGCTGAGCGGGGCGTACAGGTACCAGCGGGGCGCCAGCCGGGCGAGGACGCGGCGGGGCGGGCGCAGTTCGGCCGACGGCCGGGCGAGCAGCACCCGGCGCAGCCGCTCGGCCTCCCGGCGGGAGACGGCGTTGAGGGTGCCCTCGCCGCCTTCGGCGCCGGCGTCGATGTGCACGACCGCGATGCCGAGCAGCCGGTGCGGGAGGGACGTGCTGACGTCGACGCCGCGGATCCGGTCGCGCGGGATGCTCTTGACGGACCGTCCGAGCAGGACGCGGCGCAGTTCGATGCGGTCGTCGTGCAGGACGTAGCTGAAGGTGGCCCAGCCGGCGACGTGGAACACCAGCCCGAACGCGAGCCCGGCGAGGGTGAAGTAGAAGGCGATGGACACGCCGCCGACCAGCAGCCCGGTGGCGCCCGCGGCGAGCAGCGCGACCAGTTCCCGGACGGCGCCGACGACGAAGGTGAGCGGGTGCAGGCGCCGGCGGTGCGGTGCGGCGGCGGGGTGCGGCGGGGGCCCCGCGGCGGCGGACCCCCCGGTCCCGGTCCGGACGCTCACGTCGCGTCGTCGCGCAGGTCGTGCGCGCGGTGCGCGAGCTGCTCGGCCAGCCGGGTCGCCACGGCCAGGGGCAGGCCGGAGACCTCGGAGGAGCCGGTGTGCGAGGCGGTGTTGACCTTGATGGTGGCCAGTCCCAGCAGCCGTTCGATCCAGCCCTGCTCGGTGTCGACGGTCTGGATCCGGCCGACCGGCACCAGCAGCCATTCGCGGCTGAACCACCCGGTGCGGGTGTAGACGACGTCGGCGCTGACCTCCCAGCGGTGCACCCGGTACCGCCAGACCGGCGCGGCGGTGACGATGAGCAGCCCGGCGGTCCCGATGATGTAGGGCAGCCAGCCGACGCGGCCGGTCAGCCAGCCGGGCATGCCGCTCCATCCGGCGTCGCCGAGCCAGGCGGCGACGCCGAGCGCGAGGCCGAACGCCAGGCCCCACAGCAGGAAGTACTCGATGGCCCAGTGCGCGACGGCGCGCGGGGAGACCCGGTTCGCGGGCGGCCGCAGGCGCGGCGGGTGCGACCCCCCGCCGTCCTTGTGGTGGCTGCGCCGCACCGACGTCACATCGCGAGTTTAGAACGTCCGGAGAAATCGACGGTGTACCAGCGTTTTGTCAGTAGCGGCTGGGAGAGTGGCCGGACGTGCGGCGGACCGAGTCCTAGGAGATCACATGTCCCACGCGATCCAGGCCGAGGGCCTGGTGAAGCGGTTCGGTGAGACCAGGGCGCTGGCCGGCGTCTCTCTCACCGCCGAGCCCGGCACGGTGCTGGGCATGCTCGGCCCGAACGGCGCCGGGAAGACGACGGCGACGCGGATCCTGGCCACGCTGATCGAGCCGACCGAGGGCAGTGCCCGGGTCGGCGGGTTCGACGTGGTGAAGGACGCGCACAAGGTGCGGCAGCTGATCGGCCTGACCGGGCAGTACGCCGGGGTCGACGAGATGCTCACCGGCACCGAGAACCTGATCCTGATCGGCCGGCTGCTCGGCATGCCGCGCCGGGCGTCGCGGGCGCGGGCGGCCGAGCTGCTGGAGCGGTTCCACCTCTCCGACGCCGCGGAGCGCGCCGCCAAGACCTACTCGGGCGGGATGCGCCGCCGCCTCGACCTGGCGGCGAGCCTGGTCGGCCGGCCGCAGATCCTGTTCCTGGACGAGCCGACCACGGGCCTCGACCCGCGCAGCCGCAACGGCCTGTGGGACATCGTCCGCGGGCTGACCGACGACGGCGTCACCGTGCTGCTGACCACGCAGTACCTGGAGGAGGCCGACCAGCTCGCCGACGACATCGTGGTGATCGACCGCGGCCAGGTGATCGCGCACGGCACGTCGGACATGCTGAAAGCGCAGGTCGGCGGGCAGGTGCTGGAGCTGAGGCCGATCCGGGCGTCCGACGGCGACGCCGCCGCGCGGATCGTCGCGGACCTCACCGAATCGGAGCCGGAGATCCGGGACGGGCTGGTGTCCGCGCCGATCACCGATCCGTCGCTGATGCCCGCGGTCGTGCGGCGGCTCGACGACGCGGGCGTCGCGGTCGGCGAGCTGTCGCTGCGCAAGTCCAGCCTGGACGAGGTGTTCTTCGCCCTCACCGGCCACCACACCGACGACATCGACGCGGAGGCCGGCGAGCTGGAGCAGGCCGCCGACAGGGAAGGGGCGTCGGCATGACGACCGCCGCGTTCGCACCGCAGGACCTGGCCAAGCGGGTGTCGCCGGGCATCGCCGTCCGCAACACGCTGACGCTGGCCTGGCGCAACCTGGTCCAGATCAAGCACAACCCGATGGAGCTGCTGGACCTGTCCATCCAGCCCATCATGTTCGTGCTGCTGTTCGCCTACGTGTTCGGGCCGGCGATGGCCGGCAGCGTGCACGCCTACCTGCCGATCGTCATCCCGGGGATCATCGCGCAGAACGCGCTGTTCGCCGGGATGAGCACCGGTTTCGGGTTGAACACCGACATCACCAAGGGGGTGTTCGACCGGTTCCGGAGCCTGCCGATCTCGCGTGCGGCGCCCCTCGCGGGCCGGATCATGGCCGACACCGTCAAGCAGGCGTGGTCGATGCTGATCCTGCTGGCGGTGGGGTTCGCGATCGGGTTCCGGGTGCACACCAGTGTGCTGTCGGTTCTCCTGGCGTTCCTGCTGCTGCTCACGTTCGCGATGCTGTTCTCGTGGACGTCGGTGTTCATCGCGATGAAGGTGAACGAGCCGGAGAAGGTGCAGATCTTCGGCTTCGTGGTGATCTTCCCGCTGAGCTTCCTGAGCACGGCGTTCATCCCGACGACCAAGGGCATCCCCGGCTGGCTGGCGTTCTGCATGGACAACAGCCCGGTGACGCAGCTGGTCGCGTCGATGCGCGGGCTGCTGGTCGGCGGCCCCGTCCTGGAGCACGCCTGGATCGCGCTGGCCTGGGGCGTCGGCATCTCGCTCGTCTTCGCTCCGCTCTCGCTGCGCGCCTTCAAGAAGCGCGCCTGAGGGTGGTGAAGGCGAGGGCCGCCGCGGCGAGGCCGGTGATCGCGGCGGCGAGGTAGACGCGGTCCAGGCCGGCGGCGGCGTCGTGCGGGGAGTGCTGGAACAGGACGCCCAGGGCGGCGACGCCGAGGGTCTGGCCGAGCTGGCGGAACGTGGTCATCGCGCCGGCGGCCGTCCCGCGCCGCTCCGGCGGGGCCGCCGTCATGACGGCGGCGCCCATCGCGGGGATCATCAGGCCGACGCCCGCGCCGGTCACGACCAGCCCGAACGTGATCGAGGACGCGCCGGAGCCGGCGTCCAGGTGCGCCTGCAATGCGCAGCCGATGCCGCTGAGCAGCAGTCCGCCGCCGACGGCGACGCGCGGCGGGACGTGGCGCCCGCTCAGCGTGGAGGCCGCGAAGGTCGCCAGCGCCATCGGCATCAGCGCGAGGCCGGCGCGGACGGGCCCGAGACCGACCGACGACTGGAGCCAGACCGAGGTGTAGATCAGGCAGGCGAACGCGGCCGACGAGGCGAGCACGCAGACCATGACGGCGGCGAACGCGGGCTCGCGGAACGGCCGGAGGTCGAGCAGCGGATGCCGGCGGCGCGGTTCGAGGGCGACGAACGCGGCCAGTGCGGCGAGCGCGGCGGCCAGCCCGGCGAGCACCGGGGCCGCGTCCCAGCCGTCGGTGCCGGCCCGGGTCAGCGCGGCGGTGAGGGCGCCCGCGCAGACGGCGAACAGCGCCATGCCGGGCAGGTCGAGCGGGACGGGCCGCGCGGCCCGGTCGCCGCGCCCGATCGCCTTCACCGTCAGCGCGATGGTGGCGAGGGCGACCGGAAGGTTCACCAGGAAGATCGCGCGCCAGCCGAGCCAGCCGGTCAGGGCGCCGCCGAGCATCGGCCCGGCCGCGCCGCCGAGCCCGCTGACGGCGCCCCACACGCCCATCGCCGTCCGCATCTCGGGCCCCTGGTAGACGGCGCCGATCAGGGAGAACGCGGTGACGGCCATGGCGGCGCCGCCGATCCCCTGGACGGCGCGGGCGGCGATGAGGGCCGCCGCGTCCGGGGCGAGCGCGCAGCCCGCCGACGCCGCCGCGAAGATCGCCAGCCCGGCGAGGTAGGCGGCGCGGTGCCCGTGCCGGTCGGCGAGCGAGCCCGCCGGGAGCATCAGCACGGCGAGGACGAGGGTGTAGACGTTGGCGACCCACTGCAGGCCGGACAGGGAGGTGTGCAGGCCGCCGGCGACGCTGGGCAGCGCCACCGCGACGATCGTGGTGTCGACGATGAACATGAACGAGCCCAGGCAGACCGCGACGAGCGGCGACCATCGGCGCATCGGACTCTCCTTTCGCTGGAAGGCCTGCACAGCGTCGCCATCGCCAGCGCATGTCCGCCAACCACGGAACAGATCCCGGTGGTTTCCGTCAACAGGTAGCCTGCTGCGATGGATGACGTCACGCTGGACGAGGTCGACCACGGGCTCGTGCACGCGCTGCGGATCGACGGGCGGGCCCCGTTCAGCCGGATCGGCGAGGTGCTCGGCGTCTCGGAGAACACCGTCGCGCGCCGCTACCGGCGGCTCCGCTCGTCCGGCGTGCTGCGGGTGGTCGGCGCGGTGAACGGGCGCCGCCTCGGGTACACCTCGTGGACGATCCGGCTGCGCTGCACCCCGGACGCCGCCGGATCCATCGCCGGGGCGCTCGCGGCGCGCGACGACACCTCGTTCGTGTACCTGCTGTCCGGCGGCACCGAGATCTCCTGCAACGCGCAGACGCGGTCGGCGGACGAGCGCGACGCCCTGCTGCTGGAGAAGCTGCCGCGCACCCGGCGGGTGATCGGCGTCTCGGCGCACCTGCTGCTCCGCAGCTTCGCGCTGCCCGCCACCTGGCTCGGTCCCGCGGTCCTGTCGCCCGAGCAGGCCGCTCGGCTGCGGCCGCGTCCGGCGCCGGACGGGACGCGGCCGGTCGAGGTGGGCGCGGCCGACCGGGCCCTGCTCGCCGCCCTCGCGCGGGACGGCCGCGCCGGCTACGCCGACCTCGCCAAGGCGACGGGCTGGTCGGACTCCACGGTCAAGCGCCGCGCCGAGGCCCTGCGCGGCGCGGGCGTCCTGCAGTACCAGGTCGACATCGAGCCGGCCCGCCTCGGCTTCCACGCCGAGGCGCGGCTGTGGATGTCGGTGCGCCCGTCCGCCGTGACGGACGTCGCGACCGCGATGGCCGCGCATCCGGAGGTGTCGTTCGTCGCGCTGACCACCGGGCCGACGAACCTCGTCGCCGTCGTGAACTGCCGCGACACCGAGGACCTCGCGCGCTACCTCACCGAGCGCGTCGCCGCGCTGGACGGCATCGTCACGATGGAGACCGCGCCGGTGATCCGGACCGTGAAACGGGCCGGCCCGCCGCCCTGATCAGGAGGCGGCGCTCCCGGGGCCGGGCGGGCGCGTCATCGCCGGCGCGGGCGGGCGGGCGAGGCCGAACTCGGCGACGACGTCGTCCAGGGTGCGGACCAGCCCGCGCCCGCGGGCCGCGATGAAGGCCGCCTCGCCCAGGTCGGCGCGGACGGCGGCCTCGATGGCCAGCACATCCGGCTGCGACAGGTCGCGGGCGCCGCGCAGCCCCTCGGCGGTGCCGAGCAGCATGGCCGCCCGTTCCGGATCGCCGGACAGGCGCGACCGTTCGGCGAGGCCCGCCAGCACGTACGCCAGGATCGGGTAGTCGCGGGCCTGGACGGCGCCGCGGACCGCCTCGTCGAGCCGCGCGGACGCCTCGTCCATCGCGCCCATCGCCATGTCGAGCTGGGCGCGCGAGCACAGCACCATCGCCCGGAACTGCGGCGGGCCGGGAATGCCCCGGGTCAGCTCGTCGGCGCGCGACAGCCGGCGCGACGCCTCCGGCTCGTCGCCGGAGCGGCGGGCGAACTCGCCGAGCTGGTAGTGCACCGCGGCGACCTCCTCCGGCCGCCGGGCCGCCTCGACGCCCTCGACCGCCGCGAGCAGCAGCGCCTCCGCGCGGGCCCGCTCGCCGATCAGGTCGAGCGCGTTGGCCAGCTTCATGTGGACGTGGACGAGCGCCGCCGTCCCGCCGCCCAGCTCGGCGTTCAGCCGCAGCGACTCCTCGTAGAGGGCCGCGGAGCGGCGGTGGTCGCCGTCCCGGCCGGCGATCTCGGCCTGCGCGGCCAGCGTGAACGACAGCCCCCACCGGTCCCCCGCCTCGCGGAACGCGGCCAGCGCCCGGTCGCAGTCGTCCTGCACGCGGCCGACCCAGCCGAAGTTGTGGGCGACCTGGCCGCGGATGAAGTACGCGAGGCCGCGCACCCACGGGTCCGGGTCGTCCAGCAGCCCGTCGACACCGATCGCCGACGTGTCGTCCCAGCCCACGGTGTACATCTCGAAGCTGGTGAGCATCAGGCGCAGCACCGGGTGCACGGCGGCGGGGTCGCGGCCGGCGCACAGGCCCCGGGCGCGGGTCAGCCAGCCGAGCACGCGGTCGCCGTCGAGCTGGTTGTCCAGCGACGCCATGGCCCCGAGCGCGAGGGCGAGCGCGGTCGTCTCGTCGTCCGGGACGCCCGGGAGCGCGAGGATCTCCTCCAGGTGGTCGGCGCCGTCGCTCAGCTCGCCCCGCAGGAACCAGTACCAGCCGAGCGCCGCGCAGAACCGCAGGGCCGTCGCCGCGTCCCCGGCGGAGATTGTCCAGCGCAGCGCGGCGGAGACGTTGTCGTGCTCGGCGGTGAGCCGGCGCAGCCAGTCCAGCTGCTCGGCCCGGTACAGGTGCGGTGCCGCCTCCTCGGCCAGGGCGACGAAGCAGTCGGCGTGCGCCCGCCGGACGGCCCGTTCCTCGCCCGCCTCGGCGAGCCGCTCCGTCCCGTACGCGCGGATCGTCTCCAGCATCCGGTAGCGGGGCCCGCCGTCCGCGCCGGTCACCGTCACCAGGGACTTGTCGACCACCGCGGTCAGCACGTCCAGGACGTCGGCGCGGTCCAGGCCGGGTGCGGCGGCGCACACCCGCTCGGCGGTCTCCAGCGTGGCGCCGCCGGGGAAGACGGCCAGCCGGCGGCACAGCACGCGTTCGGGCTCGTCCAGCAGGTCCCAGCTCCACTCCACGACGGCCCGCAGCGTCCGGTGCCGGGGCAGGGCCGTGCGGCTGCCCGCGCTGAGCAGCCGGAACCGGTCGTCCAGCCGGGTCGCGACCTGCCCGGGCGTCATCGCCCGCATCCGGGCGGCGGCCAGCTCGATCGCCAGCGGCATGCCGTCCAGCGCCCGGCAGATCCGGACGATCCAGGCGACGTTGGCGCCGGTCACCGCGAACCCGGGCGAGACGGCGGCGGCGCGGTCGGCGAACAGCCGGACGGCGGGCCGGGCCAGCGCCTCCGCCGGGGCGGCCGACGGCGGCGGCGCCTCCAGCGGCCCGACGGTCCAGAGCGTCTCGCCGGTGATGCCGAGCGGTTCCCGGCTGGTCGCCAGGATCCGGACGCCGGGGCATGCGGCCAGCACCCGGTCGGCGAGCCGGGCGGCGGCGTCCAGCAGGTGCTCGCAGTTGTCCAGGACGAGCAGCAGCCGCCTGCCCGCCAGCGCGGTGACGAGCCGGTCCAGGGGGTCGGACGGGTGCGGGACGGCGCGCCGGCCGGGCATCGGCAGGGCCGCCTCGCGCAGCCCGAGCGCGGCGAGGACGGCGGCGGGCACCTCCCCCGGGTCGGTGACCGGCGCCAGTTCGGCCAGCCAGGCGCCGTCCGGCACCGGGAACGCCGCGTCCCACCGCGCGCCGAGGTGGCGGGCGGCCTCGACCGACAGCCGGGTCTTGCCGGCGCCGCCGGGGCCGGTGAGGGTGACCAGGCGGGCGCCGGCCAGCAGCGCGCCGACCTTCTCCAGGTCGGCGGCGCGCCCGATGAAGCTGGTCAGCGGCGCGCTGAGGTTGCCCTTCGGGGGTCGCGGCGCGGGCGGCGGGGCGGCGTCGGCGTCCGGACGCGCCGCCAGCGCCGGGTCGCGGCGCAGCACGGCCAGGTGGACGGCCGCCAGCTCCGGCGACGGGTCGACGCCGAGCCCGTCGGCGAGGGCCCGCTTGGCCTCCTCGTACCGGGTGAGCGCCTCGGCCTGCCGGCCGGCGGCGTACAGCGCGCGCATCAGCAGGGCGGTGACGGGCTCCCGGAGCGGGTCCTCGGCGGCGAGGGCGCGCAGTTCGGGGATCACTCCGGCGTGCCGGCCGAGCGCGAGGTCGGCGTCGATGCGCTCCTCCAGCGCGGCGCGGCGCAGCGCGTCCAGCCGCGCGGCGGGCGCGTCCGCGAACCGCAGCCCGGCGGCGTCGGCGAGGGCGGGCCCGCGCCACAGGGCGAGCGCCTCGCGCAGTCCCGCGGACCGGGCGGCGGGGTCGCCGGCGCGGTGTGCGGCGGCGGCCCGCGCCTCGAAGTCGTGGGCGTCGACGCACGCGCGCGGCAGGACGAGCCGGTAGGCGCCCGACCGCGACTCGACCGCGTCCCGGCCGACGGCGGCGCGCAGCCGCGAGACCAGGGACTGCAGCGCGTTCGGCGCGCCGCGCGGCACGCCGTCCTCCCAGAGCGCGTCGATGATCCGCTCGGCGGGCAGGAGCGCCCCGGGGTCGAGGGCGAGCAGGGTCAGCAGCGCCCGCAGCCGCGCTCCCCCGACCTCGACGGGGCCGCCGTCCGCGCGCACCTCCAGGGGCCCCAGGATCCCGATCCGCACACCGGCGATTCTCCCCCACCCGCGGACATGCCGGCGCCCCGGCGGTCACGGGGACCGCCGGGGCGCCGGGTGCCGGGCGAGGGGCGCGGGTCAGGCCGCGGGCTCGCTGGACTTGGCCCTCGGCTTGACGTCGTCCAGGGCCGCGAGCTCGAAGTCGGCGCGCGGCTGCTCGACGGTCGCGAGCGAGACGGTCTCGCGCTTGAGGAACAGCGCGAGCGTCCAGTCCGCCAGGACGCGCAGCTTGCGGTTGAAGGTCGGGACCTTCGCGCCGTGGTAGCTGCGGTGCATGAACCAGGCCGGCCAGCCCTTGACCTTGAAGCCGTAGGTCTGGGCGACGCCCTTGTGCAGGCCGAGGCCGGCGACGGCGCCGACGTTGCCGTGCACGTACGGCTTGAGCGACTTGCCGCGCAGCGACCGCACGATGTTGTCGGCCAGCACCTTGGACTGCCGGACGGCGTGCTGGGCGTTCGGCGGGCAGAACATGCCGTCCTGCGTGAGGTCGGGGATCGCGGCGTTGTCACCGGCGGTGAACGCGCGCACCAGGCCCTCGATGGTGAGGTACTCGGTGCCCTTGACGCGGCCCCGCTCGTCCACCGGCAGGTCGCCGTGCCGGACGACCGGGGACGGCTTGACGCCCGCGTTCCACACCAGCGTGCCGGCCTGGAAGCTGCTGCCGTCCGACAGCTCGATCTGGCCGTCCACCGCGGACTGCAGGAAGGTCTTCATCTTCACGTCGATGCCGCGGCCGCGCAGCTGCTCGGCGGTCCACTTGCCCATGTCGGGGCCGACCTCGGGCAGGATGCGGTCGGCGGCCTCGACGAGCATGAACCGCAGGTCCTGCGGGGTGACCTTGCGCATGTACTTGGTGGCGTCGCGGGTCATGTCCTCCAGCTCGGCGATCGCCTCGACGCCGGCGAACCCGCCGCCGACGAACACGAAGGTCAGCGCCTTGCGGCGGAGGTCGACGTCGTCGGTGGACTCGGCGATCTCCAGCTGCTCCAGCACGTGGTTGCGCAGGTGGATGGCCTCGCCGACGGTCTTGAGGCTGATGCCGTTCTCGGCCAGCCCGGGGATCGGCAGCAGCCGCGGCACCGCGCCGGCCGCCATGACCAGGTAGTCGTAGGAGATCCGCTCCGGCGGCCCGGCCAGCGGCTGGACGATCGCCCAGCCCTCGTCGTGGTTGAGCTCGGTGACCCGCGCCTTGCGCACGGTGCACTTGGGCAGCACCCGCCGGAGCGGGACGACGACGTGCCGCGGGGAGATGTTCCCGGCGGCGGCCTCGGGGAGGAACGGCTGGTACGTCATGTACGAGTTGGGGTCAACGACGGTGACCTTGACCTCGCCCCGCTTGAGCTCCTTGCGGAGCTTCTTCTGCAGGCGCAGGGCGGTGTACATGCCCACATAGCCGCCACCCACGATGAGGATGTGGGGAGCGCCAGGGGTCTCCTCGGCGGTCCTGGCCATTGCGGCCTCCTATGTCACGGTCGGCTTGTGAAGACATTCACAAACTAGCCGATGAAGTCACTCTGACACCAATCCAGAACCAGGAAAGAACACGAAAACTTCCCGTACTGGCAAAGTGGAGCGTTGCGAAGCGTGTGAAACTCGCCACTCCTTCCCAAATTTTCGGATGGAACGGGGCAAAGCACGCATGACGCAACTCACACCGGCGATCACCGACCGCTCACCTGCCGCCGACCTGCCGCTGACCTGGGGACGCCACCCGGGCGCCACCCGGAAAGGCCCGTTCCACACCCGGAGAGCCCCTAAGGTTGGGGCGGACGAGGAAGGGGGCGCCACCGGCGCGGGCGCGCGGGACCCGGACGACGGCAGGCCGGCGGCGCGCGGCGTACGATCTCGCCCGGGAGCGTAACGAATGAAGAGCAGAGACCGGCGTCCGATCCCGGCCGCGGCGGGCGTCCTCGCGCTCACCATGGCGCTGGGCGGCTGCGGGCTGATCGGCCAGCCCCAGAACAAGAGCGCCGAGCTGTCGGAGTGGTTCACCGTGACCAGCCCGGTCTTCCGCGATGGGCGCGACTTGCCCACGCGGTACGGCTGCGGGACGTACCCTGGCGGAGAGGGCAAGACCCCGCCGCTGCACTGGTCGGGGGCGCCCGCCGGGACCAGGTCGTTCGCGATCGTGATGGACGACCCGGACGCCCCGGAGGGCGCCTACGTGCACTGGGTGATCGCGGGGATCGACGGCACGACCAACGAGCTCGTCGAGGGCGCCGAGATCCAGGGCGCCGTCGAGGGGCTCACCACAGGCAAGAAGGCGGGATACGCGGCCCCGTGCCCGCCCAAGGGAGAACGGCATCGGTACCGGTTCACCATCTACGCGCTGGACAGTCCGGCGCCGTTCCGCCAGGGCGCCAAGCTCCGGGACTCGCTCGGCGCCATCGCCGAGCACACGGTGGGCCGCGGCCGGATCACCGGGAACTTCGGCGGCAAGCAGGCGCGTTGACCGTGGAGCCTCAGGGCACGGGGTCGGCGCGGGACCCCCTCGGGGGCTGAGCTGACAGGGGTGTGCGGGTGGCCCGGACGGGCCGGCCGGTACGCGTCGGGTGAGGGTAAATGTGCGCGAAGGGTGTGACAACGGTCATAGCGGTCGGACAGAATCGGACTAGCCCCGAGGACGACCGACCGCCGGCGACGAACGGGCCCGACCCGCGGACCGCGCCGGCGACTCTCGCCGGGCCAAGGCATTGGGTGGTGGCATGACTTCTTACATCGTGGTCTTCGGCCTCATTGTGGTCGTGGTCCTGGTGGTCGTCCTCGTGGCGCTCGGGCTGCGGGCCAGCCGTGCGGGGCGCGACGACGACTGGATGGACGACGAGCCGCAGCAGCAGCCGCGCGGCCGCCGCGGCGTACCGCCGCCGCCCGACGACATGGGCGGGCACGACGACGGCTACGGCCCCGGGTACGACCAGGGCTACGGCGGCGCCGCCCCGGATCCCGCCTACGACCGGCGCGTCGCGGGCGGCCCGCTCGCCGCGCCCGCCGGCGCCCCCGCCCCGTCCCCGCCGCCGCCGCCCGCCCACGGCGGCCCGGCGTCGGACGAGATGGAGGACGACGACTACTGGGCCACCATCACCTTCGACAAGCCCAAGTTCCCCTGGCAGCACGACCAGGAGGCCGGCGGGTCGGACCCGGCGGCCGACCCGCTGAACGCCCAGCACGCCCCCCAGCAGCCCGGGCAGGCGACCCAGCACGTGCAGCCGCCCGAGCAGCAGCCCGCGATCGAGCACCCCGGCCTCACCCAGCCGGTCGCGCTGGGCGCCGACGGCACGGTCCTCAACGGGCTGGGCGGTCCCGGCACCGGCCCGCAGCAGGTTCCCGCGCAGGGCGGCTTCCAGGGCGCGCCGTACGGCTCCGAGCCGTACGCGGCCGACCCCGGCGCCACGTCGCTCGACCCGATCCCGGCGGACCTCGGCGCGCTCGGCGGCCCGTCCGGCACCGGGCCCCAGTCGCCCTACGGCATGCCCGACCAGCAGGTCTACGGCGGGCAGGAGCCGCAGCCGGCGTACGGCGCGGCCGACCAGTACGACCCGTCCTACGGCGGCGGGACCGAGCAGTTCGGCGGGCACGGCGACCAGCCGCACTACGGCGGGCAGGACCAGTCCGGCTACGGCGACCAGCCGCAGTACGGCGTCCCCGACCAGCCGCAGTACGGCTCGCAGGAGCCGTCCTACCCCGACTTCGGCTCCGACCCGCTGGGGTCGCGCCCGGCGGGCGCCCCGTCCGGCGGCGGCCGGACGGACGGCTTCGACCTGCCGCTCGGCGCCTCGGCGCCCCAGCCGCCGGCGCAGCACCCGGCGCCGCCGGCGTCCGACCCGCTGGGCCTGCCGCTCGGCCGCACCGACGAGCCCGGGCGCGGGTTCGGCGACTCCACCGGCGGCCTGCCCGGCGCGTCCGAGGTCATGCCGCCCGCTCCCCCGGCACCGGCTCCGGCCGCGCCCGCGGCGCACGCCGGCCTCGGGTCCGGCGCCTCGGGGTCCGACACCGACAACCACAAGCTGCCCACCGTGGACGAGCTGCTCCAGCGCATCCAGACCGACCGGCAGCGCACCGCGGGCGGCCCGTCCTCGGACTCCGGCGGCTACGGCGGGCTGAACGACCCGCTGAACGACCCGCTCGGCACCGGCTCCTTCGGCACCGGCTCGGCCGGCACCGGTTCCGGCACGGGGCCGTGGCCCCCGCCGGCCTCCGGCGGCTCGTCCGGGGCGGGCGCCCCGGGCGGCGGGTACGACAGCGGGTACGGCTCGTCCGGCGCGGGTTCCGGCTCCGGCGGCTACGGGCAGGGCTCGCACACCGACGGGTACCCGACCGCCCCCGCCTACGGCGAGTCGCCCCGCTACGACGACCCGCTGAGCGGCGGGTCCCGCGAGCCGTACGGCTCCGGCGGGCAGGGCGGCGGGCAGGGCGGCGGCACCGGCGCCTACGGCGACTTCAGCGGCAGCAGCTACAACGGCAACGACCCGCTCGCAGCGCCGCACGACCCGGGCGCCACCCAGGCGTACGGCTCGGGCTACCCCGGGGCGCCGCAGCAGGGCGGCTACCAGCAGCAGGGCGGTCTGCCGAGCGACACCAACCCGTACGACTCCCGGCAGCAGCCCGACGACTGGGAGAACTACCGCCGCTGACGCGGCACCGTTTCGCGCACCACCAGGCGAGGGCCACCGGGGATCCGGTGGCCCTCGGCGCGTTTCCGGGCGCCCGCGCGGCGGCGCGTCCCGGGCGGGACCCGGAGAATCTGGTTGTATACGTTGAGTGACTTCAAAGCCACTCAACGTATCCGCATTGCGGCGGGACGCGCTCGCGTCCTTCGTCGTGTTCCTGGTCGCGATCCCGCTGTCGCTGGGCATCGCGGTCGCCTCGGGCGCACCGGTCGCCGCCGGGCTCATCGCCGCCGTCGCCGGCGGCGTCGTGGCCGGGCTGGCCGGCGGGTCCCCGCTGCAGGTCAGCGGGCCCGCCGCCGGGCTGACGGTGCTGGTCGCCGAGCTCGTCCAGACCTACGGCTGGCGGGCCACCTGCACGGTCACCCTGCTCGCCGGGCTGGTGCAGGTCGCGCTCGGCCTGAGCCGGGTCGCGCGCGTCGTGCTGGCCGTCTCGCCCGCCGTCGTGCACGGCATGCTCGCCGGCGTCGGCGCGGTGATCGTGCTGAGCCAGGTGCACGTCGTGCTGGGCGGCGGCCCGCAGGAGTCCGCCGTGGCCAACCTGCGGGAGCTGCCCGGGCAGCTGCTGCACCCGGTACCGCACTCCGCGCTGGTCGCCGCGCTGACCGTGCTGGTGCTGCTCGGCTGGTCCCGGCTGCCGCGCGGCGGCCGGCTGCGCATGATCCCCGGCCCGCTGCCCGCGATCACCGCCGCCACCGTGACCGCGTGGGCGCTCGGCTGGCAGGCCGCCCGGGTGGACCTGCCCGAGACCCTGCTGGAGGGCTGGGGCGCGCCCGAGCTGCCGGACGGGGCGCCGCACGGGGTGGCGGGCGCCGTCGTCTCGCTCGCCGTGGTGGCCGCCGTCGCGTCCCTGCTGTGCAGCGTGGCGGTCGACCGCGTCCGGCCCGCCGGGGTCGCCCCCACCGACCTCGACCGCGAGCTGGCCGCCCAGGGCGCGGCGAACGCGGTGTCCGGGCTGTTCGGGGGCCTGCCGGTCGCGGGCGTGATCGTCCGCAGCACGGCCAACCTGGAGGCCGGCGCGCGGACCCGGCTGTCCGCCGTGCTGCACGGGGTGTGGGTGCTGGTGCTGGCGGTGTCCTGCGGGCCCGTCATCGAGCACGTCCCGCTCGCGGCGCTGTCGGCGCTGCTGGTGGTGCTCGGCGTGCGGCTGGTGGACCCGGCCCGCGTCCGCGAGCTGCGGCACCACCGGGAGGCGACCGCCTACTTCGCCACGTTCGGCGGCGTGGTCGTGCTCGGCCTCGGCGAGGGCGTCCTGCTGGGGATCGCGGTGACGGCGGTGCTGGCGCTGCGGCGGCTGACCCGGCTCACCGTCCGGACCGAGCGGCTCGTCCCGGTGCCGGGCGACGTGCCCGCCCCGCCGCGCTGGCACGTGGTCGTGGAGGGGACGCTGACCTTCCTCGGGGTGCCGAAGGTGACGCGCGCGCTGCGGGCCGTCCCGGCCGGGGCGGGCGTCGACCTGGACCTGAACATCGACTTCATGGACCACGCCGCGTTCGACGCGATCCACGAGTGGCGCCTGGCGCACGAACGCCAGGGAGGCAGGGTCGACATCGACGAGGTTCACGAGGGTTGGTATGAAAGAGGGGTGACAGGTGATATGTCTTCGCCGCGTAAGTCGTCCCCTCAAGCCCGCTGGTGGGCTCCCTGGGCGAATCGCCAGCGACGTTCCGAGGCCGCCGCCGAACCGTCGTCCGCGACGTCCGTGCTGCTCGACGGCGTCCGGGAGTACCACGACAGCACCGCGGGGCTGGTCCGCCCGATCATGGCCGAGCTGGCGATGGAGCAGAAGCCGGAGCTGCTCTTCATCACCTGCGTGGACTCGCGGGTCGTGCCCAACATCATCACCGCCAGCGGGCCGGGCGACCTGTTCATCAACCGCAACGTCGGCAACTTCGTCCCGCCGCACGGGTCGGCCGTCCCGGACGACTCGGTGATGGCGACGGTCGAGTACGCGACCAACGTGCTCGACATCCGCACCATCGCGGTCTGCGGCCACTCCAACTGCGGCGCGATGGCCGCCGTCATGGCGGGCGGCGCGGAGGTCGCGCACCTCGAGGGGCTGTCGCGCTGGCTCGAGCACGGCGAGCCGACCCTGGAGCGCTTCCGCGCCGAGCGGGACCACGGCGACGATCCGCTGGCCCGGCTCAGCCAGCTCAACGTGATGCAGCAGCTCGACAACCTGCTCACCTACCCGTGGCTCCGCGAGCGCGCGGAGGCCGGTGACCTGGAGCTCGTGGGGCTCTACTTCGATCTGAAGTCCGCGACGGTCAAGGTCCTCGACCGGGCCGCCGGGACGTTCGCCACGATCCCGGACCACGTCCCGGACGGGGCCCGCCGGGACGCCTGACCCGCGCGACGACGGGAGGGTGGTCTCCGGGGACGTTCCCGGAGACCACCCTCTCAGCGTCCTACCAGCTGCTCGCCGCGCGCCCGGCCGTCCTCCTCCGGGCTGCCGCCGCCGAGCGCGGGGCCGGGCTCCTGCGGCCGGGGACCGCGCAGGTCGCCTTCCCGCCTGTAGTCGCGGACGTAGACTCCGGTCACCTTCCGCGCGGCGCGCGCGCGGCGGCCCGACGGGGGCGTGAACAGCGTGTCGCGCCGGCTGGCCCGCGCGAAGTCCCAGAGGTAGACCAGGGCGGCCAGCGCCCCGGCGAGCACGAGGGCCACGAACACGATGATGATGAACATCAGCGCTCCTCTCCACGGGGCAGCCACCGTGCCCCGCCGCCACCGCCGACCGGCGATCGCTCTACCTGGGACGTTAGGCGCCTCCTATCGGTTTCTTTGTGTCGTGTGACCCGAAGCCGCCGAGATCCACGCCACTCCGCCCGCGTGCGAGGTTCGCTGCACTTCTCAGAGTCGGCGGCCCGGTCGGCGACCGCGACGAGACCGGCGACGCCGGCGCATCCTCATCACCCACTCCACCCCGCCCTGGCCCGCCCCTGACGGCACCGATCGACCTCCGCCGAAACCGGCCTTGACCTGGGCTTTCGGCAACACCCGACCGGTTTCGGCGGAGGTGCTGCGGGGAGCCCGGCAATTATGAACAAATCCACCATTTCGACCACAGCGGGCGCCTTCGTCCTCGCGGCCGGCGCCCTGCTCCCCGTCTCCGCCGCCCACGCGACCACCGTCCCGAGGCCCGGCGCCCCGGCCACCACGGACCCCGGCGGGGGCAACCCCGGCGAGCCGGGCGGCGAGACTCCGGGCGGCGGCGGCACCGACGGCCCGGACACCGGAGCCCCCGACAGCGGCAACCCCACCGACGGCGGCAGCCCGACGGACGGCGGCAGCCCGACGGACGGCGGCAGCCCCACCGACAGCGGCAGCCCCACGACCCCGGGCGGCGAGAGCCCGACCACCCCGGGCGGCGCGACGCCGGCCCCGGGCGGCGGCGCGCCCGCCAACCCCAAGGCCACGAGCGTCACCGTCACGGAGAAGGAGTACTCGCTGAAGCTCTCCCAGACCACCTTCAAGGCGGGCCCGTACATCTTCATCGCCAAGAACACCGGCAGCATGCAGCACGCCCTGGCCATCTCCGGCCCGGGCATCACCAGCACGAAGGTGACCCCGGGGATCTCGCCCGGACAGCAGGCCAAGCTGAACGTCACCCTGCAGCCGGGCACCTACCAGCTCTGGTGCCCGATCGACGACCACCGCGCGCTCGGCATGCAGACCAAGATCACCGTGCCCGGCTCCGGCGGCGTCGTCCCGCCGGGCGGCCAGACGCCGACGAGCAGCCCGACGGAGAGCCCGACCGGCGGCTCCAGCGGCAGCCCGCCCGAGAGCCCCACCGGCCCGCCCACCAGCCCGCCCGAAAGCCCGACCGGGGCGCCCACGGGCACCCCGACCGGCAGCGGCGCCCCCGGCGGCTACTGACGCCAGGCGTCCACCCGCGGCGTGTTGCCCTTATCCACCGACGCATAAGGGCAACACCCGCACCCCCTACTCGCCCCCGTCCGCCTTCACGAACGTGCCGCGCTGCGGAACCGTGTAGACGAGACCCTGCTCCCGCAGATACGCGACCGCGCGCCGAGCCGTCTCACGGGCCACCCCGTACTCCTGCACGAGGTCGGACTCCGACGGGATGCGCCGGCGCGGCTGCAGATCGCCGGACTCGATGCGCTCGGCGATGATCGCGGCTATCTGCCGGTAGACGGGTGTGTCGCCATCATGATCGATCGTCACACCCTCGACGCTAGATGAGGCCCTACGAAGCCCTTCATAGCGGTACGTATGCAGACGTCTAGACGAGCCTAGACAAGCATAGACGAGTGACGGTACCGTCACTCCATGCACACACCCCTGGCGCGGGCGCAGGCCGGGCTCGGCGCGCTCCTGCACCGTCTGGACCTCTACGGCCTGGACGTCCGCCTGAAGATCGACGGCCTCCAGGTCTCCAACCCGTTCGCGGACGGCTGCTGCGAGGGCAACCCCGAGCCGTCCGACACCATCGCCTGCCGCCCCCGTCCGGACGACGAGGGCCGGTTCTGGTTCGCGCACTCGTGGGGCGAATGGATCGCCGAGGTCGACCACGTCGCGGACGCCGCCCTCCTCATCGCCGCCCGGCTCCGCGCCCGTTGAGGGGATCGCCCCGCTAGGGTGTCGGCATGATCGCGGACGGACGGCGGCAGGGAATGTTCTGGGACGTCCAGGCCGGGCGCGTTCCGCCCCCGCCCGCCGCCGTGACGCTGGGCTTCGAGCTCGTCGAGGCCGACCCGGAGCGGGGCACCATCACGGTGGCCTTCCAGGCGACCGAGCAGTTCCTCAACCCGGTGGGCGCCGTCCAGGGCGGTTTCCTGGCGGCGATGCTGGACGACACCCTCGGCCCCGCGCTCGTCGCGACGCTGCCGCCCGGCCAGTTCGCCCCGACGCTCGACCTTCAGGTGCAGTTCCTGCGTCCGGCCCGTCCGGGGCGCCTCGTCGGCCGCGGACGGGTCGTCCGCCGCGGCAGGCAGATCTGCTTCCTCGCCGGCGAACTCGTCGACGAGACGGGCGAGACGGTCGCCACGGCCACCGCCACGGCCCAGATCAAGACCGTTCCGGCCCCGGACGCCACTGCGTGATCACCCGGCCGGGCCGAGCAGGTCCCAGCGGTTGCCGGCGACATCACGGAACACGGCGACGCGCCCGTAGGGCTCTGCGCGGGGTGCGGTGACGAACTCGACACCGGCCGCCGTCATGCGCTCGTAGGCGGAGTCGAAGTCGTCCACGCGCAGGAAGAATCCCACGCGTCCGGCCGCCTGCTCCCCGACGGCGGCGGTCTGGCGTTCCCCGTCCGCGCGTGCGAGCAGGATGCCGGTCTGCGCACCCGGCGGCCGGACGACGACCCACCGCTTGGGACGGCCGTCGTTGGTCCGCGAAGGCGAGTCCTCGACGAGCTCGAACCCGAGGGCCCCGGTGAAGTACCGGATGGCCCGGTCGTAGTCGTCCACGATGATCGTGACCAGATCGAGTCGCACCCCACGAGCCTAGAACGCGCGCCTACCCCTCTGGGTAGAAGAGGAAGAGCGTGCAGCCCACGGTCGTCTGCGGGACGTGGGACGAGCCCGCCGGGGCGTGGATGAAGGAGCCGGCCGGGTAGTCGCGCTCGCCGTCGTTGAAGACGCCCGACACCACGAAGACCTCCTCGGGCCCCGGCTCGTGGACGTCGATGCCCTCCCAGCGGGTGTTCGCGTCCATTTCGAGCACGAATGCCTTTGCGCCGCCGTCCCCGCTCCACAACGGCCGCAGCCTGATCCCCGGGAACAGGTCGCGGACCGGGGCGTCCTGGACGGAGGACCACACGTAACCCAGTTCTGTCGTCATGGCACCAGCCTGGCGAGACATGCTCCGGCCCGCCGAGTGTCTGGAAAGACATCGTGCGGTACTTTCACGCCATGCATCGCGTTGTGGCGCTCGTCCGCCCGCCGCAGTCGACGTTCGAGCTCGGCTGCGCGGCCCAGGTGTTCGGAGTGGAGCGGCACGGGCTCCCGACCAGGTACGCCTTCGGCGTGTGCACCGAGCGTCCCGGCCCGGTCGCCACGCTCGCCGGCTACGACATGCTCGTGACCGACGGCCTGGACGCCCTCGACGGGGCGGACACCGTGATCGTGCCCGGCTGGCTTCCCACCGCGGAGCCGCCCTCCCCCGCCGTCGTGGGGGCCCTGCGCGGCGCGCACTCCCGGGGAGCCCGCGTGGTCAGCATCTGCTCCGGCGCCTTCGCGCTCGCCCACGCCGGCCTCCTCGACGGCCGCCGCGCGACGACCCACTGGGCCCAGGCCGACGAGTTCGCCGCGCGCTTCCCGCACGTCCACCTCGACCGGGACGTCCTGTACGTGGACCACGGCGACATCGCCACCAGCGCCGGAGCGGGAGCCGGCTTCGACCTGTGCCTGCACCTGGTCCGCAACGACCACGGCGCCCGGTACGCCGCCCACATCGCCCGCACCATGGTCATGCCGCCCCACCGCGAGGGCGGGCAACTGCAGTACACGCCCCCGACCCCCGCCCGCCTCGACGACTCGCTGGCCCCACTCCTGGAATGGGTCACCGCCCGCCTAGACGAACCCGTGACCCTCGAGACCATGGCCGCCGAGGCGGGCGTCTCGCCGCGAACCCTCACCCGCCGCTTCACCGACCAGCTCGGTACCAGCCCCGGCCAATGGCTGCTGTCCCAGCGCATCGCCGCAGCTCAGAACCTGCTGGAATCCACCGACCTGCCGCTGGACGCCATCGCCCGCCGCGTCGGCCTCTCCTCGGCCACCAATCTCCGCCGCCGCTTCCTCAACGCCCTGGCCACCACCCCGGGCGCCTACCGCCGCACCTTCCGCACCGGCGCGCGATGACACGGCCGCGGGGTCGCCGCCCCTACGCCGCCGTCCGGATGCGCTGGCGGAGGAAGTGAGCCGCGCGGTCCAGCGCCTCGTCCGCCTCGTCCAGGACGCCGGCGAACGCCTGGAACACGTGCGGCAGGTCGGCGGTGACGTCCAGGATGACGTCCACTCCGGCCGCCCTCGCCCGTGCCGCCAGGCGCGTGGAGTCGTCCAGCAGGATCTCGTTGGTGCCCACCTGGATCAGCATCGGGGGGAAACCGGTCAGGTCGGCGAGGACGGCCGGGCTGAGCAGGGGCTGGTGCGGGTCGGCTCCGGCGAGGTACATGGCCCCGGTGTGCTCCATGGCCGCGCGGGTGAAGATCGGGTCGGCGGCCGCCCTGGTCTCCATGCTCTCGCCCGTGCGGGTGGCGTCCAGGCCCGGGGAGAACGCCACGATCGCGGCGGGCAGCGGCAGCCCCGCGTCGCGGGCGGCCAGGCAGGTGGTGACGGCGAGGCCGCCGCCGGCGGAGTCCCCGGCGAACGCGATGGCCGAAGGGTCCTCGCCGCCGTCGAGGAGGGCGCGGTAGGCGCCCAGCGTGTCCTCGATCGCGGCCGGGAACGGGTGCTCGGGGGCGAGCCGGTAGTCCAGCGAGTACGCCCCGAAGCCCGTCCCGGCCACCAGGTGCCCCGTCAGCGACAGGGCGGTCTCGGGCGAGCCGAACACCCAGCTGCCGCCGTGGAAGTACAGGATCGTCCCGGCGCGGGGTCCGCCGTCCGGCTCGACGCGCAGCGCGGGCCGGCCGCCGAGCGCCGTCCGCGCGGTGCGGATGCCGCCGGGCACGATCATCTGGGCCATCAGCGCCTCGAATCCGGCGCGGATCTCCTCGACCGTCCCTGGGCCTTCGGGCTGCTGCCGCCGCATCATCGCGTCGATCCGGGCGCGCTGCTCCTTGCTCATGACCTGCTCCCGCCGTAAATAGCTTCCAGTACACTATATGCCATGGAATATACATCGAGCGGGGACGCGGCCGGCCTCCCGGGCTTCTTCGCCGACCTCGTCCGATGCGAGACGCGCCTGTACAACGCCCTCAACGACCGTCTCCGGGCGCGGCACGGGATCGTCACCTCGCAGTTCGAGGCCCTGCGCTACCTGCGCGACCATCCCGGCGCCCGGGTCGCGGACCTCGCCGCCGAGTTCGCCATCGGCATCGGGGCGGCCAGCAAGAGCGTCGACCGTCTGGAGAGGCAGGGCTGGACCGTCCGGCGGCCGAACCCGTCCGACCGCCGGTCCTCGCTGCTGGCTCTCACCGACGCCGGCTCGCAGCTGGTGGACGCGGCGGAGGAAACCTTCGCCGACGCCCTGGCGGAGATGATCGGAAGAGCTCTCGACGCCCCCTCCACGGCGGCCGCCGCAAACGCGCTCGCAAAGCTGCGCGCCGCCCTGGAACACGACCAAACCGGCACCCCACTGGGCTGACCCGCGGCGGAACGGAATGGCGGCGGACGAGTCGGCCTGTAAGCCGGGTTCTGTGCCCGCCCCGGAGGGCGGGTGACGGCCATCCATCTCGGACCGCCGTTGCCGGCGGCCTCCAGCGGTCTACCCGCAGGCTCGGGCGGGCCGCCCTCAGGCACCTGCGCGGGGCCGAAGCCCCTTCTTGACCTTGCTCCGGGTGGGGTTTACCGAGCCGCCCACGTCACCGTGGGCGCTGGTGAGCTCTTACCTCACCGTTTCACCCTTACCACCGGCCGGGCCGGTGGCGGTCTGTTTTCTGTGGCACTGTCCCGCGGGTCGCCCCGGGTCGGCGTTACCGACCACCCTGCCCTGTGGAGCCCGGACTTTCCTCGACGGGGACCAGGTCCCCGACGCGGCCGTCCGGCCGGCTCGTCCGCCGTACACAGAACTCTAGCGGGTCGGTCAGTGTTCCAGGTGGTGGGCGTCGTTGAAGGCGCGCAGGCTGGCGGGGCCGTCGGCGTACCAGTCGACCGTGGTGAGGGACGCGACGTCCAGGTGCATGCGGTACAGCGACTTCATCGGGGCGCCGAGGGCGTCCTTGACCAGCAGCTTGATCGGCGTGACGTGCGAGACGACCAGGACCGTCTGCTGCCGGTTTCGGACCTTCAGCTTGTCCAGGGCGGTGCGGACGCGCCGGGACACCTGCGCGAAGCTCTCGCCGCCGGGCGGCGCGACCTCCGGGTCGGCGAGCCAGGCCTTCATCTCGGCGGGCCAGCCCTTGCCGGCCTCGGCGAAGGTGAGCCCCTCCCAGTCGCCGAAGGCGGTCTCGCGGAAGCCGTCCTCGACCCGGACGTCCAGGCCGGTGACGGCGGCGACCTCGGCGGCGGTGTCGCGGCAGCGCGCGAGGGGCGAGCTGACGATCGCGTCGAGGCCGCGGTCCTTGAGGGCGAGGGCGGCGGCGCGGGCCTGCGCGAGGCCCGCGGTGGTGAGGGGGACGTCGTTCGTCCCGGCGAAGCGCTTCTCCGCGGACAGGGGCGTCTCGCCGTGGCGGAGCAGGATCGTCCGCGTGGGGGTGGACGAGACGGGCGGCGGGCCCGGCGCCTCCTCCCGCGGGGGCTCCTCGGTCGTGCGGGTCCAGCGCTCGCCGCGGGCCGCGGCGTCCATGGCCTCGTTGGCGAGCCGGTCGGCATGCGCGTTGCGGTTGCGCGGGATCCAGCCGTAGGAGACGGATCCGAGCCCCTCGGCGGCCTCGCGGGCGCGCAGGGCCAGCGGGATCATGTCCGGGTGCTTGATCTTCCAGCGGCCGGACATCTGCTCCACGACGAGCTTGGAGTCCATCCGCACCTCGACCCGCGCGGACGGGTCGATCCCGGCGGCGGCCGTCAGCCCGGCGATCAGGCCCCGGTACTCGGCGACGTTGTTGGTGGCCATGCCGATCGACTCGGCGACCTCCGCCAGCACCTCGCCGGTCAGCGCGTCGCGGACGAGGGCGCCGTACCCGGCCGGGCCCGGGTTGCCCCGGGACCCGCCGTCCGCCTCGACGATCAGCTTCACAGGCCCGACTCGGGGGTGCGGACGAGGATGCGGCGGCACTCCTCGCAGCGGATCACCTCGTCCGGCGCGGCGGCCCGGATCCGGTTCAGGTCGACGGTGTTGAGCGCCAGGTGGCAGCCCTGGCAGGCGCCGCGGAACAGCTTCGCCGCGCCGACGCCGCCGAACTGGCCGCGCAGCTTCTCGTAGAGGCCGAGCAGGTCGTCGGGGACGTCCTTGGCGACGGCGGTGCGGGCGGCGCCGGTCGTGCCGCCCTCCTCGTCGATCTCCTTCAGCGCGGCGTCGCGGCGCGCGACGACCGCGGCCAGCTCCTCCTGTGTCGCAGTCTGGTCGGCGCGCAGCGCGGCGACGCGGCCCTCGGCCTGCTCGGTCCGCTCCATGATCTCCAGCACGACCTCCTCCAGGTCGGACTGGCGGCGCTGCAGCGACTCGATCTCGGCCTGCAGCCCGCTGAGGTCCTTGGCGGAGGCGACCTGGCCGGAGTCCAGGCGCTTCTGGTCCCGCTCGGCGCGGCTGCGGACCTGGTCGACGTCCTGCTCGGCCTTCTTCTGCTCCCGCGCCAGGTCGCCCGTCTCGGTCTCGGCCGCCACGATCGCGTCCCGCAGCTCGGTGAGCCGGGCCTCCAGCCGCTCGATCTCGGCGAGCTCGGCCAGCGTGCGGCGGCGGTGCGCGAGGCGGTCCAGCGAGCTGTCCAGGTCCTGCAGGTCGATCAGGCGAAGCTGGGCTTGCGGTGCGGCTTTCACTGTTCTCCTTCTGCGTGAAGGCTCCACGCGTCGGTGACGAGCGTGGACACCCGTGTCTCCAACTTGCCCGCTTCGGGTGCGGCGGCGGCCAGGCGCCGCGCGGCGTCGGCCAGCCAGGGCCATTCGGTCGCCCAGTGCGCGGCGTCCACCAGCGCCGGGCCGCCGTGCTCGGCGAACTCCGAGGCGGGATGGTGCCGCAGGTCGGCGGTGAGGTAAACGTCGACGCCCGCCGCGCGGACGGCGCCGAGGAGGGAGTCGCCGGCGCCGCCGCAGACCGCGACGGTGCGGACGGCGCGGTCCGGGTCGCCCGCGGCCCGCAGCCCCCACGCGGTGGACGGCAGCCCCGCGGCGGCCCGCCGGGTGAACTCCCGCAGCGTGACCGGCTCGGCCAGCTCCCCGACGCGGCCGAGGCCGCGGCGCGGGTCGTCGGCGGCGGGGACGATCGGGCGCAGCTCCCCGGTGAGCCCGACGGCGCGCGCCAGCGCGTCCGAGACCCCCGGATCGGCGGCGTCGGCGTTGGTGTGCGCGGTGTGCAGCGCGACCCCGTTGACGATCATCCGGTGGATCAGCCGGCCCTTCGGCGTGGTCGCGGCGACCGAGTGCACCCCGCGCAGCAGCAGCGGATGGTGCGCGACCACCAGGTCGGCGCCCCACTCCAGCGCCTCGTCGATCACCGCGGCGACCGGGTCGACCGCCAGCAGCACCCGCCCGACCTCCTGGGCGGGGTCGCCGCAGACCAGGCCGACCGCGTCCCAGGACTCCGCCCACGACGGCGGATAGAGCTCTTCGAGAGCCGCGATGACATGGGATAGGCGCACGTCCCGCAGGCTACCGCGCCGAGCCGCTCCCAACGAGCCACCGAGCGTCACCGGGAGGCTCCGCGGTCTGAAACGATGGGCCGGGGAACGTCCGTAGAAGGGAGAGCGCCATGTCGGCTTCCGGGTACGCCTCGGCACCGGAGTCCGCGTCCGGATTCGCCCTGGCATCGGAGCCCCGCCCCGGGTTCGTCCCGGCGCCGGAGCCCGTCGCAGACCGTCCGCACATGCCCGGTTACGGGATCCGGGGGGCCGCCGAGGGGAGCGGCCTGCTGCCGTGGTCGTGGGCCGTGGAGCGGCTCCGCGCCGCCCGCAACTTCTGGCTGTGCACCGTCCGGCCGGACGGGCGGCCGCACGCGATGCCGGTGTGGGGCGCCTGGTCCGGGGAGGCGCTGATGTTCAGCAGCAGCGTCCCGTCCCGCAAGATGGTGAACCTGCGGGCGAATCCGCAGGTCGTGGTCGCCACCGAGGAGGCCGAGGACCCGGTGGTGCTGGAGGGCCGCGCGGAGGTCGTCACCGAGCCGCGCGATCTCCAGCGCTTCATCGACCTGGTCAATTCCAAGTACGCGACCCGCTATCGTGTCGACTTCCTGGACCCGGAGGTGAACGCGACCGTCGCGGTGCGGCCACAGAAGGCGTTCGGGCTGCGTCAGGGGGACTTCACCGGTTCTCCCACCCGGTGGTCGTTCGGAGGCTGAGCGCCCGCCGGGATCAATCTGGAGGCTCGTCGCGTTGGAGCTTGTGTGAAATCACCGTTTCGCCGCCGCAAGCGCGTCAAGGGGCGCCCGATGGGCAACCGTCCCGAGCAGGCCGGCCACGAGCCCGTCGAGTGGCCCACGGAGGGCACCGGCCGGTCGACGCTGATGGGCGCCATCCGCGGCGACGGGGAGACCGGCGCCGGCTTCGGCGGCGGCATGTTCGAGGACCTCGCCTCGGCGTTCGAGGGCTCCAAGAAGGTCAAGCAGGAGGAGCAGCAGCGGCAGAAGGTGCTGCGCCAGGACGACCACGAGCAGGCGGGGGACGGCTCCGCCCGCGACGACCTGGACTCCGGCAAGATCCGGATCCGCCGGAACGGGCCGATCACCCCGCCGCCCGCGACCGAGTGACATGTCCGGTTTGGGTCGAACATAGGTTCGAATTCCGGGTTATCGTGGAGCCGTGAGCACCTACGTCCCGCCCGGCTGGCCCTCGCAGGTGCACCCACCGGGCACCGACCGCTTCGAGGACACCGCTCTGAGCTGGCTGCTCGAGCTCGTCCCGCCCGAGTACCGGCGCTACGGCGTCCTGCGCCGCTATCCGATCGCGCTCGCGCGGATGGCCCGGCACCACGTCAACGCGTCCGTCGACGCAGCCCGTGAGGGGTTCCGCACCGCCCGCGTCGATCTCGCGCCCCTCGTCCCGCCGCACGGGGTGGAGGCCGTCCTGGAGGCGTACCGCCGCGAGGGCGCCCGCCTCGTCTCCCTGCTCCAGGCCATCGAACTCGTCGAGACCGCCCTGCGTGCCCAGGCCGAACCCGACGACCCGGTCCACCGCCGCCCCTTCACCCCCAAACTCTGACCGCCGACCGCTTTTAGAAGTGGATCGCGTTCTGCGCGGTGGCTGAGGGTGCGGGGAGGGCTGTCAGGACGCGGGGCGGGCGCGGCAGGACGGGGGTCAGGCGGGTGGTGAGGGCCTCGCGGACGTCGGGGACGGCCAAGGTGGGGGCCAGGGCGACGATGCAGGCGCCGATCTTGCGGCCGCCGAGGGCGCCGGCGTCGAGCGCGGTTCGGAGGGCGAGGTCGGGCAGCGGGTCGCCGAAGGCGTGGGCGTCGGTGAGGAGGGGCCCGAGGGCGGACGGCCCGGACGCGCGGACGGCGGCGGCGGCGCGGGCGGCGGCACCGGCCGGGGTCGGCAGCGGCGACGAGTGGCGGGCGGCGAGGTCGACGATGAGGATGCGGAGGTCGCACGCGGCCAGGTCGAACGGGACGTGCTCCGTGGTGCCGGGCGCGGTCAGCAGGGCGTGGGCTTCGCGGGCCTGCAAAGACGTCCGGTAGGCGGGGTGCTCGGTGAGCGGGTGCGGGCCGGCGGGCGGGCCGTGCAGGGCGCGCAGGGCCAGGTAGGTGGCGGCGGCGGTCTCGGCGCCGGTGAGGAGCCCGGTCTCGGCGGGGAGCTCCCGGTTGATCACCAGGCGGGCGCCGGGCGCGGGATCGGCGTGGGCGTTCAGGACGGCGACGGCCTCCCGGGCCCAGTGCGGGACGGGGCCCGTGGCCGAGGTGACGCCGTCGGTCTGGTGGTTCACCGAGTAGAGCGACGTGGTGCCGTCGGCGCTCGCCGCGACCGTGACGCCCCAGGGCAGCGCGATGGTGAGGCCGTCCAGGAGCGGCAGGCCGATGGGAGCGCGGTGCACCGCCGCCGGCGGGCGGCCGTGGACGCGTTCGAAGTCGTAGGCCGTCATGCGGACGTCGAGGGACGTGGCGATGCCGCTCACGTCCGGCCCCGCGGTCACGCCAGCTTCTCCAGGCGGTCGGCGGCCCCGGCGGCGCCGCCGGCGGCGGCGAACGACTCCCGGACGGCCTCGGCGGCGGCGCGGTGGGCGTCCCCGTCGAGGACGGCGGTCAATGCGTCGCGGAGTTCGGCCGCGCGGACCCGGCCGAACCGGACCTGCACGCC
This sequence comes from Actinomadura sp. NTSP31, assembly GCF_041951385.1. Taxonomy (NCBI): domain Bacteria; kingdom Bacillati; phylum Actinomycetota; class Actinomycetes; order Streptosporangiales; family Thermomonosporaceae; genus Actinomadura; species Actinomadura sp. NTSP31. The sequence continues at coordinate 51,803 of NZ_JBGNUT010000039.1, read as the reverse complement.
GGCACCGGCGGCCTCGACCTGCCGGGCGATGACCGGCTGGTCGTCCCGGATCGGCGCGACGACCAGCGGCAGGCCCTGCGCGAGGCTCTCGCAGACGGTGTTGTGCCCGCCGTGGCAGACGACGGCCGACATCCGCTGCAGCAGCCTGAGCTGCGGGACGTGCGCGCGGACGAGGACGTTCGGCGGCGGGTCGGCGACGATCCCGGGCGGCGCGACGAACACGGCCTGGACGTCCAGGTCGCGGACGGCGTCGGCGGCGACCCGGTAGAACCGCTCGCCGGCCGCCCCGTTGAGGGTGCCGAGCGTCACCAGCACGGCGGGCCGCCCGTCCAGCCACTCCCACGGGAACGCGGCGCCGGCCGGCCGGTCGAGCGCGGGGCCGACGAAGGCGAAGTGGTCGGGGAAGACCGAGACGTCCCCGACGAGCGCGCCGGTGGAGAAGATCAGCACGAGGTGGTCGGAGAACCGCAGGTCGAGCAGGTCCTCGATGCCGTGGTCGAGCTGGAAGTCGCCGATCTGCTCGCGCACCCACTCCTCGACCAGCGGCAGCCCGGCGAGCGGCCGGGTGAACTCCGAGGACGTCGTCGCCGACGTCGCCCACGGGATCTCGCGGCGCCGGGCGGCGACCGGCGCGGCCAGCACGATCTGGTCGCTGACCACCACGTCCGGGCGGAACCGGTCGAGCGCGGTCTCGACGCCGGGCATCATCGCGTGGCCGAGCGGGACGATGAAGTCCTCCCACAGGAACCGCAGCGCGGCGGGGCCGCGCAGCCGCAGCCACTCCTCGCGGGCGGCGGCGAGCCGCGCGGCGAACGCGTCGTCCCCCGCGGAGAAGATCCGCGAGCCGGCGCGCAGCAGCGGTTCGAGGGCGGCGCGGTGCCCGGTCCAGGCGACGGTGTGGCCGCGCCGGACGAGCTCGGCGGCGACCGCGACGGTCGGGTTGACGTGCCCGGCGAGCGGCGGGACGGCGAACAGGAACCGCCGCCGGGGCGTCTCGGCGCGCGGGATGCCGGGGGCGCCGAGCAGGGACGGGACCTGGACGCGGCGGCCCTTCACCGGACACCTCCGCCGACGGCCGCGGGGACGCGGGTCCCCGCGTGGTGGGCGAGCCAGGGCAGGACGACCTCCAGGATCTCGGCCGTCCCCTCGCGCAGCGCGGTGTGGCCGTGGCCGGCCATGACGTGCAGGGTGCAGTCGGGGACGGAGTGCAGCAGCAGCCGCCCGGCGGCGGCGACGTCGGAGTGCTGCCCGTACACGGCGAGAACGGGGCAGCGGACGGCGGCCAGGTCGGCGGGTCGGACGGGCTCGATGGCGGCGACGTCCGCCAACAGGGTGGTCCGGTTGACGAGGGCGTCGGCGGTGGCCATCTGCCGCCCGGTCCGGCGCCGCCCGGAGGCCAGCATCTGGTCGGCGAACCGCTCGTACTCCAGGATCAGCGACCACCGCGCCAGCGTGTTGAGCAGGCCCTCGGACCATCCGGGGCCTTCGCCGGGCCCGTGGGCCTCGATCAGCACGAGCCCGGCGACGCGGTCCGGGCGCGCGAGCGCGGCGTTCAGCGCGATGACGCCGCCGAAGCTGTGGGCGACCAGGTGGACGCGGTGGTGGCCGAGCGCGTCGAGGATCGCGAACAGGTCGGCGACGGCATCGGCGGCGCCGTACCCGGACGGGGTCCGCTCCGACCGGCCGTGCCCCCGCAGGTCGTACAGGACGGTGCGGGCGCCGGCGCCGGCGATCGGCAGGGCGAGCGTGGTGTAGAAGCTCGACAGGTTGTCCATGACGAGCCCGTGGACGAACACCACGACGGGCGCGTCCGCGCCGCCGCCGGTTCCCGGGGTCTGGACGTGGAAGCGGACCCCGCGGACGGTGAGGTCAGGCATGGGCCGTCTCCGTGGCGGCGATGTGGTCCACCAGGTCGCCGACCGTCAGGTTCATGATCTCGTCGATGTCCATGCCGGCGATGAACGCGGCCAGGTCGACGCCGTCGCCGTAGTGGTCGCGCAGCTTGTCGGCGAGGGCGACGAACTCGATGCTCTCCAGCCCGAGGTCCTCGTTGAAGGCGGTGTCGCGGCCGATCTCCACGTCGAGCAGGAAGTCCTCCCCCACGACCTCGGCCAGCATCCGGACGACCTGCGTCAGGGCGTCGTCGCTCATGTTCGGCTCTCCTCCGTGTCGGTGCCGCCCGCCGTGACCGTCCAGGCCACGACGTGTCCGTCCAGCTCGCGTGTCTCGACCGTGGTGACCGTCCCGCCGCCGGTGACCAGCAGCCGCTCGGCGCCCGCCGCGGTGACGGCGGGCTCGGGGCGGCCGGCCCCGGCGGGGAGGGCCTGCAGCGCGGCCTGCCCGGCGGCGCGGACGCGGGCGTCCTCGCCGGCGGGGGCCAGGCCGATGCCGGCGGGCTCGCCCGCCGGCCGGACCAGGGCGACGCCCAACTCGGCGTCGCAGGCGATGGACACGGTCAGGTCCTCGCCGAACGGCCCGCTCACTTCGGGACGGTGCGCCGCGCCCCCGGCCCCGCGAGGTCCGTCGCGGACGGTCAGCTCGGCGGGGAACAGGGGTCCGTGGCCGTTGCGCCACAGCCAGTCCCGGACCGCGTCCTTCGCGGCGACGCGCCCGAGCAGCCACGGGCCCTGCGCGAACGAGGGCAGCCGCTCGTACTCGGCGCGTTCGGCCGCGCACAGGTACTGCCGCATGACGAGGTCGCGGGACGCGGCGCCGTCCCAGTGCCGGCGAGCCAGGCACCATCCGCCGTCCTGCGGTTCGCCCATCCCGGAGACCTCGGGGGTGAACCTCATCCGCCACACGGCCTCGTCGGTGAAGAAGCGGTGCGCGGTCCATCCGTCGATGCGCGCCCAGAGGGTTCCGTCTTCGCGGACCATCTCGACGGAGCAGCGCAGTGTGGTGTCCGTAAGCGACTCTGCCCAGATGGTGGTTTCGAGCCGTTCTCCTGCGGACGGCGACGGACCGTGCAGGGCGACGCGTTCGATCCCTACGGGAAAGACGATCTGGTCCTTCTCCCCATACACCTGGATCCAGTGGCCGCACAGCTGCCCCGCGCTGTCGATGAGCGCGCCCGGTGTGGGAAGGGACGTCAGTACGCCGCGCACCCCGTCCTCCGCCAGCGCGGTCACCTCGGTGACGCCGCGGAAGAGCGGGCCGTGGAACATCCAGCGCTCGTCGTAGAGGCGCTCCGCCGTCACCACGGGCGGGCCCTCCCCGGTCAGCGGGGTGCGGTCCGGCGGGGGCGGCGCCGTGTGCCGGTCGGCGAGCAGGACGGTCCCGTCGGCGTGGCCGGGGATCACCACCTTCACCCTGCGCGGCCCGCCCCGGCCGTCGAGGAGGTGCGCGCGGATGTCGGCGGTGGTCGGCGGGGACGCCACGACCCACCGGACGGCGCGGACGTTCTCGAACCCCACCGCGACCGTGTCGGGCAGCAGCTCGCGCGCGGTCGCCGCCATCACCTCCAGCAGCGTCGCCAGCGGGACGATCGGGAACCGGTCCGACATGTCGGGCCAGCCGGCGGGCTGCGGCATGACGCAGTGGTCCGCGAGGTAGGGCATCGCCTCCAGCGAGAACACCCGGGACACCGCCAGCTCGTCCGCGGCACGCCCCGCGGCGGGCGCGGACGCGGGCGCCGGTCCGCCGCCGAGCGCCTCCAGGACCGTCTGCGCCCCGGTCGCCGCGTCGTTGAGCAGCGCCTCCAGCTCGGCCAGCACCGGATCGTCCGACGGCAGCGACGGCACCGGACCGGCACCGGACCGGACCGGCGGCACCGCCCCGCCCAGCCGGACCAGCGGCGTGCCGAGGTCCAGGCGCATGCCCGCCGACGACGGCGGCGCCGGGGACGCCCCGTACCCCTCCGCCCACAGCGCCGCGACGACCCGCCGCAGCTGCGCCATGCCGTCGCGCTTCGGCACGTTCACCGCCATCGCCAGGTGCTCGCGGCCGCCGAGCCGGTCGCCGACGAACCCGGTGAGGCTCCCCGGGCCGACCTGCACGAACACCCGCACGTGCGCCGTCCCGTACAGCTGCTCGATCAGCTCGCTGAACCGCACCGGCTCCAGCAGGTGCCGGACGACCAGCTCCCGCACCGCGTCCTCCCCCGGCGGGAACGGCGCGGCGGTCGTCCCCGACCACACCGGGAAGCGCGGCTCGTGCACCGGCAGCACCTCGAACGAGCGCCGCACCTGCTTCTCGTACGCCTCCGCCAGCGGCGTGTGGAACCCCGTCCGGAACGGCAGCTCCCGGCCCAGGACCCCCTCTTCCGCCAGGCGCCCCAGCACCTCGCGGACGTCCTCGGCCGGGCCGCAGATCACCGACTGGTGCGGGCAGTTGTCGTGGCTGACGAACACGCCGGGCCGCCCCGCGATCGCCTCCTGCGCCCGGTCCGCGCCGCAGCCGAGCGCCCCGTACACCGCGTCCGGGACGTCCGGGCCGTCCGGGTCGAGCGCGCGGACGAACGCCTCCGCGGCACCCGCGTCGTGGACGCCAGCGACGATCATCGCGGTCCACTCGCCGAGGCTGTGCCCGGCCGCGACGTCCGGTTCGACGCCCAGCTCCGCGAGCGCCGCGGCGAGCAGCCGGCCGACCGCCATCACGTCCGCGGCGTGGCCGAACAGGTCGGTGCGGCCGCTCGGCTCCGGCCGCGGCAGCCCGAAGTGCTCGGCGACGTCGTCCACCCGCGGCTCGAACGCCGCCTCGAAGCCCGGGAACAGGAACGCCAGCCGGCCGCCCTCCGCGAGCAGCGGGCGCGGCGTGAACCACACGTCGCTGCGGCCCCGCCACGGCGTCCCCCGCTGGACGACCGCGCGCGCCAGGTCGAGCCTGCGCGCGGTCGGGCCCACGATGGCGAGGCGGCACGGCAGGTCCGGCGGGCTCTCCCCCACCCGCGCGAGCAGCTCCTCGTCGGGCGCCGCGAGCAGCGCCGCCAGCTCGTCGGCCGTCCGGGCGGCCAGCCTGAGCACGCCCTCCTCCGACCGCGGCGCCTCCAGCCTGCGGCGCCTGCGCGTCCGCGCCGGCGGCGGCTCCTCCAGCACCACGTGCGCGTTCGCGCCGCCGAACCCGAACGCGTTCACCACCGCCCGGCGCGGGCCGTCCGCCGGCCGCTCCCACTCGGCGGCCTCCCGGACGATCCGCAACCGGCCGCCGTCCAGCGCCGGATGCGGGTCCTCCACGTGCAGCGTCGGCGGCAGCACCCCGTCGCGCAGCGCGCACGCCGCCTTGATCAGCCCCGCCATCCCGGCCGCCGGCATCGCGTGCCCGATCATCGACTTCACCGTGCCGAGGCCGACCGGCGCGCCGCCCGTCCCGAACACGCGCCGCAGCGTCGCCAGCTCCGCCTCGTCCCCCGCCGGCGTCCCCGCCCCGTGCGCCTCCACCAGGCCCAGCGCGCCCGGCGCCCGCGGATCCAGCCCCGCGTCCCGCCAGGCCCGCTCCACCGCCAGGACCTGCCCCTCCACCAGCGGGCTCAGGAACCCGGCCGCCCGCCCGTCGCTGGACGACCCCGCCCCCACGATCACCGCGTGGATCCGGTCGCCGGCCCGCACCGCGTCCCCCAGCCGCTTCAGCAGCACCATCCCGGTGCCCTCCGCCAGCAGCGTCCCGTCCGCGGCCCGGTCGAACGGCCGGATCGTCTCGCTCGGGCTCAGCGCCCGCAGCTGGCTGAACACGCTCCACACCGTCGCGTGGTGCGCGTGATGGACGGCCCCCGCCAGCATCGCGTCGGCCTGCCCGCCGCGCAGCGCCCGCACCGCGTGCTCCACCGCCAGCAGCGACGACGCGCACGCCGCGTCCAGCGTGTACGCCGGCCCGCGCAGGTCGAACCGGTCCGCGATCCGGGCCGCCGCGAAACTCGGCAGCAGCCCCGCCGGCGCGTCCGGGCCGTCCGGGCCCAGCCGGTCGCGGAACGCCCGCCGGACCTCCTCCAGCCGCTCCGCGCCGAGCTCCGGCACCAGCTCCGCCAGCACCCCCGCCACCTGGTGCGACGTCCGCACCCGCTGGTCGAACCGCGCCACCCCCGGGGTGAGGTAGCCGCCGCGGCCGACCACCACCCCGATCCGGCCGCGGTCCGGCAGCCGGTCGTCGCCGCCCGCGTCCGCGATCGCCTCCGCCGCCGTCCGCAGCGCCAGCAGCTGGTCCGGCTCCATCCCCGGCACCGACGCCGGCGTGATCCCGAACCGGGCCGGGTCGAACGTCGCCAGCTCGTCGACGAACCCGCCGCGCCGGCAGTAGAACCGGTCGCACTCCGGCGCCCGGCCGTAGGCGTCCGGGTCGTAGTACAGCGCCGGATCCCAGCGGCCCGGCGGCACCTCGGAGATCGCGTCGACCCCCGCCAGCACGTTGCGCCACAGCTCCGCCGCCGACCCGGCGCCGGGGAACACCGCCCCCGCGCCCACGATCGCGATCGGCTCCTGCGTCACCGGACCGTCCCGGTGAACACGACCTGCGCCTCGTCGCCGTGCGCGATCTCGCGCAGCAGCGCCGCCACCCCCGCGTCCGGATCGATCAGCCCGACGCCGCGCCGCGCGTACTCGCGGGCCAGCTCCGGCGACACCATCCCGCCGCCCGCCCAGGGCCCCCAGTCCGCCACCAGCACCCGGCCGCGCAGCCGCGTCCGCCACACGTGCGCGAGCGTGTCGCACGCGTCGTTCGCCGCCGCGTAGTCCGCCTGCCCCCGGTTGCCGTGGACGCCCGCGACGCTGCCGAACACGACGAAGAACCCGACGCCGGGCCGCACCGCCGCCGCCAGCGCCGACGCGCCGTCCACCTTCGTCCGGTACACCCGCTCGAACGACTGCGGCTCCTTGTCGCGGACGAGCCGGTCCTCCACGATCCCCGCGCCGTGCACCACCCCGTCCAGCCGGCCGTGCCGCATGTACACCCGCTCCACGACGTCCCGCACCACGCGCGGCTCCCGCACGTCGCCCGCGTGGTACCGGACCGACGCCGCGTGCTCCTTCAGCGCGTCCAGGTTCGCGCGGATCTCCCGCTCCGCGAGGATCCGCCGCACCGTCGCCTCGATCTCCGCGGGCTTCCGCCCGCCCTGCGCGACCAGCGCCCGCCGCAGCCCGGCCTCGTCGGGGACGTCCGGGAACGACTGCGGCCCCACCGGCTCCAGCGTCCGCCCCATCACCTCGATGTGGCAGCCCGTCGTGCGCGCCAGCTCCAGCGCCGTCCGCGCGGTGACGCCCCGCGCGCCCCCGGTCAGCAGGACGACCCCGTCCGGCTCCAGCGGCACCCGCGCCTCGCCCCGCAGCTCCGCCGGCACCAGCCGCGTCGTGCGCCGCAGCTCGCCCTCGTGCCCGACCGCCACCGGGCCGCGGGCGTCCAGCAGCTCCGCCATGATCCGCAGCGCGATGGCCCGCGGCGTGTCCTTGGTGTCCACGTCGACCGCCCTGACCAGCGTCTCCGGGTATTCCTGCGCGACCGTCGCGGCCAGGCCCCGCAGCCCCGCGCCCGGCCCGGGATCCCCGATCCCGCCGCCCTCGAACGCCCGGCCGAACGTGCCCCCGGCCCCGCTCGCCAGGACCAGCCACCGCAGCCCGCCCAGCAGCGCCTGCCGGATCCCGGCGTAGGCGTCCGGCAGCACCGCCGTCGCCCCCGGCCGCAGCGCCGCCAGATGCACCAGCCCGTCGCACTCCCCGTCCACGTCCAGCGGCGTCCGCACCCGCGCGCCGTACCGCTCCAGCAGGTCGGCCAGCTCCAGCGCGACACCGCACCCGTCGTCCACGACCACGAACGTCCGCCCATCGAACGCCGTGCCGGTGTCCGCCGGGACGGGCAGCGCCTCCAGGTCGGCCGTCCGCACCACCTGCCGGACGACCCGCCGGGCCCGCTCCCCCGACGGCCGGACCCGCCCGGCCAGCACCCTGCGCGCCCCCACCGGCTCCTTCTCCGCGGGCGTCCCGCCGCGGCGCTCGGCGGGCATGACATCCGCCTCGTCCCCGCCGAGCGCCGCGGCCCCGTCCCCGGTGAGCCGCACGACCTCCACGGCCGCCGACTTCGGCGCCGTCTCGGGCCGCCCGCCTCCACGCGCGTCCGCCTCCGCGGCGGCTCGGGGCTCCTCCCCCGGCTCACCGGAACAGGGCATCCGCGTCACTTCACGCGGCGCCTCCTGCCCAGCGGACACGACCGCCTCGCCGTCCTCCTCCGGCCCGCCAGGGCCAGGCGTCGCCAGTTCGCGCGAATCGTGCCCAGCGGACACGGTCTCCTCGCCGTCCGCCGCTCCCGCTTCCTCTTCGACGGGCCTTGCCGCCGGCACGTCGGGCCGCCCGCCGTCGGTCTCGCCGGACAGGTCTTCAGCCGGTTCGGACGCACCGGCGCCACGCAGCGAGCAGGTCTCCGCCATCGGTTCGCGCGTGCCGGCGGACGCGTCGTCCCCGCCGTCCGACACGGTCTCCTTGGTCGCCACCGTGGACGCACCCGCCCGGTCCGCCGGGGCGCTCTCCGGCCGGGGCATCTCAGGAAGTGGTGCGTCGGCGGGCGGGGCCGGGTCGCTCTCGGTGGACGCGGAGGACGCCGGTTCGGGCGCGTCCGCCGCCTGGCCGCCGCGGCGCCTCTCCGGGGAGGGGCCGCCGGAGAGGGCGGACGTGCCCACGTGGGCGGACGGGCCCGGACGCGACGGGGCCTGCGGCGGGACGTGCGGCCGTTGCGGCCCCGAGTACAGGCCGGGGGTCTCGGCGGACGGCAGGCGGGTGCGCAGCCAGTCGACGATCCCGCCGATGGTGGTGATCCGGGTGAGCTGCTCGATGACGGCGTCGTCGGGGGCGGTGAGGCCGACGCGCTCGGTGACCTCGCCGATGATGACGGTGCGTTTGATGGAGTCGATGGAAAGGTCCGCCTCGAGATCGAGGCCGGCGTCCAGCATGGACTCGGGGTAGCCGGTGCGGGCGCTGATCACCGCGAGGACGGTGGCGTGGACGTCGCGCGGCGGTTCGGCGGCGGCCGGCAGCTCGGGGATGGTCTCGCCCGGAAGGACGGGACGCGGCGCCGGAACGGGCGCCGGTACGGCGGGCCCGGACCGGGCGGCGGGGTCCGCGCCGAGGTGGCGGAGGATGACCTCGCGCTGCGCGGCGATCAGTTCGCGGCCGGCCCGCAGGTACTCCAGGACGGCGGCGTCGGAGCCGGGCGGGCGGGTGAACGCGGCGATGCGTTCGGCGGGGCGGAGCGCGCCCGCCGGGTAGCCGCCGTCGGCGGTGCGGACGAGATGGCCGTTGACGATCCAGCCGGGCGCGGCGGTCGGCGCGCCGTCCAGGACGCGGGCGTCGCGCCCGGCGAACAGGGGCTGCGGGTCGACGGGAACGCCGACCGCGGCGAGTTCGGCGAGGGCGTGCAGGAGACGTTCGACGGAGCCGCCGCCGGGGGCGTCGCAGGCGACGGCGGTGTGCGGCCGGTCGCCGAGGATGCGCCCGACGAGGCCGGTGAGGACGCGTCCGGGCCCGGCCTCGACGAAGGTGCGGGCGCCGGCGTCGTACATCGCCTCGATCTGCTCGACGAACCGGACGGGCGCGGCGATCTGCCCGGCGAGGGTGGCGGCGAGGTCGGCGGGGTCGCTGTCGTAGGGGGCGGCGGTGGTGTTGGACCAGACGGGGAAGGCGGGCGAGCGCAGGTCGCGGCCGGTGAGGGCGGTGCGGAGGGTGCCGGACGCGGCGGCGACGAGCGGGCTGTGGAACGCGCAGGCGACCGGGATGCGCTCGGCGGCGAGGCCGCGGTCGGCCAGGGCGGCGAGCGCGCGGGCGAGCCCGTCGCCGGTGCCGGAGACGACGACCTGGTCGGGTGCGTTGTGGTTGGCGACGACGATCTCCGAGACGCCGGAGACGGCCTCCCTGACCTGCCGCAGCGACGCGCTGACGGCGGCCATCGCGCCGGGGTCGGCGCCCGCCGCGGCGAGGATGGCCTCGGCGCGCGCGGCGCTGAGCTCGATCATGTCGGTGTCGTCGAAGACCCCGGCGGCGCACAGCGCGACGAGCTCGCCGTAGCTGTGCCCGGCGGCGAGGTCGGGGTGGACGCCGACGGCGGTGAGCAGGCGGTGGACGGCCAGCCCGGCGATGCCGAGGGCGGGCTGCGCGACGCGGGTGTCGGTGAGCGCGTCGCGGTGGCGGCGGGCGTCGTCGGGGCCGAACGCGGCGGGCGGGAACATCGCGGGCGCGTAGCGTCCGCCGGCGAGGCGCAGCAGCCGCTGCAGGCGCGGGAAGGCGACGAACAGGCCGGCGAGCATGCCGGGCCGCTGGCTGCCCTGGCCGGGGAACAGGAACGCGACCTGCCCGGGGTCGGCGGACCGGCGGACGTGCACGCCGGGCGCCGGCCGGAACTCGGCCGCGGCGGCGAGCTTGCCGCGCAGGTCGTCCGGGCCGGTGGCGACGACGGCGACCTGGACGCGGCCCTCGGCGGACGCGCAGGTCCGGGCGAGGTCGCGCAGCCGGGCGGACGGGAGGTCCAGCAGCCGGCGGAGCCGCGCGATCTCGGTGCGGGCGGCGGCGCGGTCGGCGCCGCGGATCAGGAACAGCTCGGCGGGCCATTCGGCGAGGCCGGACACCGGTTCGGGGCCGCCGTCGTAACCGGCGAGGACGGCGTGGAAGTTGGCGCCGCCGAACCCGAAGCCGCTGACGCCGGCGTACCGGTCGCCGGGCCGCGCGGCCCAGGGCCGCGCGCCGCCGCCGAACGCGAACGGCCCGTCCGGCTTCCATTCGGCGTTCGGGCCGGTGAGGTGCAGGGTGCCGGGCAGGACGCCGGTGTGCAGGGCGTACGCGGTCTTGATCAGGCCGGCCAGCCCGGCGGCGCACTTGGTGTGCCCGATCTGCGACTTGACGGAGCCGAGCGTGACGGAGCCGGGCGCGGCGGCGGCGAACGCGGCGGAGAGGGTGGCGAGCTCGGTGCGGTCGCCGACCTCGGTGCCGGTGCCGTGCGCTTCGACGAGCCCGACGTCGGACGGGCGGACGCCGGCGCGCTCGTAGGCGCGGTCGAGGGCGAGCCGCTGCCCTTCGGCGCGCGGCGCGGTGAGGCCGAGGGAGCGTCCGTCGCTGGACCCGGCGACGGACTTGACGACGGCGTAGACGCGGTCGCCGTCGCGTTCGGCGTCGGCGAGCCGCTTGAGCACGACGCAGGCGACGCCCTCGCCGAGCGCGATGCCGTCGGCGGCGGCGTCGAACGGGGCGCAGCGGCCGGACGGCGACAGCGCGCGGACGGCCGAGAACATCAGGTAGTCCTGGACGCCGTTGTGCACGTCGGCGCCGCCGCACAGCACCATGTCGCTGCCGCCGGTCGCGAGGTCCTTGCACGCGGCGTCGAGGGCGGCGAGGGACGCGGCGCAGGCGGCGTCGACGGTGTAGTTGGCGCCGCCGAGGTCGAGCCGGTTGGCGATGCGCCCGGCGATGACGTTGGTGAGGACGCCGGGGAAGGAGTCCTCGGTGGGGGCGGGGAGCTGCTCGTCCAGGCCGGGCGGGACCTCGCCGAGGTAGGACGGCAGGGTGGCGCGCAGGCCGTAGGCGGTGGCGAGCTCGTTGCCGCCCTCGGCGCCGAAGAACACCGAGGTGCGGGACCGGTCGAAGGGCCGGTCGGCGTAGCCGGCGTCCTTCAGCGCGCGGGCCGCGACGTCCAGCGCGAGGAGCTGGACCGGTTCGATGCTGCCGAGGGCGCTGGGCGGGATGCCGTAGGCGAGCGCGTCGAACGGGACGTCCGGCAGGAACCCGCCCCATTTCGACCGGGCCTTCCCGGGCCCGGACGGGTCGTAGTGGACGGCCGGGTCCCAGCGTTCGGCGGGCACCTCGGTGACGGAGTCGACGCCGCCGACGATGTTCGCCCAGTAGGCGTCGGCGTCGCGGGCGCCGGGGAACACGCAGCCGATGCCGATGATCGCGATGTCGGCGGGCCGGGCGGCCGCGGGCGCGGCGGACCGGTCTCCGGCGATGCCGAGTTCGGCGGCGCGCGCGGCGAGCAGTTCCCCGGCTCCGGTGGTGACCTGCTCGTGCAGGTCGGTGACGGTGGTCGTGGCGGAGCGCAGCGCCGCGACGTCCCCGATCATGTAGAGCCCTTCGGCGCGCTGCTCGTCGGGGCCGACCGGGGTGGAGCGGCGCAGGCCCTTGCTGGCGATGCGCAGCCGGCCGAGGTTGAGGCGTTCGAGCTGCCGCCACATGTCCTGGCGGGGCGTCCCGGCCGCCTCCAGTTCGCGGCGCGTCTCGGCGAACTGCTCGACGTAGGGGGTGCGGGCGCAGCGGGTCGCGTGGCCGGGCGAGGTCTCCAGCAGCGCCGTCGCCTCGCACTCCAGGGCGGCCTTCTGGAAGCCGGGCAGGATCGCGCCCGCCGCGACGGCCTCGGCGGTGAACAGGTAGGCGGTGCCCATCAGGACGCGGACGTCGGCGCCGCGCTCGGCCAGCGGCCCGGCCAGCGCGGCGACCATCGCGGCGGACCGCGCGTCGTGGATCCCGCCGGCGAACATCACCGACAGGCCGGCGGGGTCGCCGCCGAACGCCATGAGCCGCTCGACCTGCGCCTCCCACAGCGGGAAGCTCGCGCGCGGGCCGACGTGCCCGCCGCACTCGCGCCCCTCGAACACGAACTTGCGGGCGCCCTCGGCGAGGAACCGCTCCAGCAGTTCGGGCGACGGGACGTGCAGGTACGCGCTGATCCCGGCGGCCTCCAGGGACGCGGCCTGCGCCGGGCGCCCGCCGGAGACGATCGCGTACGGGGGCGCGGCCTCCCGGACGGCGGCGAGCTGCGCCTCCCGGACCTCCGGCGGCGCGAACCCCAGCAGGCCGACGCCCCACGCGCGGCCGGCGAGCCGGTCGGCGGTCTCGCGCAGCAGTGTCCGCACCCGGTCGCCGTCCATCAGGGCGAGCGCCAGGAACGGAAGCGCCCCTTCCTGCGCGACCGCCGCGGCGAACGCCGAACGGTCGCTGACCTGCGTCATTGGACCCTGCACGACCGGGTACTCGGGGCCGTCCGGGGTCTGCCGGGGCGCCAGCGGCGCGGCCTGCACCGCGGCCCGCAGATGCTCGCCGATCCCCTCCCGGACCGCCTGGACGACACCGCCGGCGGTGCGGTGCCGGGCGGCCAGCGCCGCGGCGAGCGGGGCGTCCTGCCCGGCCGGCAGCAGCCGCGACCGCAGCCCGGTCGCGCCGAGGCGGGCGCTGACCTCCGCCGGCGTGAGGTCGGCGAGGGCGATGTCCGGCAGGTCGGGGCGCGTGTAGACGCGGTGGCCGTGCACGACGCGGGTCTCCGAGCCGTCCATCGCGGTGAGCGCCGCGGCCACGTCGGCGGGCAGGTCCATCTCCCGGACGAGCGCGAGCTGCACGTCCAGCACCACGCCCGCCGCTCCCCCGGCGACCGCCGCGGCGGCGGTGCGCGGGCCGATGCCGCCGGCCGCGAGGACCGGGACGTCGACGCGCTCGTCGGCGAGCAGGCGTTGCAGCAGCACGAACGTCGTCAGGTCGCCGACCCGGCCGCCCGCCTCGCCGCCCCGGGCGATGAGCGCGGTCCCGCGCGTCCCGGCGAAGCCGCCGGCGACCAGCAGCACCGCGGCGGCCTCGTCGGCGTCGACGACCTCGACCAGCAGCCGGCGCCCGCGCGCGAACCCGGCGATGTCCAGCGAGTCGTCCGAGCGCAGCGCCGGCGCGTCGAACACCACGGTGTCCACGGCGTCCGGCAGCTCCTGCGGGCGGACCCGGCAGCCCGCCGGGACGCGCACCCCGAACCGGCCCGCCCACCAGCGGCGCACGTCGGCGAGCGCGGCCAGCGCCGGCTCCCGGTCGGTGCCGAGGTCCAGCACGCCGTGCCCGCCGGCCCGCGCGACGGCGACCGCGAGCTGGGGCGCGGGGCGGCCGAACGGGGTGACCCCGACGATCTCCGTCCGCGGCGCCCGCGCGGGCGCCCGCCGCTCCGGCCCGTCCTGGACGGCCCGTGCCTCGCCCCCGTCCGCCGCCATGCCCCTGTCCGCGGCCATGCACTGCCCCCCGACGCCCTCCCGCGCGGCCCGACCCGGTGGCCGCGCGGCTGGTGACCCTCGCTCTCGACAACGGTGCGCAACACTACGGTCAGCGACCGACGGAACACGGAGACGACACACCCGGGGACGCCCTGATGGCCCTACCGCAAAGGACTTTCGAACCTTCCTTGGCCTGCGGAAGACCCGCCGGGCGAACGACCGGGCGGTCAGGTCAGACGGTCGCCGCGGGGGCGCGGCGCTGCCGGCGGATGCCGTGCCGGACGGTGCCCTCGTCCAGCCAGCGGTCCAGGTGCGCCCAGGTGGTCGCCCGCGCGGACCGTCCGGTCAGCACGTCGAGGTGGCCGCCGGACACGACCTCGAAGCGCACCTTCGGCGCCGCCGGCAGCAGCCGGATCAGCGGCAGGACGGAGCGGACCGGCGCGACGCCGTCGCCGCGTCCCGCGATGGCCAGCACCGGCACCCGGACCCGCCGCAGGTCCACCCGCCGGCCGTCGACGTCCACGGCGCCGGCGGTCAGCGCGCCGTCCCGGAAAAGGGCGCGGCGAATGTGCCGCGCGGTGCGCCCGGGAAAACCGGCCATCGCCGCGGTGAATTGATCGACGGCCTCGATCTGGGCGAGGAGATCGGCATTGTCGAGATGGGCGAGCGTCCGATACGGGCGGAGCAGCCGCTCCTCGATTCGCGCCGCCGGGCGCGGCACCGGCAGGCGGACCGGGCGCCGCGCCGCGCGGGCGTCGACGGGCGCCGCGACGGCGGCGACCGAGGCGATCGGCAGGCCCGGGTCGTCGGCGGCGGCCAGCAGCGCCACGACCCCGCCGAGGCACCAGCCGACGAGCTGGACGGGCTGCCCGCCCGCGTCCCGGCTGACCGTCCGGATCGCCTCCGGGAGCACCTCGCGGACCCATTCGCGCAGGCCGGCTTCCTGCTCAGCGGACTCGGGGCCGCGATCGAGCAGGTAGCCGATCCGCCCGGCACGCACCACGTGCTCGGCGAGGCTGCACCCGCGGCGCAGGTCGTAGCAGCGGGCCGGGACGGCCGGCGGCGGCACGAACAGCACCGGCGGCCCCGCGGGCACCACCCCCTCCGGCGGGCGGTACCGCCGTACCGCGCGGGCCGCCCCACCGCCCTCCACCGGATCGGCCGGCATCGGGCGCAGATCGGCGAGATGGCCGTGTCGCGCGAGCTGGACGGCATTCGCCGCGGCGGTTCGCACGCCTCGCGGGGAGAGGATCATTTTGCCATTATCCATCCGCATTGACAGAACGCGGCGCGAGCACATTGACCAAAGACGGCCCAGCGCCCTTGCGAGCATTAATACACTGGTCAGCGCATCCGGAAAATCTCCGGCCCGTGAAGCGCGTGTTAATTCGTCTTGACAGCGCGCCGCGGCGGGTCCGTAATGGGCGTGCGGGCCGGGCCGGCGATGGCGCGCTCCAGCGGCCGTCCGGCGGCACCGGCCCGGCGCGAACGCCCCGGTCTCGCGCCGTCGCCGCGACATCGCGCATAATGTCGGTCACAGCCAGTAGCAGCGGCGCTACAGGGGCAGGCGGCAGGTGGGCGTGATGACGACCCTCGATCCGGCGAACTCCACAGGCGCGGGCGCCACGGGCACGGCCGCCGCGGGCGCGGCCGTCCCCGCGGCCGCGCGGGCGGGCGAGGCCGTGCTTCCCGAAGGGGCCGTGCTTCCCGACGGCCGCGTCCGCGTGCCGCCGCGCGGGCGGCTCGGGTTCCCGGCGCGCGGCCGGCCCCGGGCGGCGCCGCTCCCCGGCGCGCCGGAGCGGGCGCCGCGCGGCCCGATCCGGCTGCCGCTGCGCCGCTCCCGTCCCGCCGCCGGCGATCCCGTGCTCCCCGCCGTCGCGCCGCTGCTCGCCGTCCACCGGGCCGCGTGCCCCGGCGGCGACGAGGCGGAGCTGCTGCGCGGCTACGAGGTCGCCGAGCGGCTGCACCGCGGGCAGCTGCGCAAGTCGGGCGCGCCCTACATCACCCACCCGCTGGCCGTCGCGATGATCCTCGCGGGGATGGGGATGGACACCACCACCCTCGTCGCCGCGCTCCTGCACGACACCGTCGAGGACACCCACTACACCCTCGGCGAGCTCCGCGCCGACTTCGGCGAGGAGATCGCGGTCCTGGTCGACGGCGTGACGAAGCTGGACGGCAGCCGGTGGGGCGACCGCGCCGAGGCCGAGACGTTCCGCAAGATCGTCCTCGCCGCGGCGGCCGACCTGCGGGTGCTGGTCATCAAGCTGTCCGACCGGCTGCACAACCTGCGCACGCTGCGCTACCGGCCGGCGCACAAGCGCGCCCCGTACGCCAAGGCGTCCCAGGAGCTGCTCGTCCCGTTCGCCGAGCGGCTCGGCATCCACGTGCTGAAGCGCGAGATGGACGACCTGGCGTTCGCCGCCCGCTCCCCCGAGGCGCACGCCGCGACCGGCCGCGCCGTCCGGACGGCGCTGCGGCGGGCCGGCGCGGCGTTCGCGCCCGCGATCGCCCGGATCCGCGCCGCGCTCACCGAGCACGGCGTCCGCGCGCAGGTGCGGATCCGGCCGTCGCACCTGTACGCGGTGCACGTGTCGTCCGGCGGCGACCTGGCCGGGCTGCGGCCCTGCGAGGCGGCCCGCCTCCTGCTGCTGGTCGACGGCTCGGAACAGGACTGCTACATCGCGCTCGGCGCGGTCCACGCCGCGCTGCACCCGGTCCCCGGGCAGGTCCGCGACTACATCGCGGTGCCGAAGGACAACATGTACCGGTCGCTGCACACCCGGGTGATCAGCCCGGACGGCGACCCGTTCGAGGTGATCGTGCGGAGCGAGGCGATGCACCCGGTCGCCGAGTACGGCATCGTCGCGCACATCCGGCGGGCCCGCGACGACGACGCCGCCACCGCCGACGCGGTGGCCGGCCGCCGCGACCTGGCGTGGCTCAGCCGGCTGCTGGCCTGGCAGTCCAACGCGCCGTCCGCCGACTTCCTGGACGGCCTGCGCGCCGACCTCGCCGCCGGGCACGTCGCCGCGTTCACCCCGGACGGCCAGGCGGTGCCGCTGCCGGCGGGCGCGACCGCGCTCGACTTCGCCTACACGCTGGACCCCGGCACCGGCGACCGCTGCATCGGCGCCGTCGTCAACGGGCGGCTCGCACCGATGTCGGTTCAGGTCCGCAGCGGCAACGTGGTGGAGGTGCTCACCGACCCGGCCGGCTCCCCGTCCGAGGACTGGCTCGACTTCGCGGTGACCGTCCCGGCGCGCATGCACATCCGGCGCGGCCTGGCGCTGCGGCGCGCGGAGGAGGCCGCGGAGGCCGGGCGCCGCAGCCTCGTCCGGGCGCTGGCCCAGCGGCGGATCGACCTGCTCGCCGCGGAGGCGCGCGGCGACTCGCTGGCCGTCGCCCGCGATCTCGGCTACGGCGAGATCGACCAGATGTACGGGGCGCTCGCGGCGGGCGCGCTCGGGCTGGACGATCTGGTGGCCCGCTTCAGCCGACCCTGACATTCCCGACTACCCTGGTCGGCGTGATGATCAGATGACGGGCGAGGGACCGTTCGAGTACGGCGTGGACGGGCCGAAGGTGATCGTGGCCGGCATCGACGGGTCGGAGACCTCGCTGCACGCGGGCGCGTACGCCTGGGGCCTGGCGCGCCGCGGCGGGGCCCGGCTGGTGCTCGTGCACGTGGCGCCGATCGCGGCGCTGTCCACGCTCACCGCCGGCGGCGCCGCGGTCATGCGGGAGGCGGGCGAGGCCGTCGCCGAGGACCTGCGCCGCGAGCTGGAACGCGCCGCCGCGCGCGACGAGGTCCCCTACGAGTTCGTGACCGAGCAGGGCGACCCGTTCACGGTGATCTCCCGCCTCGCCGACGAGAACCGCGCGGACGCGGTGGTCGTCGGCGCGTCCACGAAGGCCGGGCACCGGCTGATCGGGTCCGTCGCGGTCCGGCTGGTCCGCACCGGCCGCTGGCCGGTCACCGTCGTCCCGTGACCCTCCCGCGGTCGGCGGCGCGGGGGGCAGGTTGGACGACGGCGGCGGGGGAAGTGGTCGGGTGAACCGTGCGGAGGACGAGGCGGGGGCGACGATGTCGGAGCCTTATCTGACGGAGGTCGGCTGGGCCGGGTCCGTGCTCCGGGTCGCCGGCGCGGCCGGCCGCGACGGCGACCTGCCCGCGGTCCCGCAGATGGAGCTGCTGCTGCGCGAGCGCGACGGCGGCGGCGTGCTGCGGATCCCCGCGTCCGTCACGGCGGAGGACGGCCTGATCACCTTCGAGGCGCTGGTGGACGTCGCGGCCGTCGAGCACGGCGAGCCGCTGCCGGGCGGGCTCTGGGACGTCGACCTCGCCATCGGCGCGCCGCCGGAGGGGCGGGTCGTCACGCTCGGGCCCGAGCGCGCGCCCGGCCTCGACACCTCGCCGCAGCGCCGCTTCCTGCCCGGCGCGGTCACCGTCGCCGCCTACTTCGGGGCGCGCGGCACGCTGTCCATCGACGTCGGCGGGCGCTCGCACGTCGCCGGCACGACCGCCGCGGACGCGATCGCCTGGGACGAGCGGCGCGCGGAGGTCGTCATCACCGGGCACATCGACCGGCGCTGGATCAGCATGCCGATCTCCGCGACGCTGGTCCTCACCGAGCGGCGCACCCGCAGGACCTTCGAGGTCATCGCCGCGCTGGAGGAGTCGGACGACCGGCTCGGCTACCGGGCCGTGCTGCCGGTCACCCGGGCGTACGTCGACGACCCGCTGCCGCGCGGCAGCTGGGACGTCTCGCTCTGCCTCGGCTTTTCCGGCATGCACCGCGAGCTGCCCGTCCTCGCCCCGGACGAGCCGGTCGACGTGCAGGTGTGGCGGCGGCTCCGGCACGTGCGCGTCGCGTCCTCGTCCGCGCCGGACCCGCTGGCCATCACGGTCGGCCGCGCCTGAACGGCCGCTCCGGCCAGAACGGCCGCGACGCGGCGGCCACCACCCCCGCCAGCAGCACCACCACCGACGTCCCGCCGACCAGGTTGACGCACGCGGTCGCGACCGCCGCGTCGAACGGCCCGTGCAGCAGCAGCGGCAGGATCGTCAGCAGCACGACCCCGAACCCGCCGATCCACGCGAACGCCC
Organism: Actinomadura sp. NTSP31; assembly: GCF_041951385.1. Taxonomy (NCBI): domain Bacteria; kingdom Bacillati; phylum Actinomycetota; class Actinomycetes; order Streptosporangiales; family Thermomonosporaceae; genus Actinomadura; species Actinomadura sp. NTSP31. Next base: position 32,778 of record NZ_JBGNUT010000039.1, on the reverse strand, counting down.
GGACCGGGCGCGCCGCCGTGGCCAGCAGCAGGTGCATCAGCGCGGTCGCCTGGATCGTCCCGGCCATCGCGCACAGCGCGTAGCTCGTCGCCGCCGGGCCCGCCGCGGTGCGCCCGCCCGCGAACACCGGCACCTCCAGGCCGAAGAGGCCGCGCAGCCCCATCACCGCCGCGAACGCCATGCCCGCCGCGGCCAGCGACGCCGCCGTCCCCGCCCACCACAGCGGGCGCAGCGGCAGCGCCGACCCCGCCGAGATCTCCTCGTGCAGGGCGACGAACTCCTGGTACCTCCTCGCCGGAGCCTCCACCCGGCGCCGCCGCGCCGTGGAGGGACACCGGAACGACCGCTCGTAGGGCCGTGGCGCAGGACGGCCGGCGTGCCTGCCGGGCAGGCCGCCGGGGTACCGCCCGAACGGCGTATCGGGCATGTTCCCTCCCCCCGGTGCGAACGATGTAGGTGCTACCCGGCACCGATAGGGGGAACTCTCGCAAGCACAACAATTTGCAGATGTTTGGCCCCGTCACCGGTCATAGCGTCGTTCATCGCGTAAGCGAAAGTCGCGGAGCGATAGCGTCGGCACGGTGGAACGACAATTCACCGTGGCGCAGGCGCGCGCGCTGGTCCCCGAGGTCCGCGAGCACGCCGCCGAGATCGTCCGGCTCCGCGCCGACCTCGCCGAACTGGCCCTCGATCTGCGCACCGCCGGGGAGTCGGCGTTCGGCGGGATGGCGGAGGCCAAGTCCTACGAGGCCCGCATCGACGAGCACGTCGGCTGGTTCACCGACCAGGGGATCGAGATCAAGGGCATCGCCCCGTTCCTGATCGACTTCCCCTCGACGCTGGACGGGCGGTCGGTGCGGCTGTGCTGGCTGGAGGGCGACACCGAGCTGGCCTGGTTCCACCGCACCGAACTCGGCTTCGCCGGCCGCCGTCCCCTCCCCTGAGAAACGCGAAGGACCCCGGGGGTCGCCCCCCGGGGTCCCGCGATGTCCGAATCGTCAGACCTGGCCTGCCTGAGAGCTGGCCCGCCTTAGACCTGGCCCGCCTTCTCCAGCGCCGCGCAGCAGGTGCCGGTGATGAGCCGGGCCACCACGTACGGGTCGACGTTGGCGTTCGGGCGGCGGTCCTCGATGTAGCCCTTCTTCTCCACCTCGACCTGCCACGGGATCCGCACCGACGCGCCGCGGTTCGACACGCCGTAGCTGAACTCGCTCCACGGCGCCGTCTCGTGCATCCCGGTCAGGCGGCGCTCGATGTCGGCGCCGTAGCCCTGGACGTGCTCCTGCGCGCGCTCGGCGAGCGCCTCGCACGCGGTGATGACGGCGTCGTAGTTCTCGCGCATCGCCTTGGTCGAGAAGTTGGTGTGCGCGCCGGCGCCGTTCCAGTCGCCCTCGACCGGCTTCGGGTCGAGCGTCGCGGAGACGCCGAAGTTCTCGGCGATCCGGTAGAGCAGCCACCGCGCGACCCACATGTGGTCGCCGACCTCCAGCGGGCTCGCCGGGCCGATCTGGAACTCCCACTGGCCGGGCATGACCTCGGCGTTGATGCCGGAGAGCTTCAGGCCCGCCTCCAGGCAGGCGTCCATGTGCCGCTCGACGATCTCCCGGCCGAACACCTCGTCCGCGCCGACGCCGCAGTAGTAGAAGCCCTGCGGCGCGGGGAAGCCGCGCTCGGGGAAGCCGAGCGGGCGGCCGTCCTTGAAGAAGGTGTACTCCTGCTCGATGCCGTACCAGGACTCCTGGTCGGCGTACTGCTCGGCGACCGGGCGCAGTTCGGCGCGCGTGTTGGTCTTGTGCGGCGTGCCGTCCACGAGGTACACCTCGCAGAGGACGAGCTTGTGGTCACCGCCGCGCAGCGGGTCGGGACAGGAGAAGACCGGCTTGAGCACGCAGTCCGAGTGGTCCCCGGGGGCCTGGTTGGTGCTGGAGCCGTCGAAACCCCAGTCCGGCAGGTCGGCGCCGTCGGGGAGGATCCTGGTCTTGGACCGCAGCCGCGCGGTGGGCTCGGTGCCGTCGATCCAGATGTACTCGGCCTTGTAGCTCAACATCGATCCCTTCGCTCACTGCCGGGCCTTGTGGGTTTCTCGGCACCGACCACGGTGCCAACCAGGCATTTCGCACCTGTTGCCCAAATGTGAACGGCGTGTAACACGCGCCCCGGCCGCACCGGGGCGCTCCTCACACCCCGCCGGCGGCGCGGGCGAGTTCCGCGCCCGTCATCGAGCCGGGCTCCCGCCCCGACCGCGCGAAGTCGTTCGCGACCCGCAGCAGCCCCTCGTTGACCGGCGTCGCGATCCCGTGCAGCCGCCCGAGCAGCACGATCTCCCCGTTGAGGTAGTCGGCCTCGACCGCCCCGCTGCCGCGCCGCAGGCTCTGCCACGTCGAGCCCCCGGCCGGGGCACCGCCCCCGACCGGCCGCACCTCGACCCGGCCCGCCCGCAGTTCGCGCTGCTCCTCGCCGGTGGCGCGGTCGATCCCGGCCGCGTCCAGCACCCGCACCGCCTCCGCCCGCGCCTTCGCGACCAGGGACTTCTCCTCCTCCCCGGCCAGCGAACCGCACACCGCCTCGACCGCGTTCGCCAGGTTCCCGAGGAGCTTCGCGTACTTCCAGCGCATCACCTCGGACGTGACGGGGGCGAGGAAGTTCGCCTTCTCCAGCCCGTCCGCGATCACCCGGGCCGTCTCGTCGGCGCCCGACGGGTAGCGCCCGAGATTGAGGGCGCCGGTGTACGGCGCGCACCGCACGGTGACGACCCCCGGCTCCAGATACGTCGCCGGAAGGAACACGCACATCCCGTAGACCCGCCGGAAGCGCCGCAACGCCAGCCGCTCGGACTCCACCCCGTTCTGCGCGCAGACCAGCGGCAGCCGCTCCCCCGCCGTCCCGCCGCCCTCCACCGGCCGCGAAGCCCACGCGTCCAGCGCCGTGATCGCGTCCTGCGTCTTCACCGCCAGGACGAGCGCGTCCTCCCCGGTGAGCTCCAGCGCCTCGGGACCGTCGACGACCGGCACGGCCACCTCCGCCGCGCCGTCCGGCCCGACGAGCCTGAGGCCCCGCTCGCGCAGCACCTCGTACTGCGCGCCGCGGGCGACGAGCACCACGTCCTGCCCCGCCTGCCGCAACCGCCCGCCGATCGCCCCGCCGATCGCGCCCGCGCCGATGATGACGTACCGCATGAAAGCCCCGTCCACCGTGAACGATCCTGACCGTCCCACGATAGACACCAAGATCGGCTGCGGTGCGGCCGCGTCACGAGGTGCCGGAAGGCCAGTCCCAGTGGGGCACCTCGCGCAGCGGGTGCAGCTCGTCGTCGGTCTCGGCATGGGAGTTCTGCGTCGCGACCTGCGTGCCGAACTCGACATGCTCCAGCAGCGCCTGCCGGAACGGCGCGTCGTCCGGCAGCTTCGCGGCGTCGGCCGCGGCCATGTAGAGCGCGACGAACCTGCGCCGCTGCTCCTCGGTGATCTTCAGATGGCGGTGCACGTCGATGAGATGGGCGAAACCGCCCATCTCCCGCGTGAAGGTGTCGGGGCCGCCGAACGTCTCGGCGGTGAAGGCCGTCAGGTGGTCGACGTGCGTGGGCCGTCCCTCGCCGAACAGCGGCTGCAGCAGCGGGTCGGCGAGCAGCGAGGCATAGAACACATCGATGAAGCGATGGAGGCCCTCATGGCCGCCCGCATGTTCGTACAGCGTCCGCATGACCCCACCCAACCCGCCGTGTCGGCTACAAGCCGTTTATCGCAGCCGAGTTCGCCCCCTGTCCATGGCATCGCCACATCCGGCCGCGCACTTCAGTCGAGTTCGGCCTGCTCGTCGAAGAGCTTGGCCTTCCACTTCCGTTCCAGAGCGGTGGTGTCGTTGTCGTCCGGGTGGAAGTCGCGCCGGTTGTAGTCGCGCAGATGCCGGACGACGTCGGGCTGGAGGAACGGCGAGGTGCGCAGCCGGCGCAGGCTGCGGGCCAGGCGCGGGAGGCGGTAGGCCTCCGGGTCGAGCGCCAGCGACAGCGCCGTCATCAGGACGACGAACAGCAGGAAGTCGGCGGTGACGGCGTTCATGACCCACCGGCGGACGCGCTGGTCGCCGCTGACGGTCTGGAAGACGTCGAACGCGACGGACTTGTGCTCGCTCTCCTCCAGCGCGTGCCACAGGAACATCCGCCGGATCTCCGCCTCGGTGAACATGTCCCGCGCCTCCGGCTTGTTCAGCAGCACGTAGGCGAGCGTGGCGGTGTAGTGCTCCAGCGCGGCGGTGACGGCGAGCTGCACGTCCGGCGGCAGCACCCGCGACAGGAGCGCCAGCCCGAACTTGGTGTGGCGGTCGATGAACCGGGCCGGGTAACCGAGCTCGCGGAGCCGCTCGTTGAAGTGGCGGTGCTCGCGGCCGTGCGTCACCTCCTGCCCGATGAACCCGGCGACCTGCGCCTTCAGCTCCGGGTCGGTGACCTGGTCGCGGTAGTGCCGCACGGTCTTGACGAAGAAGTCCTCGCCCTCGGGGAACACCGACGACAGCACGGTGACGATGTGGCTCATGACCAGGTCGTCGTTCATGTAGTGACGTGGCAGCCGCCCCTGCGGGTAGGCGAACTGGACACGGCGGGCGCGGACGGTGCGGGGGCGGACGCGGAAGGCGGAACTGCTCATGGGACTTCTGTCCGTTCACGAGGGGGGGTGATATCCGCTTTGCCTCCGACGGTACGAACGCCCTCGTGATCGCCTCAACCCCGCCGGTCCGTGACCCGCATCACAATTGGACGCAATGCCAATTATGGCTCCGCCGATGACTTCGGCGGCCGAGCGAGGTCCACATACAGAACGCACGCCGCGCACATAGGAGGGCCCATGGCCGCCAAGGCACTACCACCCGTCGTCGACGCCGAGACCTGGCAGCGCGACCTCGACGAGCTGCGCGCTCGCGAGAAGGCCGCGACCAGGGAACTCGACGCGATCGCCGCCCAGCGCCGGCGGATGCCGATGGTCGAGATGCCCGACTACACCCTCGAAGGCGAAGAGGGACCCGTCCGGCTGGCCGACGTCTTCGACGGCAGGTCCCAGCTGATCGTCTACAACCACATGTGGTTCCCCGGCAAGACGTGGCAGTGCCCGGGCTGCACGGGATTCACGTCGCAGTTCACGCGGCTGGAGTTCCTGGACGCCTACGACGCCCGCTTCGTCATCGTCACCCAGGGCCCGATCGACGAGGCGCTCGCCTACAAGCGGCGGGTCGGCAACAAGATGACCTGGTACTCCACGGCGAACAGCTCGTTCGGCACCGACGTGGGCGCCCCGCCCGGAGGCGGCTTCGCCGTCAACGTCTTCCTCCGCGACGGCGACACCGTCTACCGCACCTGGCACACCACCGGCCGGGGCACCGAGCAGCTCACCCACACCTTCCCGCTCATCGACCTCCTGCCGTACGGCCGCCAGGAGGAATGGCAGGACGTCCCCGACGGCTGGCCGCAGTCCCCCACCTACAGCCGCTGGCCCAGCCCCAAGGAGATAGCCGCCCACTACGGCAAAGACTGAAACCCACTCACCGATCGAGGCGTCGCAGCCACTCGACGAACTGGCGCGCGCCATGGAGGAGGCGGACGCAGCCGACAACCTCGCCGGACTCACGGATGCCTCGACGGATCGCCCTGACCGGACGCTCGACGCACCTGCCCGATAATCAAACAAGCAGTTGTTTTGTCCCCTGGCCGGTGCCAGCCTTGGACAATGAACGACCTCGACCTGACCGATCTGGATCGGTTCGCGCACGGGTTTCCCTACGAGGTCTTCGACGAGCTCCGGCGGGAGGCGCCGGTCTGGTGGCACCCCGCGACCGAGCACACTCCGGGCGGCGAGGGCTTCTGGGTGATCAGCCGGTACACCGACGTCGTGGCCGCCGCGTCCGACGCCACGACGTTCTCCTCGGAAGGCGGACCCGGCCGCACGGGCGGCGGAACGCTCATCGAGGACCTCCCCAACGGCTTCGCCGCCGGCGTCCTGCTGAACATGATGGACGCCCCTCGGCACCAGCAATTCCGGCGCCTGCTGACGCCGAGCCTGGCCCCGCGCACCCTGCAGACGATCGCAGAGGACCTGCGGCGGCGCGCGGAGCGAATCGTGGACGCCGCGCTGGCGAAGGGCGAATGCGATTTCCTGACCGACGTGGCGGCCGAACTGCCGCTACAGGCCGTGGCGCAACTTCTCGGCGTCCCCCAAGAGGACCGGCACCAACTGCTCCTGTGGGCCGATGCCACCCTCGACCACGAAGACCGGGCCCTCGGAGAGAGCACCGAGCGCACCCAACAAGCGGCTGCAGAAATGTTCGCCTACGGGACGGCATTGCTAGAACGCAAGCGCACCAATCCCGCCGACGACCTCCTCTCGCTCGCCGCTCACGCGCGCATAGACGGCGCTCCCCTCTCAGGCCTAGAACAGCAAATGCTCTTCAACCTGCTGATCGCAGCAGGAAGCGAAACCACCCGCAACGCCATCGCCGTCGGCATACACGCCCTGATCGACAACCCGCAGGCATGGGAACAACTCCAAGCCAACAAGCAATGGCTCCCGACCGCGATCGAAGAGATGCTCCGGTGGTCCTCCCCAACGCCCTACAACCGCCGCACCGCCACCCGTGACACCTCCCTCGGCGGTCAGCAGATCCAGGCAGGAGACAAGGTCACCCTCTGGTGGGCATCGGCGAACCGCGACGCCGAAATATTCTCCGACGCCTACCGCTTCGACATCACACGCACCCCGAACCCCCACCTGGCGTTCGGCCGCGGCGGCCATTTCTGCCTGGGTGCGGCACTGGCCCGAATGGAGATGCGCGTCGTACTCGACACTCTCCTCGACCGAGTCGCCTCCGTCGGACTGACCGCCCCGATCGAATACACCCGAAGCAACAAACACTCAGGCATCCGCCACATGCCCATCCACCTGACCCCCCGCTGACGCCCACCTCCACAGAAACATCGACCCGGCCGCGACGCGCTCACTCCGCCTGGGGAGGCAGCCACTCGACTATCCGAGGAAATGGGCAGATGAGGCAGTACATCATTTGCCCCGCAGCCTTCGCGCGGCCCGCCAAGCCCGCTAGATCAGCGATCGCTCTCTGTGCCTCCGGAAAGCCGATGTACTCCCTGCTGACGAACTCCTCGGTCTGTGCCCACAGCGGCGCCGCCGCGTCCATCTCCGCCTGTGTGGCTTGGGCCAGGGTGTCGCGCACCAGCACGTCCAGTTCGACGATGATGGGGTCATCGTCCTCCGGAGTCAGCAGTTCGGGGTCCGGGATCTCGAGTTCGGGGATGCCGGAGTACAGCACGTCCTCGAAGGTCGCCCGGGACAGCAGAAGGCGGATGAGCGTGCCGAGCATGACATAGGGATCGATGCTCTTCAGCCGGACTGCTTCCGCGTCGGGCAGGGGGGTGTCTATCCAATACTCGGTGAAGTGGAGGAAGAGGGCCGTAGTTCTGTCGGGCGCCCGGAAGTAGTCGCAAACGAGCCTCATGAGCGAACCTTGGGTGGAGGCGATCAGTGTCCACCCCATTCAGCCACGAGAGACTGTCCCCTCGGGTCCAAAGCGCACAAATCGCGACCGCCGACCCCCTTCGTCTGCGCACCCTCCGCCTCATGGCCCCGGTTGGCCCCTGCGCGAGGTCTTCCCCGATACACGCGCAGGCGGCCTTCTTCATCGTCCGGCTCCGCGCGAAGGTCGCCCGCGGCGCCGGACTTGCGATGGCGTCCAAGCTCGTCGAGTCGACTCACCCCCCGATGCCACTCGGTCAACGGCGCCCATCTCGTCCGCGCCGGAGCCCGCTTCGTCGAGCGCCCCGCTACGGTGGCCGCATGACCGCGCAAAACAACTCGAGCTCACCAGAGTCCGTCCGCGAGGGAAAGTACGCGCGAGTCGAGCGGGAGAGACGCTTTCTGCTGGCGGCCCCGCCACCGGTGGCAGCCGTCACCGCCATCCGTCGGATCACCGACCGGTATCTGGACGGGACGCGCCTTCGTCTGCGGCGGGTCGAGCATCTGAACAACGGAACCCGGGAGTTCAAACTCACCCAGAAGGTGCCCGCCCACCAAGCCGGCCCCGTCCAGGGCCTGATCACGAACATCTACCTGAACCAACCCGAGTACGACCGGCTCGCCTCTCTCCCGGCCATAGAGCTGTCCAAGACCCGCTTCAGCGTCCCGCCCCTGGGCATCGACGTCTTCGATCCGCCCCTTAACGGTCTGATCCTTGGCGAGGCCGAATTCGCCACAGACGAAGAGGCATCATCCTTCGTCCCGCCCCAGGTGATCACCGCCGAGGTGACCGATGACGGCCGCTTCACCGGCGGCAGACTGGTCCAGACCCAGCGGCAAGAACTACTCGAGTGGCTCGCCGAGTACGGAATCACGCCGGCACCCAGCACACCCGATCCAAAGGAAGCCTGACCCGACAGAGGTCTATGGCGTACCGCAGCTTCTGGAAGCCCGAACTCTTAAGAACCGCGAAACACCACCACCCGTCTATGACGGTGGTGGCGTCATGGTCGGCGGGATGGCGGGCAGCGTGCGAATCACGCAGTTGTGCGCGACCGCCCGCAAGCACCGCCGGGCCGACCACAGGGCTGTGAAGGCCGAGGCGAAGGACTCGTCGAAGGCCGGCGGTAGCCCGGACTACCGGGAGCCCGCCACAGGCTGCCGCTTGTAGAAGGACTCCTGCAGGTAGGCGACCTCGTGCGGCTGGTAGGGCTCCTCCAAGTAGGCGGCCTCGTCGTCGTCGAGTTCGACGTCCACCGCGGCGACCGCGTCGGCCAGCTGGGCCGGCTTGGTGACCCCGACGATGGGCGAGGTCACCGCCGGGTTACGCATGACCCAGGCCAGGGCGACCTGCGCCGGGGACAGACCTCGCTTGCCCGCGATCTCGTGGACGCGCTCGGCCACTGCCTGGTCCTCGTCGCGGTAGAGGATCTTGCCGCCCGCGTCGGTCTCGGCACGCGCCGTGGCGGTGTCCCGGGTCCGCGTCAGCCTGCCCCGCGCCAGCGGGCTCCACGGGAGCACCCCAATGCCCTGGTCGGCGCAGAGCGGAAGCATCTCCCGCTCTGCTTCTCGGTGGATGAGGTTGTAGTGGTCCTGCATCGAGACGAACCGGGTCCAGCCGTTCAGGTCGGCCAGGAACAGGGCCTTGGCAAACTGCCAGGCGTGCATGGAAGAGGCTCCGATGTAGCGGACCTTCCCGGACTTGACCGCATCGTGCAGCGCCTCGAGGGTTTCCTCAATCGGGGTGTCGTAGTCCCAGCGGTGGATCTGGTACAGGTCGATGTAGTCGGTCCCCAGTCGCTTCAGGGAGGCGTCGAGCTCGGCGAAGATCGCCTTGCGGGACAGCCCGGCGCCGTTCGGACCGGGACGCATCCGCATCCAAACCTTGGTGGCGAGAACGACCTCCTCGCGCCGGGCGAAATCCTTGACCGCCTGGCCGACGATCTCCTCGCTGCTTCCGGCGCTGTACCCATTGGCCGTGTCGAGGAAGTTGACGCCGCTCTCAAGGGCCTGCTTGATGATGTCCCGGCTGGCGTCCGCGCCCAGCGACCAGGACTCGCCGCCCCGGTCCGGCTCGCCGAAGCTCATGCAGCCGAGGGTGATGGCGGAGACTTCCAGTCCGGTCGTTCCGAGTTTGATGTATCGCATGCGTTTGAACGTAGGAGCTGGAGTGCACTCCAACGCAAATTCGGAGGCGTGGGGCATACGCTCGCGACGGCGCCCCTACCCGCGGGATCTCTTAGTCACTCAGTTTGTCACTCGGATGAGGAAGGGCCATGATCCGCGACTGCGGATCATGGCCCTGACCTTGGTGGGCGCGGACGGTTTCGAACCGCCGACTCCTCGCTTGTAAGGCGAGTGCTCTACCCCTGAGCTACGCGCCCGCGTGCTCGCCGGGAAAGCGTACCCGGTTCGCGGGGGCGATCGCGAAACGGTTATGAGGTGGGGGTCAGGCGGGTCACGGTGGCGGCCAGGCGGTCGGCGGACGGGTCGGCGAGGTTGCCGAGGAGTTTGAGGGCGAAGCGCATCAGGGGCGGGTTGGCGATGCCGACGGTGGTGGCGGCGCGCATGACGTGCGGGTTCTCGATGGCGCGGGCGAAGGTGCGGCCGAGGGTGAAGGGGCGGCCGTTGGCCTGCCGGATCGCGGACGGGTAGGTGTAGAGGGCGCGCTCGCGGGCGCCGGGGGTGGGGGCGGCGAGGGCGGTCGTGATCGTTTCGGCGGCGATGCGGGCGGCTTCGAGGGCGTAGGCGATGCCCTCGCCGTTGGACGGGTTGATCATGCCTCCGGAGTCGCCGGTGAGCAGGAGGCCCGGGTAGTAGTGGGGGCGACGCGTGTAGCCCATCGGGAGCGCGGCGCCGCGCACCGGGCCCAGGGCGTTCTCGGCGGTGAACCCCCAGTCCGGGGGCGTGCGGGCCAGCCAGGCGTCCAGGAGGCGGTGGCAGTCGGCGTGGGCGGTGCGCAGGAAGGCGACGCCAACGTTGCAGGTGCCGTCGCCCATGCCGAACACCCATCCGTATCCGGCGGGGACCAGGTCGAGCCACGCCTCCAGGTACGGGTCGTCGTGGCGGGGGCTGCGGTAGTAGCGGCGGGCGGCGACGCCGATCGGGCGGTCGCCGCGGGGGTGGAGGCCGAGGGCGACCGAGAGGCGGGAGGACGCGCCGTCCGCGGCGATGACGATCGGCGCGCGGTGGTCGCCGGCCTCGGTGCGGACGCCGGTGACGCGGCCCGTGCGGTCCCGGAGCGGGGCGGTGACCTTGGTGTTCTCCGAGAGGGTCGCCCCGGCGGAGACGGCGTGGCGGGCGAGGATGTCGTCGAAGTCGTGGCGGGTGCGGGTGAGGCCGAACCGCGGGTAGGCGTCGTTGTCGGGCCACGGCAGTTCGAGGAGGCGGTCGCCGGCGATCAGGCGGAGGCCGCGGTTGCGGAACCAGCCGGGGGCGTCGATGTCGATGCCGAGGCGCTGGAGTTCCCGGACGGCGCGGGGTGTCAGCCCGTCGCCGCAGACCTTCTCGCGGGGGAACGCGGACTTCTCCAGCACGTGGACGTCGAGTCCGGCGCGGGCGAGGTGGCAGGCTGCGGCGGAGCCGGCCGGTCCGGCTCCGACCACGATGACGTCGGGCATGCCGACATCGTGCCCCGGCCGCAGGTTCCGAATCAGGTCCCGTGGTCGAGATGGCGGTTGAACCACTCGGCGACCTGGGTGGTGACCTCCGCCAGGGCGCCCGGCTCCTCGAACAGGTGGGTCGCGCCGGAGACGACGTGCAGTTCGGCGACGTCCAGGTGCTGCCGGGCCTGCTCGTTGAGGCGCAGCACCTCGGGGTCGGCGCCGCCCACGATCAGCAGGACGGGTGCCCGGACGCGCGGCAGCGACGGGCCCGCCAGGTCGGGGCGGCCGCCCCGCGACACCACGGCGCCGACGTCCGGGCGGGCCGCGGCGGCGGCGAGCGCGGCGGCGGCGCCGGTGCTGGCGCCGAACAGGCCGATCCGCAGGCCGGCGGTGTGCGGCGCGGACTCCAGGCCCTCGGCCAGCGCGTCGATGGCGCCGATCAGGCGCAGCGTCAGCAGCTCGATGTCGAAGCGGAGTTCGGCGGTGGCCCGGTCGGCCTGCTCCTCCTGCTCGGTGAGCAGGTCCAGCAGCAGGGTGCCGATCCCGGCGGCGTTCAGTCCCTCGGCGACCGCGCGGTTGCGGGGGCTGTGCCGGGAGCTGCCGCTGCCGTGCGCGAACAGGACCATGGCGGCCGGGTCGTCCGGGATCACCAGGTCGCCGCCGAGTTCGGCGTCCGGGAGTTTCAGCGTGATCATGTGTTGGGGGGTTCGGCGCTGATGTCGGCCAGCGCCGAGCGTTCGTCGCGCTGCACGGCCAGGTCGCCGATGGACACCATCCCGATGGGGTGGTCGCCGTCCACGACCGGGAGGCGCCGGACGGCGTGCCGGCGCATCAGCCGGACCGCGGCGTCGGCGTCCTCGTCCGGCGCCACCGTCACCACGTTGGTGCTGCAGATGTCGCCGACCGTGGTCTCCTCGACGTCCTTCTGGACGGCGACGGCGCGGACCACGATGTCGCGGTCGGTGACCAGGCCCCGCAGCCGCCCGTCGTGCACGACCAGCACGTCGCCGATGCCGTGCCGGCGCATCAGGTCGCTCACGGTGACCAGCGTGGTGTCCGGGGACACCGTCACCGGCACCGGCGTCATCACTTCGTTCACTCTCTGGGCCATGGCGATCCCCCCTTGGGGGCTCGCCTACCCAGCGCCCGTCCGGATATGTCCCCCGCGCGGGGCGGCGGGGTCAGGACGAGGAGTCGGGGCCCTCCTGCTCGGCCAGGAAGCGCTCGAACTGCGCGCCGAGCTCCTCCGCGGTCGGCATGTCCTGCGACTCGGCGAGCAGGCTGTCGCGCTCGGCGGCGCCCGCGAACGCGTCGTACTGCTGCTCCAGCGCCCGGACGACCTTCTCCACCTCGGCGTTGCCGTCGACCTGCTCGGCGATGTCGGCGTCGGTGGCCGCGGCGGCCTCGCGGAGCCGTTCGCCGGGCAGCACCAGCCCGGTGGCGGAGACGACCTGCTCCAGGGCGGCGACCGCGGCGGCCGGGTAGGCCGACTGGGCCAGGTAGTGCGGGACGTGCACCGCCAGCCCGAGCGCGTCGTGCCCGGCCTCGCCGAGCCGCAGCTCCAGCAGCCCGGCCGCGGAACCGGGCACCTGGACCTTGTCGAACCAGGTGTTGCGGGTGATCAGCTCCGGGCGGGTGGCGTGCGTGGTGACGCCGACCGGGCGGGTGTGCGGCACGCCCATCGGGATGCCGTGGAACCCGACGACCAGCCCCACGTCCAGGCGCTTCACCAGATGGACGACGGACCGGGTGAACCCCTCCCAGAGCCGGTCGGGCTCCGGCCCGGACAGCATGAGGAACGGGGTTCCGACGCCGTCGCGCATCAGCCGGACGACCAGCTCCGGCTGCTCGTAGGAGGCCCAGTGGTCGCGGTCGAAGGTCATCGTGGGGCGCCGGGCCCGGTAGTCGATCAGCGAGTCGACGTCGAAGCGGGCGATGACGCGGTGCTCCAAGGCCTCCAGCAGGTGCTCGCGCACCAGCTGCCCGGTGGATCCGGCGTCGACGAAGCCGTCGAGGCTGTGCAGCAGCACCGGGCCGGTCATCTCCGGCAGGTCGGTGTCCAGCTCGTACAGATCCTCAGGGTTCAGCAACTTCTCCCCCACCTCTTCATGTCTCGTCTTAACACTAGGACATGAAGAGGTGAATCCCTTTCCCGACTGTGATCGCGACCTCATTCGGGGTGCCGCGGATCACAGGAAGACGCGACTGGTGAGGAAGTCCTCCGGTCGCAGGGTGGTGAGGGCGGTGCGGTCGACCTCCTCCGCGGCGGCCACGAGGCGGCTGGCGTGGCGGAGGCGGGCGCGTTCGATGGCGTTGCGGACGGAGCGGGCGTTGGCGAAGCGCGGCTGGCCGCGGCGCCGGTCGAGGTAGTCGCGGAACACCGGCTGGGTCTCCGGGGCGAGGGTGTAGCCCTCGCGCTCCATCATCAGGTGCCCGATCGCCTCGAGTTCGTCCGGTTTGTAGTCCGGGAAGTCGATGTGGTGGGCGATGCGGGAGCTCATGCCGGGGTTGGACGCGAAGAAGGAGTCCATGCGGTCCTTGTAGCCGGCCAAGACGACGACGAGGTCGTCCCGCTGGTTCTCCATGACCTGCAAGAGGATCTCGATGGCCTCCTGCCCGTAGTCGCGCTCGTTCTCCGCCCGGTACAGGTAGTACGCCTCGTCGATGAACAGGACGCCGCCCATAGCCCGTTTCAACACTTCTTTGGTCTTGGGCGCGGTGTGACCGACGTACTGGCCGACGAGGTCGTCGCGGGTGACGGAGACCAGGTGGCCCTTGCGGACGTAACCGAGCCGGTGGAGCAGTTCGGCGAGCCGGACGGCGACGGTCGTCTTGCCGGTTCCGGGGCTGCCGGTGAAGCACATGTGCAGGTTGGGACGTCCGGAGTCGATGCCGAAGCGGGCGCGGACGCGGTCGACGAGGAGCAGCGCGGCGATCTCCCGGATGCGGGTCTTCACCGGGGCGAGGCCGACGAGTTCGGCGTCCAGGGCGTCCAGGATCTCGCCGGCGTGCGAGTCGGCGCGCTCCCGGGCGAGGTCGACGCGCGCGTCGGCGGGCAGCCGGGGCGGCGGGGCCGGCTCCCCGGCGGCGGGAGCCTGGGGTGGGTCCGCCGGGGAGCCGTTTTCGGAGGGCCTCATGCCGAAGCCGGGGCGGTCGCTCAACGCGCGTCCCCGTAACGCTCGCCTTCGGGACGGTCCGTCGCGTAGGAGTGCAGCGTGTACCGGATGCGCCGGTCGGACGTCTCCTCGCGGTCGAGGCGGAAGCCGGGCTCCACGGGCGGGCGCTGCACGATGAACTGGAGCGCGGTGGTCTGGCGTCCGTAGTGCGCGTCGTAGGCGTTCAGCCGGACGTAGTGGTTCGGGTACGCCTTGCGGCACTCCTTCACCTCGTACAGGACGCCGGCGGGGTCGGCGAGGTCGAACATCGGCAGCCCCCACATGTCCCAGTAGGCGTTGCGCGGGTGCGGGTCGTCGGTGAACTCGACCGAGCAGGGCCAGCCCTGGTCCAGCGCGTAGGCGATCTGCTTGGTGATCTCGTCGTCGGTCAGCTCGGGCAGGTAGGAGAAGGTCCCTTGGGTGATTCGCATGTCACACGCTCACGGGGGTCTCGACGACGTCGGGGGTGTCGGTGGACTCGTAGGTGAAGGTGATGTCGCCCCAGGTGGACAGGGCGACGTCCAGCTCGCGGCTGTGCTTGGCGGCGGCGCGCAGGATGTCGGGGCCCTCGGCGAGGTAGTCGCGGCCCTCGTTCCGCGCCTTGATCATCGCCTCGAGGGCGACGCGGTTGGCGGTGGCGCCGGCGGCGATGCCCATCGGGTGGCCGATCGTCCCGCCGCCGAACTGCAGGATCGAGTCCTCGCCGAGGTAGTGCAGGAGCTGGTGCATCTGCCCGGCGTGGATGCCGCCGGACGCGACGGGCATGCAGCCCGGCAGCGACGCCCAGTCCTGGTCGAAGTACAGGCCCTTGCGCGGGTCGGCGGGGACGTGGCCGAGGCGGAGGGTGTCGTAGTAGCCGCGGACGCTGTTGGGGTCGCCTTCCAGCTTGCCGACGACCGTCCCGGCGTGGATGTGGTCGACGCCGGCGAGCCGCATCCACTTGGCGATGACGCGGAAGTTCACGCCGTGGTTCTTCTGCCGCGTGTAGGTGGAGTGCCCGGCGCGGTGCAGGTGCAGGATGACGCCGTTCCTGCGCGCCCATTTCGCCATCGACTGGATCGCCGTGTACCCGATGGTCAGGTCGATCATGACGATGACGCTGCCGAGGTCCTTGGCGAACTCGGCGCGCTCGTACATGTCCTCCATCGTCGCGGCGGTGACGTTGAGGTAGTGGCCCTTGACCTCGCCCGTCGCGGCCTGCGCCCGGTTGACGCCCTCCATGCAGTACAGGAAGCGGTCGCGCCAGCGCATGAACGGCTGGGAGTTGATGTTCTCGTCGTCCTTGGTGAAGTCGAGGCCGCCGCGCAGGGCCTCGTAGACGACGCGTCCGTAGTTGCGGGCCGACAGGCCGAGCTTGGGCTTCACCGTCGCGCCGAGCAGCGGGCGCCCGAACTTGCCCAGGTACTCGCGCTCCATCACGATGCCGTGCGCGGGCCCCTGGAACGTCTTCACGTAGTGGGTCGGGATCCGCATGTCCTCCAGGCGCAGCGCCTTCAGCGCCTTGAACCCGAAGACGTTCCCGATGATGGAAGACGTCAGGTTCGCGATCGACCCCTCCTCGAACAGGTCGAGGTCGTAGGCGATGTAGGCGATGAACTGGCCCTCCTGGCCGGGGACCTGCTCCACCTTGTAGCACTTGGCCTGGTAGTTCTCGTAGGAGGTGAGCCGGTCGGTCCACACGACCGTCCAGGTGGCGGTGGACGACTCGCCCGCGACCGCCGCGCCGGCCTCCTCCGGCGGGACGCCCGGCTGCGGCGTGATCCGGAAGGCGGCGAGGACGTCGCTGTCCTTCGGCTCGTAGTCGGGCTTCCAGTAGCCCATCTCCGCATAGGGGATCACGCCCGCCGACCATCTGCCCGAACTCATCGCCGATCTCCTTCGCGTGATGGCGGGACGCGGCGGCTCCGTCCCGCGAAGGACGGCATGCCCAGGGGAATGGGGCCGGAGCGCCGCGTCCCGGCCACGTGGAACCGTGACGGCTCGAGCTTCACCTCCGGACACTTGCGCTGTCCATCAAGTGTTCTACGGTGACCATCAAGCATTCACTTGAACGAGGAGGCCGGACGTGACGGAGGCGCGGTTGCGGACGTTCGTCGCGCTCGCCGACACCGGGTCCGTGCGGGCGGCGGCGCTGCGCCTGTACGTGACGGAGTCGGCGGTGTCGGCGGCGGTCGCGGCGCTGACCCGCGACCTCGGCGTCCCGCTCGTCCGGCGGGTGGGGCGCGGGATCCGGCTGACCCCGGCCGGGACCGTCTACGCCGGGTACGCGCGGCAGGTCCTCGGCCTGCTGGAGGAGGGGCGGGCGGCGGCGCGCGGCGCGGCCGATCCGGGACGCGGGCCGCTGCGGCTGGCGGCGGTGACGACGGCCGCCGACCAGGTCCTGCCCGACCTGCTCGCCTCGTTCCGGACGCGCTGGCCCGACGTCGAACTGGCCCTGGAGGTCGGTCCGCGGCGGCAGGTGTGGAGCAGCCTCGCCGCCCACGGGGCCGACCTCGTGCTGGCGGGCCGCCCGCCGGCCGACGCGGCCGCGACCGTGCTGGCGACGCGTCCGAACGAGCTGGTCGTGGTCGGCGCACCGGACGTCGCGGACGGCTTCTCGCCCGCCCGCACGCCGTGGGTGATGCGCGAGCCGGGCTCGGGGACGCGGGCGTCCGCGGACGCCTACCTGGCCGAACGGGAGGTGGCGCCGCCCCGGCTGGTGCTCGGCTCGAACGGCGCGGTGATCGCCGGCGCGGCGGCCGGGCTGGGGGTGGCGCTGGTGTCGCGGGACGCGGTCGGCGCCGAACTGGCGGCCGGGCGGCTCGTGGTGATCGACGCACCGGGCATGCCCCTCGACCGGCCGTGGCACGCGGTCGGGGGCGCCGCGCCGACCCCGACGACGCTGCTGTTCGTCCGGCACCTGCTGGACGCGCCGGGCTGGACCGCACCCGTCAGGGCAGGCTCCACAGGGGCACCGACAGCAGGATGAGGCTGACGCCGATGAGCGCGACCGCGACGGAGCGTCCGCCGTCGCCGCCGCCCGGCACGCTCTTGGGGCGCAGCACGCCGGCGGCCGACCAGCACAGGGAGAGTACGGCGCCGGCGTCCATCGCCACCGCGAGCCCGATCACGCCACCATCCCCCCTCGTAGGGGCCTACCTTAGCGGCGTTTCCGCGAGCACGAGCCCGAGCTCGCAGGGGCGCAGTGCGGTCGCTCACATCGGCGGCGAGGCGGCTCCACGACGGGCGCCGGGCACGACAGAATCGTGTTCGGTACAGATTCCGTTCGGTACCGGAGAGGCGCGACCATGACCACCGACCGCCCGTACGACATCGTTCTGTTCGGCGCCACCGGCTTCACGGGCGCCCTCACCGCCGAGTACCTGGCGGAGCACGCCGACCCGGGGACGCGCTGGGCGCTGGCCGGCCGCAACCAGGCCAAGCTCGCCGCCGTCCGCGACCGGGCCGCCGCGATCGACCCGGCGTGCGCCGGGCTTCCGCTGCTGCACGCCGACACCACCGACCCGGGCTCGATCGAGCAGGTGGCGCGGTCGGCCAAGGTCGTCATCACGACGGTCGGGCCGTACGTCCAGTACGGCGAGCCGCTCGTCGCGGCGTGCGCGCGCGCCGGGACCGACTACGTCGACCTCACCGGGGAGCCCACCTTCGTCGACCGGATGTACCTCAAGTACCACGACGAGGCGGTCCGCAGCGGCGCCCGGATCATCCACGCCTGCGGCTTCGACTCGATCCCGCACGACCTCGGCGCGTACTTCACCGTGAAGCAGCTGCCGGAGGGCGTCCCGCTGCACGTCGAAGGGTTCCTGCGCGTGCACGGCGACGCGTCGGGCGGCACGATCGCCTCCGCCGTCGGCATCTTCGCCGACGTCACCGGCATGATGCGGGCCGAACGCGAGCGCCGCCGCGCCGAGGGGCGGCCGGCGAACCGGACGGTCCGGATCTCGCGGCGGCCCGTCCCGAAGGCCCGCATCGGCGACGGCTGGACGCTCCCGCTGCCGACCATCGACCCGCAGATCGTCGCCCGTTCGGCCGCCGCGCTCGACCGGTACGGCCCGGACTTCTCCTACGGCCACTACCTCGCGGTCAAGCGGCTGCCCGTCGCCGCCGGCATGGCCGCCGGCTCCGGCGCGCTGCTCGCCCTCGCGCAGCTCCCGCCCACCCGGTCGCTGCTGCTGCGGCTGCGCGCACCGGGCGACGGGCCGTCCGCCGAGCGGCGCGCCCGCAACTGGTTCAGCGTGAAGTTCGTCGGCGAGGGCGGCGGGAAGCGGGTCGTGACGGAGGTCGCGGGCGGCGACCCCGGCTACGGCGAGACGGCGAAGATGCTCGCGCAGTCGGCGCTGTGCCTCGTCCACGACGACCTGCCGGCGACGTCCGGGCAGGTCACCACGGCCGCCGCGATGGGCGACGCGCTGATCGGGCGGCTGACCGCCGCCGGGATCGCCTTCCGGGTGCTCAGCGCGGGCTGAGGCCCGCGGCACGCCCCCGTCCCGGAACCGGGACGACCGCCTCGACGGTCGTGCCGACCCCGGGGCGGCTGGTCACGGTGACCCGTCCGCCCAGCAGCTCGGCGCGCTCCCGCATGCCGCGCAGGCCGTAGGAGTCGGTGCGCCGGGTCCGCTCCGCGCGCGCGCCCTGCGCGAACACGTCCCGCACCGAGAACCCGGTGCCGTCGTCGGTGACCTTCAGCCGGACCCGGTCGCGGGAGTGCTCCAGCAGCAGGTCCACGCAGGTCGCGGACGCGTGCCGCAGGCTGTTGCCGACCGCCTCCTGAGCGATCCGGTACAGCGCGGTCTGCACGTGGTCGGGCAGCTCCTCCTCCAGCTCCCCCTCCACGGTCACGGTCACGTCGATGACGCCGGACGGCCCCAGGCCGTCCCCGGCCTCGCGGGCGAGCGTCGCCAGCGCCGCCGACAGGCCGAGGTCGTCCAGCACGGGCGGCCGCAGCCCGCCGATCGCCGCCCGCGTCTCCGCCGCCGCCAGCTCGCACAGCTTCCGCGCGATCATGATCTGCGCGAGCCCCTCCGGATGGTGCTCGGGCAGCGCCCGCTCGGCCGCCGACAGGTGGAAGCCCAGGCTGGCCAGCCGCTGCGCGATGCCGTCGTGGATCTCCCGGCTCAGCCGGGACCGCTCGGCCTCCTGCGCCTCCACGGCCCGCTCGGCGAACCGCTCGGCGGCGTGCTCGCGCTCGCGGGCGGCGCGCAGCCGCCGGCACGAGCACAGCACCGGCGCGAACAGCTCCGCCAGCGCGGTGACAAGCGCGACGTCGTCGGCCGGGCAGGGGCCCGCGGACCGCACGTCCACCACGGCGATCGTGGCGTTCCCGCTGCGGACGGGGATCGCGACGCCTCGTCCGTCCGTGTGCGCGCGGAGACGGCCATGCGCGGCGACCCAGCCCACGTCGCCCTCCCCCAGCGGGACGGCCGGGCCCGCCCATTCGAGCCCCCGCTCCTCGTCGTCCAGGACGTACACGTCGCAGAACGTCAGCGCGCGCGCCGACCGGACGACCAGCCCGGCCAGCTCCTCGGCCAGCCGCGGCAGCTCCCGGTCGGAGCAGGCCACCGCCACGATCCGGACGAGCAGGTCGTTGCCGCGCCCGGCGAGCAGCTCCGCCGGCGACAGCGGCGACGCCGTCACCGGAACAGCCCCTCGCGCAGGGCGACCGCGATGGCCGCCGACCGGTCGGCCACCTCCAGCTTGCGGTACAGCGCCCGCAGGTGGCTCTTCACCGTCTCCTCGCTGAGCACCAGGCGGGCCGCGATCGCCCTGTTGGACAGGCCGCCGACCAGCAGCGACAGCACCTCGCTCTCGCGCTGCGTCAGCCCCCGGTTCGCGCCCGGCCAGAACTCGCCGCGGGTCAGCCGCGCGGCCGTCACCGCCATCCGCCCGGCGAGCGTCGGATCGACGACCGTCTCGCCCTGCGCGACCTCCTCCAGGCGCCGCACGAGTTCCGGGCCGTCCACCCGTTTCAGCAGGTAGCCGCCCGCGCCGGCGCGCAGCGCCTCGAAGACGTACTGCTCGTCGTCGTACACCGACAGGAACACCACCCGCGCCTCCGGGACGCGGCCGGTGAGCAGCCGGCACAGGTCCAGGCCGCTCTCGGGGCCGAGCCGCACGTCCAGCAGGACGACGTCGGGACGCAGCGCGGTGACCAGGCGGGTGGCCTCGGCCCCCGTGCCCGCCTGCCCCACGACGCGCACCCGCCCGGCGAATCCGGCCAGCATCGCCTGCAGTCCGGCGAGGATCATCTCGTGGTCGTCCACCAGGACGACGCGTACGGGGGCGCCCATTCCGGCACGATAACAACCCGAAGCTACTCACCAGTAGCCCCGCGCCGGCGGGGCCTCCCGCCATCTTCACCCCCGCTCTCCCCCGGCCGGGGGACGCACCCGCGGCGGGACCGGCCTACGCTCCCTCTCGAAAACCGGATTCCGCAGGACGGAGGAGCCAGGTGCCCCATCGGATCGTGCATATGCTCCGGGCGCGCGGGTCGGGCCGCCGCCCCGTCATGCTCGCCATCGCCGGGGACAGCGCGGCGGGCAAGACCACACTGACCAGGGGGCTTGTGCGGTGTCTCGGGGCCGAGCGGATGACGGCCGTCTGCGTCGACGACTACCACCGCTACGACCGGGCCGAACGCGCCGGAAAACCGTTCACGGCGCTGCACCCCGACTGCAACCACATCGACGTCATGGAGCAGCACCTGCAGCTGCTCTCGATGGGCGAGCCGATCCTCAAACCGGTCTACGACCACGCCACCGGCGAACTCGTCCGGCCGGAACTGGTCGAGCCCCGCGACTTCGTGATCGTCGAGGGCCTGCTCCCCCTGCACACCCGGCTCGCCCGCGCCTGCTTCGACATCACCGTCTACCTCGACCCGCCCGAACCGCTCCGGCACTCCTGGAAGGTCCGCCGCGACTGCGACAAGCGCGGTTACAGCCCCGAGCAGGTCATGGCCGAACTCGCCCGCCGCGAGCCGGAGAGCGCCGCCTACATCCGGCCGCAGCGCAAGTACGCCGACATCGTCGTCCGGTTCGCGCCCGTCGCCGGCCGGCTCGACCCGCCCGGCACCCCCCTCTCGGCCGAGCTGCTCCTGCGCCCCACCATCGACCACCCCGAACTCGCCGACGTCCTGGACGGCACCCCCGGCGACACCGACAAGCTCCTGCACCTGCGCCTGCACCGCGACGACGACGGGCGGCCCGTCGACGCCCTGCACGTGCACGGCTACGTCTCGCCCGAGGAGTCCCAGGTCGTCAAGAAGGCCATCTGGGAACGGCTCGGCCCCCGCGCCGGCGACGGCCTGCCCGCCCCCGACGCCCTCGGCCGCCTCGGCGACACCGACACCAGCGACCCCCTCGCGATCACCCAGCTCCTCCTGCTCTACCACCTGCTGGACGCCGACCACCGCCAAGCCGCCTGAAACACCATGACCCCGCGGCGCGCGGGGAGGCCCCGAGGCCTCGGACCTGTGCCTCGGGCCGCGCGCACGCGGCGGGCCGGGAGAGCGCCCAAGCGGGCGCGAGGGCGCTCTCCCGGCCCTTCCCATTGCTTCGCCCTCGGCGTCAGGCGCTGGAGCGCCTTCCTTCAACGGGCAAAGCGGCGATCGCTGCATCGCTCCGACTCGGCCCTGGGGGCCTCGCTGCGCGATCAAGTTCTCGCAGGCTCGAACTTGGCTTCGCTCGCGATCGCACGCGGCCGCGGCCTTGCGGGGTCAGAGCTCGTTCCAGGGGATCTGGGGGCGGTCGGGGGCGACGACGGCGAGGGACTGGCCGCCGCGGACGAGCTCGTCCGGCTTCGAGGTGAGGCGGAAGCGGGCGTTCGGGCGGTGCGACTCGCCGACCGCGAGCAGGGTGCTGCCGCGGCGGAGCAGGAAGACCGCGACGTCCAGGCGCGGCCACTCGCCGGCGCCGTCGGGGACGTCGACCCGGTACAGCGTGCCGTCGGCGTCGAGGGTGCTGGCGAGGTTGTGGTAGATCGCGGCGACGCCGGGGTTGCGGATCGCGACCGCGACCACGGCCGGGTCGTCGATGTCGACCGGCTCGATGTCCGGGGCGACGAGGGCGAGCGCCTCGGTGATCTCGGCGCGGCGGCCGCCGTCGTGCACGCCCGCCAGCAGGTGGACGGGCGGCTCCCCGTGGCGCCGCAGGTAGGCCGACACGCCCAGCATCACCCGGACGGTCTCGTCGTCGGTGCGGCCGACCACCACGACCGTCGCCGCGGCCTCCATGCAGGCCCGCCCGTAGGCGGTGTCGTCGAAGGCGACGACGTCGTACAGGTCGGGGTCGGGGTTCTCGCCGGTCAGCTCGCCCGGCCAGAAGACCGCGACGACCGGGGTGCGGGCGAACGCGGAGTCGGCGCGCAGCTGGGTGATGATGGCGCGCAGCCCGTCCCGCTCGTACCCGATGACCACGATGTGCCGCTTGACGTGCAACTGCGCCTGGCCGTTGGCCCGCATCGTCCTGCCCTTCGCCATCCACAGCGTCAGTTCGGCGAACAGCACGAGGCCCGCGGTGAGCCCGGCCACGATCACGATCACGCCGCCGATCCGGCCGCCCGTCGAGGACGGGTACAGGTCGCCGTAACCGGTGGAGGTGCCGCTGACGAAGAAGTACCAGATGTAGTTCCACGGCTGCTTGATCTCGGCGCCGGGCTTCTCGCACACCGCGATCAGCAGCCAGCCGACGCCGAACGCCCCGAGCAGCACCAGCGCCGGCGCGCGCCACGACCGCGCCGCGACACGGTGCGCCAGGCGCAGCAGGATGATCGGCATTGGCGCAGCGTGCCAGCAGGCGAAATGCCGCGTCAAGCCCGGAATGCCCCCTGCGGCGGCTACGGTGCGTGACGAGACTGGGGAGGGCTGGCCGGAGGCGGCCACCGGCGCGGGTTCAGCCGGCCGGGCCGCGCCGCAGCACGCGGCTCAGCGCCGCCGCGACCTCCTCGGACAGGCCCCGGTCGGCGCGGGGGCCCGCGCTGGACGGCACCAGGTCCGCGGCGCGCGGGTCGTCGCGGACGGCCTCGCGGGTGTGGCCGCAGTCGCGGCACTCGACCTCGCCGAGCCGGCAGACCAGCGCGGTGGAACCGCAGGCCGCGCAGCGGTCGAGGTCGTCGGCCCAGTCGTGGGCGGACCGGCAGCCGGGGCAGATCAGCACCTGGCGGTCGGCCCGGACTCCGCGTCTCCACGGGCTCGCCCCGCGCACGGGGTCGGTCTGCCGCGCCCCGCAGCGGAAGCAGGGCATCACACCTCCAGCGGTGCGGGGGCCGGATCCGGCCGCGGGCGGCGCCGCGCGGCCGGGACCGGCCCGTTTCGCTCAGAGCCCGGCGAGCGCCTTGCGGTACTCGTCGAGGTCGCGTGCGTCCGGGATGGCGTTGACGACCTTCCAGCGGACCACGCCCTGCGCGTCGATGATGAAGGTGCCGCGGACCGCGAGGCCCTTCTCGTCGTCGAACACGCCGTAGCGCTGCGCCGTCCCGCCGTGCGGCCAGAAGTCCGACAGCAGCGGGAACTGGTACTTCTCCTGCTCGGCCCAGGCGCGCAGCGCGAACACCGAGTCGACCGACACGGCCAGCACCTGCACGTCGTCGCCGCCGAGGGTGGGCAGCTCGTCCCTGATCTGGCACAGCTCGCCCGTGCACACGCCGCTGAACGCCAGCGGATAGAACACCAGGACGACGGTCTTCGCGCCCCGGAAGTCCGACAGCTTCACCGGGGTCCCGTGCTGGTCCTTCAGCTCGAAGTCCGGTGCGCTGTCGCCTACCTCAACCGACAAAGCCTCTCCCGCGGAATCGTCCCCGCCCGGGCGGGGGGTGTTGGGCGCCCCCACGGACGTGGGGACGCGCCCAGTCTGCCACCCGCCGCCGGCGCCGGACGGCCCGGCCGCCCGCCGCTCCCGGCGGGCGCCCCGGACCGCGCCGCTACTTGCGGACCTTGGGCGCGACCAGCCGCGTTCCGGACCACTCCTTCGCGGCGCTGACGCTGCTCGTCTGCGACAGCCCGGCCGTCTGCGCGGCCTCACCGATGTCGCTGGGCTCGACGTGCCCCTCCCGGCCCGCCTTCGGCGTCAGCAGCCAGATGTTGCCGCCGCCGGTGAGCGGGATCATCGCGTCGGTCAGGCCCTCGAACAGGTCGCCGTCCTCCTCGCGCCACCAGAGCAGCACGATGTCGACCACGTCCTCGTAGTCCTCGTCGACCAGCTCGGTCCCCGTGACGGCCTCGACGGAGCGGCGAAGCTCCTCGTCGACGTCGTCGTCGTAGCCGATCTCCTGCACCACCTGGCCCGGCTTGACGCCGAGCCGTTCGGCCAGGCTGCGCTCAGACTGCGCCTGACCCGCGGTCGCGCTCACGAAAGTCCTCCCATTGTCGTCAGTCCGCACGGTGTCCCGCGCATTTCTCGTCTCCGGGCCCCCGTGCCGGGCGGCCCGCCCGCACCCGTGCGGTGTTTGCGGGACAGTCCACACAAGTGAGGGCCCCTAGCGCAAGTGTCTTCCCGGCTTTTGGTGGGCTCATTGGCCCGATCACGGCGGCCGACGTCACAGGACCTCCACAGAGGGTGACAACACGCCGTCATCCTTTGAGGAAGGACAGGCGGACCTGCCGTTCCGGGTTGTCGACGTTGAGGTCGACCAGGGCGACCGACTGCCAGGTTCCGAGGGCGAGCCGGCCGTCCACCACCGGTAGCGTCGCATACGGCGGGACGAGCGCCGGCATCACGTGCGAGCGGCCGTGCCCGCGCGACCCGTGCCGGTGCCGCCAGCGGTCGTCGGCCGGCAGCAGGTCGCCGAGCGCGGCGAGCAGGTCGTCGTCGCTGCCCGCGCCGAGCTCGATGATCGCGATGCCCGCGGTGGCGTGCGGGACGAACACGTGCAGCAGGCCGTCCCCGCCCGCCGCCGCGGCGAACCGCTCGCACTCGGCCGTGATGTCGTGCACGGCCTCCCGCGTCCCGGTGGTCACCCGGACCACGGTGCTCTCCATGATCGCAGGTCTACCCGATCCGCGGCGCCGGACGCATCCCGGCGCGCGCGGATCCGGGCGCGGCGCACGCCGTCCCCTAGCGGACGGGGTGCCCCGCGGCCTCGCGGGACTCGACGACCGCGTCCGGCCCCGGGTAGACGAGCATCTCGTGGCCGTCCTCGTACCGGACCAGGTACGGCGGGCCGCCGCTGTCGCCGCGGATCTCCCTGATCTCGCCCACCCGGTCGTGCTGCCCGACGACGGTGCCGTGGACGTGCAGCCGGTCTCCGATTCGCGCGTACATGGCTCCCCTCCGTTCGCGTCGAAAAAGGGCTCCTCGGAAGGTGCGTACCCAGCCTGACCGGGGAGAATGGTTACCGGTTGGTAGAGATGCGTTAGCCGTCGCGAACGACGACGATGGATCACGAAACCAGGCGGTGCGACACCTCCGCCGGGGACCGCGGGACGCCGAACGGAGTCCGGGTCCCCACCAGCAAAGACGGCAAGCACAGAGGGGATCCCGTGGCTTCCGGACGTCAACGCTTTTCGATCATCAGCGACGGCCTGCCGAGCCAGCTGCCGGACATCAACCCGGACGAGACCCGGGAGTGGCTGGAATCGCTGGACACGGTCATCAAGACCGAGGGCCGCGGCAGGGCGCGGTACGTGATGCTCCGCCTCCTGGAGAGGGCCCGGGAGCTGCAGGTCGGCGTGCCCGGGCTGCGGAGCACGGACTTCATCAACACGATCCCGCCGGAGTCGGAGCCGTGGTTCCCCGGCGACGAGCACGTCGAGCGGCGCATCCGGGCCTACATCCGCTGGAACGCGGCGATCATGGTGTCGCGGGCCAACCGCCCCGAGCTCGGCGTCGGCGGCCACATCGCCACCTACGCCTCCGCCGCGTCCCTCTACGAGGTCGGCTTCAACCACTTCTTCCGCGGCAAGGACCACGGCGAGTCCGGCGACCAGGTGTTCATCCAGGGCCACGCCGCCCCCGGCATCTACGCGCGCGCGTTCCTGGAAGGGCGCCTGCCCGAGGAGAAGCTCGACGGGTTCCGGCAGGAGCAGTCGCACCCCGGCGGCGGCCTGTCGTCCTACCCGCACCCCCGGCTGATGCCCGACTTCTGGGAGTTCCCCACCGTCTCGATGGGCCTCACCGCGATCAACTCGGTGTACCAGGCCCGATTCAACCGCTACCTGTACAACCGCAAGATCAAGGACACCTCCCGCTCGCACGTGTGGGCGTTCCTCGGCGACGGCGAGATGGGCGAGCCGGAGTCGCTCGGCGCGATCGGCCTCGCCGCCCGCGAGGAGCTGGACAACCTCACCTTCGTCGTCAACTGCAACCTGCAGCAGCTGGACGGCCCGGTGCGCGGCAACGGCAAGATCATCCAGGAGCTGGAGTCGTTCTTCCGCGGCGCCGGCTGGAACGTCATCAAGGTCATCTGGGGCCGCGACTGGGACCCGCTGCTCGCCCAGGACGTCGACGGCGTGCTGGTCAATCAGATGAACACCACCCCCGACGGGCAGTTCCAGACCTTCTCCGTGGAGACCGGCGACTACATCCGGGAGAAGTTCTTCGGCGCCGACCCGCGGCTGCGCAAGATCGTCCAGCACCTGTCGGACGACGACCTGCGCAAGCTGTCCCGCGGCGGGCACGACTACCGCAAGGTGTACGCGGCGTTCAAGTCGGCCCGCGAGCACGTCGGGCAGCCGACGGTGATCCTCGCGCACACCATCAAGGGCTGGACGCTCGGGTCGGACTTCGAGGCCCGCAACGCCACCCACCAGATGAAGAAGCTCACCAAGGCCGAGCTGAAGGAGTTCCGCGACCGCCTGTACCTGGACATCCCGGACTCGGCGCTCGAGGCGTCGCTGCCGCCCTACTACCACCCGGGCGAGGACTCCGACGAGATCCAGTACATGCGCGAGCGCCGCGCCGCCCTCGGCGGGTTCCTGCCGAAGCGGGCCGTGCGCGCCAAGGCGCTCAAACTGCCCGGCGACCCCGTCTACAGCGAGCTGAAGAAGGGCTCCGGCAAGCAGAACGTCGCCACGACCATGGCGTTCGTCCGGCTGCTCAAGGACCTGATCAAGGACGAGAACCTCGGCGCCCGGTTCGTCCCGATCGCCCCGGACGAGTACCGGACGTTCGGCATGGACTCGCTGTTCCCCACGTCCAAGATCTACTCGCCGCACGGGCAGACCTACGACGCGGTGGACCGCAAGCTGCTGCTGTCGTACAAGGAGTCCGAAAGCGGCCAGATGCTGCACGAGGGCATCAGCGAGGCCGGGTCGATGGCCTCCGCGATCGCCGCCGGCACCGCGTACGCCACGCACGGCGAGCACATGATCCCCGTCTACATCTTCTACTCGATGTTCGGGTTCCAGCGGACCGGCGACCAGATGTGGGCGCTCGGCGACCAGATGGGCCGCGGGTTCCTGCTCGGCGCCACGGCCGGCCGCACCACGCTCACCGGTGAGGGCCTGCAGCACGCCGACGGGCACTCCCCGCTGCTCGCCGCCGCGAACCCCGCCTGCGTCCACTACGACCCGACGTGGGCGTTCGAGCTGGCGCACATCACCCAGGACGCGCTGCGCCGCATGTACGGCTCGTCCGAGGAGCACCCGCAGGGCGAGAACGTCTTCTACTACCTGACCGTCTACAACGAGCCCTACCAGCAGCCCGTCGAGCCCGAGGGCCTCGACGTCGACGGCCTGCTCAAGGGCCTGTACCGGTTCCGGGAGGCGCCGGAGGTGTCCACGGGCAACGGGCAGCCGCCGCGGGCGCAGATCCTCGCGTCCGGCGTCGGCGGCCGGTGGGCGCTGGAGGCGCAGCGGCTGCTCGCCGAGGACTGGGGCGTCGCCGCGGACGTCTGGTCGGCCACGTCGTGGAACGAGCTGGCCCGCGAGGCCCGCGAGTGCGACGAGCAGAACCTGCTCAACCCCGACAGCGAGCAGCGCGTCCCGTACGTCACCCGGACGCTCGACAACGTCGCCGGGCCGATCGTCGCGGTATCGGACTACATGCGCGCCGTCCCCGACCAGATCGCGCCGTGGGTGCGCGGCGACTTCACCTCGCTCGGCACCGACGGCTTCGGGTTCTCCGACACCCGCGCCGCCGCCCGCCGGTTCTTCCACGTGGACGCCGCGTCCATCGTCCTCGCCGTGCTGACCCGGCTCGCCCGGCACGGCGAGATCAAGCCGGAGGCGCTGCCCGAGGCGATCCGCCGCTACCAGCTGGACGCCCAGGTCAGCGACGTGTTCGCCGGCGGCGTCGGCAGCGCCGAGAGCAACACCGGCGGCGAGAGCTGAGCCGGTGATCGCGGAGGTGTAGGCCGCGATCACCGTGGAAGGGCCCCGGGCGCCCGCGCCCGGGGCCCTTCGTCGTGTCCGCGGTCAGGACGCCGGCGGCCTGAAGACGCCGAAGCGGTTGCCGGACGGGTCCTCCAGGTAGGCGAACGTGAGGCCGTCCGGCGTGGTCAGGGCCGGCATCGCGACCTTGCCGCCGCACTGCACGGTCCGATCGCAGGCGGCGTCGACGTCCTCGACCAGCACCAGGAACATCGCGTGGTTGCGGGACGCGTCCGGCTCGTGCGAGACGCCCCCGCTCGGCGCCTCGGCGCCCGGGTAGCTGATCAGGTCGTAGCCGCCGTCGGGGTCCCCCGCGAACGTCCAGCCGAACATGTCGCCGTAGAAGCGCCGGGCCTCCTCCGGGGCGTCGGTGCCGACCTGGAACCAGGTGACGGTGTTGAACGCGGGAACGGTCATCGGTCTTCTCCTTCGAACGCTGTGGGCACCAGCGTCGAGGAGCCCCGCGACAACCCCCTGTCGGTGTTTCCGAACAGAATCCGGCCGACCGACGGAAACTCCGCCCACACGACGGTGCCGGGCCCGTCCGGCCGGAACCCCCAACCGCGCGTCAGGGCGTCCACGATCCGCAGCCCGCGCCCGCTCTCGGCACCGGTCTCCGCCTTGAGCCGCGGACGCCCGCCGCCCGCACCGTCGTCGGCCACCTCCAGACGCAGGCAACCGCTCCCGGCCAGCAGGCTCACCGTCACCCGTCCGCCGTCGCCCGAAGCCGTGTGGGTGACGGCGTTGCAGACGAGCTCGCTCACGACCGTCACCAGGTCGTCCAGCCCCGGATGGTCCGGGGGCACCATGTCCCGCAGGAACCGCCGCGCGTGCCCGACGGACCGCCGGACGCCCGGAAGCGTGAGCGCGCCCACCACGACCAGCCCGCCGGGGCCCGCCCCTCTGTTCTCGGGCGCTCCCATCATGCGCCTCCCCTCGATTCGGAAACGCCCGCCACACTCGCCGCCCGACGGCCTCCCGGTACCGGCTCTGAACGTTTCCGGACTGAACGTTCAACCGGTCACCACCTCGACACACTCGGTGACATTCTTGAAGGATGCCCTCCGGTACCGCCCCCACCGTCCGCCAGCGCCGGATCGGCTCGGCGCTCCGCAAAGCCCGCGACCGCCACCACCTGACCGTCGCCACCGTCGCCCGCCGCTTCGGCCGCTCCCAGGGCTGGATGAGCATGGTCGAGAACGGCCTCCAGGCCATCTCCCCCGACGAACTCAGCGACCTCCTCGACCTCTACGGCATCGAGAACGGCCCGCTCCGCCAGTCCCTCCTCCACCTCGCCACCCACCAACCGGGCACGTGGGTACGAGAACGGGAGGGCCGTATCTCGGCCGCTGCCCTAGATCTGGCCAGCCTGGAAGAAGACGCAGCCGAAATCCGCAACTTCGAGCCCAGCATCGTGCCAGGGCTCCTCCAGACTCCCGACTATGCCCGGAAGATCATCGCAATCGGCCGGGCCAAACACCCGCGCGATGTCAAGACGCTCGTCGACTTCCGACTGTCACGCCAGCGGGTGCTGAGCCGTCCTGCCCCGCCCCGCTACGTGGCGATCATCGCGGAGGCCGTTCTTCACAACCAGGTCGGGGCTGATCCGACAATCCTGCTTGCGCAGGTCCGGCAACTGGCCGGAACCGCCCGGCTCGATCACGTGGAAATCCGCATCCTGCCCAACACGGCCAGCGAGTACCTCGCGCTCATCACCCCGTATCTTCTCCTCTCCCTGCGCCCACCCGGACGAGTCACCGTGTCCGTATGTGATCTGCTCGGTGAGAGCATCTTCGTGGAGGACGAGGACAAGGTCGCCACACACGAGGACATTTTCGAGCAGTTGCTCGAAGCGGCACTCAGCAGAACCGCTTCGATAGAACTCATTGACGAGGTAGCGTCGCAAGCATGAACACCCCCCAGCTGCCCAGGGTCCATTGGCGCAAGAGCACCCACAGCGGCGCCGACGAAGGCAACTGCATCGAGGTCGCCGACCTGGAGGGGCACATCGGCGTCCGGGACAGCAAGAACCCCGCCGCCGGACACCTCACCCTCACCCGGCGAAACTTCGCCGCACTCCTCACCCGCCTGGCGTCACAACCATGACCCACTGGCGCAAGAGCACGCACAGCGGCGGCAACGAAGGCGAGTGCGTCGAGGTCGCCGACCTGGACGGGCACATCGGCGTCCGCGACAGCAAGAACCCCGCCGCCGGACACCTCACCCTCACCCGGCGGGACTTCACCGCCCTCCTCACCCGCCTGGCATAAAAGCCGTGACCAGCGGACGCCATTGGCGCAAGAGCAGCTACAGCGGCGGCGACGAAGGCAACTGCGTCGAGGTTGCCGACCTGAATGGCCGCATCGGCGTGCGCGACAGCAAGGACACCGCCGCCGGGCACCTCACCGTCACCCGGCGGGACTTCGCCGCGCTCCTCGCGCGCCTGGCGTCGCGGACGGAATAGGTTCGCAACGGCAAGCGGCTCTGGCGTGACGCCGGGTGTTCGCGACGGCACGCGGGCAGGTGTCGGCGTCGGGTCGCGCAGTGGCGGTTGTGTGCATCCGGGTGGCGAGCACGCCGATGTATCCGTCCTCCAGCATTAGCGGTGACGGGCGACGGGTGGGTGGTCAGGCGGCCCAGCCGGTCGGCGGCGGGCCGCTCGGCCGGGGTGGGTCGCTGGTTCGCGGCGGTGTGGTGGTGGGTGGCAGGAGCCGGTACACCCAGTGCCCGTCCGGATCCTTGCCGATGGCGATCTGGTGGGGCTTGGCGTGCTTGAAGCGGTTATGCCAGCCGCAAGTCAGGGCGAGCTGGTCGATGTCGGTCGGCGAGTTCCCGAGGGCCCAGCCGTGGACGTGGTCGACCTCGCACAGCGTCCCGGGGATCTCGCATTCCCGCACCGCACACGACGGATACAGCGCCTCCAGTACTTGGCGCTGCGCCGCGCTGGCGAATCGCTGCCGGTGCCCCAGATACAGCGGGGTGTTGCCGCGTCCCAGTAGCAGGGGCGACACCCCGGCCGCCAGCGCGATGCGGCGGGCCTGCGCCGCCGGGATCGGCGTGCCGTCGGTCAACCGTGCCGGTGTGTCGCCGCCGGTCAACGTGTCCAGGTCGCAGAGGACGGTGACCTTCGTGGTCTGGTGCCCGCCCGACAGCATGCTGGACAGCGCCGCCGCCGTCCGCTCCGCCACATCGCGGTGGTCCTCAGGCCCGGCCGGCTTGGCCAGCGGGCCGAGAGTGCCGTCCCAGATGGCGGCGTCCTCGGCGTTCAGCCATCCCTTGATGTAGCGACCGCCGTCCAGTGACCGCGTCGACGTGATCCAGGACCGCTCGTATCCCCGCCTGACGTCGCCGGGCGCTTGCCCGGTGCCGTCGCGGTCGGCGATGACGTCCCGGATCCGCTGCCCGAACGCGGCCACCTTGCCAGGAGAGAACCCGTCGTCGGCCATCTGCAGCAGCGTGGCCTCTACGGTGGCGCAGTCGGTGTCGTCCAGGCGGGCGACCGAGTCGGCCACGGTGGTGGCGTAGCCGTAGGACAGGTCTCCGGCCGCCAGCCGCTCGGCCACTTGCGGGAGGCGGTGCCGTTGGCGGGCGAGGGTGAGGCGCTCCTTGGCGCGGTTCTCGCGCAGCCCGAGGCGTGAGCGCAGCCAGGCCCGCGCGGAGGGATATCCCCACCGGCGATGCTCACCTGCGGCGTCCACCCGGCCGATGAATCCGGCCAACGCGCTTTCCTGCATATCGACGGCGGCCGCTAGCGTCTCCGTCAGTTCCAGGCAGGCCGCCGCCGAGTCGGGAACCTCGCGGGCGGCAAGTTCAGTGGCAATGACGGAGAGCGCGTTCACCAACTCACGGGTGGACGCGGCCTCAAGCTCGACCGTCACTGATTGCATAGGTAAAGAATACCCTGAGCGTCCGACAATTGGAGTCACTGGAGCTGGATTCTTCAAGGTATTTCACAGCCCGAATGCCACCGAGTATCTGACTGCGCAAGCGAACGCCCACTCGCAGGGATCTTTCTGCGGTTACGCGATTCGACGGTTCGGCGATTCAACCAGGCCGCCGATGCTTCCTTACGGAAGGGGGTGGTGGGGTGGCGCGACCAGGCGGGGCAGGCGGAGCCTGCCCCTTAAGCGCTGCCTCAGGGGCCGCAGAGGCTCCAAAGTCAAGGGTGGACGAAGTCCATCGCGAAGCGACGCCGAAGGCGCCCTTGA
>NZ_JBGNUT010000038.1:0-106733 GCF_041951385.1 Actinomadura sp. NTSP31 | reverse complement strand
GTAGAGGATGATCAGTATGCCGCGGGTATATCTAGCCATACCTTTTCGCGGAGCATCGAAATAAGGGTCCGTCGAGCCGACTTTTGCCGGCCACGTAGGGTATGATTTACCTATGCAATCAGTGACGGTCGACCTGGAGACCGCGTCCACCATTCAATTGGTGGACGCGGTCTCGGCGATCGCCGCTGAACTCGCCCAGCGCGAAGCCCCGGAGTCGGCGGCGGCGTGTCTGGAACTCACCGAGAGCCTTGCCGCTGCCTGCGATATTCAGGAAAGCGCACTGGTCGGTTTCATTCGCCGAGTCGATGTCACAGGTGAACAGAAGCGGTGGGGATACCCCTCCACCCGGGCATGGCTACGGTCCCGGCTTGGCATGCGGGAGAACCGCACCACCGAACGCCTCATCCTCGCCCGCCAACGGCACCGCCTCCCGAAAGTCGCCGAACGCCTCGCCTGCGGGGAGCTGTCCTACGGATATGCGGCCACGGTCGCGCAGAGTGTGGCCCGCTTGGAGGACACCGACTGCGCCGAAGCCGAGACAACCCTGCTGAGCTTCGTCGACCAAGGCTTCTCAGCGGCGAAGGTGGGAGTGTTCGGCCGCCGCATCTGCGACGTGATCGCCGAACGCGACGGCACCGAGGCCGTCCCCGGTGAGGACGTCAAGCGCGGGTACGCCAAATCGTGGATCACCAGCACCGGCTCCCTGGACGGCGGCCGCTACATCAAAGGCTGGTTGAACGCCGAGGACGCTGCGATCTGGGACGGGACTCTGGCTCCGCTGGTCAAGCCGGCCGGGCCTGAGGACACCCGCGACGTCGGGGAGCGCACCGCAGCCGCCCTGTCCAGCGTCCTATCCGGTGGGCACAAGGCCACCAAGGTCACCGTCATCTGCAACCTGGAGACACTGACCGGCGGCAACGCCCCCGCCCGCCTCACCGACGGGACACCGATCCCCGCCGCCCAAGCCCGCCGCATCGCCCTATCGGCAGGAGTGTCACCGCTGATCCTCGGGCGAGGGCACACGCCGCTGTACCTCGGCTACCGGGAGCGGTTCGCCAGCGCCGCCCAACGCCAAGTCCTCGAAACCCTGTACCCGACCTGCGCGGTCCGGGAATGCGAGATCCCCGGGACGCTGTGCGAGGTCGACCACGTCAACGGATGGGCCCTGGGAAACAGCCCCACCGACATCGACCAACTCACCCTGACCTGCGGATGGCACAACCGGTTCAAACACGCCAGCCCAGATCAGATCGGGATCGGCAAAGATCCCGACGGGCGGTACATCTACCGATTGCTGCCACCACCAGGCGCCCGATCAAGATCCAGACCCCGGACGGGTAGCGGGCCACCGGGGGCGTTCGGCCCGCCCGACACCACCGCCAACTGGGCCGCGTAACCCGCCCCACCTCCACGTCACCGGTTCGCCCGAATCCAATCCGGATCTCGGGCGAACCGGCATGCCCATGTCCGCTCACAGTCGCCACCATGCTGACTACGGCGATGGACGGGGACGGGGAAAGGCGCCGGGGGCGGCGGCCCAGGCGGGATCAGGCGACCTTGCGGAGGGTGACATCCATCGATGGGGACCAGTTCATGCCGTCGTCGGTCATCGCTGCGGTGCAACGCGTGCGGTTGCCGATCCTTTGAAGGCCGAGTGGACGACGAAGAACCCGCCAGGTGCCCACTCGTAGACATCACTGGTGAGGATCGGAACCGATGGGGTCTCCGTGGTCTCGATCGTGTGGCCTTCGTTGATCCATTTGCCGATGAGGACCGCGAGCGCTTCGTGGCGGCCGTCGCGGACGGGTGCTGCGCGTGTTCTCCGACATCGGGAGCTCCTTCGTCGTGGGGACGGTTCCCTACGTGGTCGGAGCCACCGCACCCATCTCGACATCCTCGCTTGGTCCGCTGGTTCGGGGGCGGTGGGGTGGCGCGACCAGGCGGGGCAGGCGGAGCCTGCCCCTTAAGCGCTGCCTCAGGGGCCGCAGAGGCTCCAAAGTCAAGGGTGGACGAAGTCCATCGCGAAGCGACGCCGAAGGCGCCCTTGACTTTGGAGGGGCGGCCCCGTACGCCAGCGCCACCCCACCGCACGGCCGACCCCTCCGCCAACACCCCTCACACCCCTCGCCGAACGCCCGATGTCTCCTCACCCGGACATCGCTCGCCGCCGCGCTGCCCCAACTCGTCGCGTTGCACGTACGGCTGCTCGTCGCGTTCCGCGCCCGCAGTACCTGGCGCTCCACGTCCGGCCGCGCTTCGTATCCCGCGCCTGCGGTGCCTCGTGCTCGCCGTTGCTGTTCGTCGCAATCCATGTTCGGGCGGCTCTCGTGCTGTCGCGGAACCCAGAAGCAGGCGCTTGTGGTGAGCAAGTCGCGAGTGACCGTCGAGAGCAGCAGTTCGATCAGCGGCCTGGTCCGGGGGAGGACGAAGGTGGCGACCTTGAGCTTGGTGCCGGCGAGCCGGCGGACGGCGAAGCGCCGGAGGGGGTTGATGGACAGCAGCTTTCCGGCGATGGGGAGTACGGCTACGGCCCGCAGGACGGGCGAGGTGGGGGCCAGGCCGGTGGTCAAGGTCACCGATGTGCATTGCTGGCGCACTGGGCGGCGAGCAGTCCGGTGGAGGGGGTGCCGGCGGACTTCGCGTTCTCCCCGTCGGGCAGAGCCAGGTGCTGGGGGCGGCGCCGAGGCGTGCGAGGGCGGGGCGGCTTTTGCGCAGCTCGGCTACGACGGCCTCGGTCGTCGGCACGCCGAAGCTGAAGCCGGTCACCAGCGTGCTGCCTTGCGCGATGGTGTCCTCGTGCAGGTCGAGCAGGCCAGGGGACGGCGGCCAGGTCGCGCGGCACGCAGGCGCGGGCGATCACCGTGGTCGTCCTCGCGTAGTCGCCGATGGTGTTGACGACCACGGCGGGCCGCTCTTGGCCGCGAACCGTTCGGCCGTGTCGGTGATGACGGCCCGCGCGCTGAGGTCTGCGGCCTTCTTGTGGAGCCGTTCGCTTTCGCGTCCGATCAGGACGGGAGCGCACCAAGTAGATCGCTGTCACCCGCGCGATCGAGGAAGCGCGGCGCGAGCCCGGCAGCAGATCGCCTCGGTCGCGTTCCGGAACGACCGGTGGGGCGACGAGGTACCGGCCACTCCGGCTTACGCCCGCCACTCGCGACGGGCGGTACAGCCTGCGCTACCACGGGTGGGCCACTGGCTGCATTGTTGCGGGTCGGCGATCTCCCTAGCGTCGGGAGCCTCCGAACCGAAGCCCCCCGGAAGGCACCAGCCGATGTCCATGCCCCCGGCGCCATACGCCGTCAGTGTCGAACGTGTCAGTAGGACGTACGGCGGTGGTGAGCGGCCCGTTGTGGCGCTGGCCGGCGTCGACGCCTGGTTCGCCAGGGGGACGATGACCGCGGTGATGGGGCCGTCCGGTTCCGGCAAGAGCACGTTGCTGCACTGCGCGGCGGGCCTGGACCGGCCGAGTTCCGGCCGGGTCCGGATTGGGGACACCGACCTGTCGGCGATGTCTGAGAAGAAGCTGACCGAGTTGCGCCGCCGCCGGATCGGCTTCGTCTTCCAGGCGTTCAACCTGGTGGGGGCGTTGACCGTCGAGCAGAACATCATGCTGCCGTCGCGGCTGGCGGGCGTCCGCCCGGATCCGGCATGGGTCGCGGAGGTGATCGGACGGATCGGGCTGGGCGACCGGCTCCGGCACCGGCCGGCGGAGCTGTCCGGCGGCCAGCAGCAGCGGGTGGCGATCGCCCGGGCGCTGGTCGGCCGGCCGGAGGTGATCTTCTGCGACGAGCCGACCGGCGCGCTGGACACCCGGACGGCGGCGGAGGTGCTGGCGCTGCTGCGGTCGGTGGTCGACCAGGCCGGCCAGACGGTGATCATGGTGACCCACGATCCGGTCGCCGCGTCCTACGCCCACCGGGTGATGGTCCTCGCGGACGGCCGGATCGTGCAGGACATGCCGCAGCCGGGCGTCCAGCGGATTGCCGAGCAGTTGGCGATGCTCGGCCGGCGGCAGCCCGCCGCGAGCCGGGAGGGCTGAGGCGTGCTCGCACTGGCCGCGCGGATGCTGCGGTTCCACAAGGGCGATTTCGTGGCGACGTTCATCGCGCTCGCCGCGGGCGTCATGATCCTCACGGTGTGCGGGCTGCTGGTGGAGTCGGGGCTCCGCTACCAGGGGGAGACGCAGCGGTACGCCGAGGCGTTCGCCGTGGTCGCCCACCGCGACCTCACGATCACGCACAAGGAGTTCGGCGACACCGAGACCAGCACGGTGACGCTGCCCGAGCGCGGCGGCGTCCCGGACGCGCTGGCCCGCCGGATCGCCGCGGTGCCGGGTGTCGCGAGCGCGGTGGCGGACCGTTCGATCGCGGTGGCGCCGGCGGCGGCGCCGGAGGTGGAGGCGGCGGGGCACGGCTGGGGGAGCGCGGCGCTCGCCCCGTACCGGGTGGTGTCCGGGACGGCGCCGCGGGCCGACGGTGAGATGGCGGTCGACGGCCGGCTCGCGGCGGCGGGACGGCTGCGGCCCGGGGCCACCACGGCGGTGCTGACCGGGGGGACGGTCCGCCGGTTCCGGGTGAGCGGTGTCGTGGAGGCGTCCGGTGTGCGCGGGTCGGCGGTGTTCTTCACCGACGCGGAGGCGGCGCGGCTGGATCCGCGCCAGGGGCGCGTCGACGCGATCGGCGTGCTGCTGAAGCGGGGTGCCGACAGGTCGGAGGTGTCCGCGGCGGTGCGGCGCATCGCGGCGGCCGCCGGGGCGAAGGCGTACGAGGGGGGCGAGCGCGGACTGGCCGAGGAGCCGGAGGCGGCGGCCGGTCGGGACCTGATGGTGCAGGCCGGCGGCGCGTTCGGCGGCTATGCCGCGCTGATCATCGTCTTCGTGGTCGCCGCGACGGTCGGCCTGTCGGTCCGGCACCGCCGCCGCGACTTCGCGCTGCTGCGGGCGGTCGCGGCGACGCCGGGCCAGGTGCGGGCGCTGATCCTCGGCGAGGTGGGGCTGCTCGCCGTGCTCGCCGCGGTGGTGGGCGTGCCGTCCGGGCTGGGGGTCACCGCGTGGCTCCGGGGCCGGCTCGTCGACCGGGGGTTCGTGCCGGAGACGTTCACCGTGCAGGGCGGCGCGCTGTCGGGGCTCGCGGTGACTGCGGCGGTCGCGGCGGTGGCGCTGCTCGCCGGTTGGGTCGCCGCGCGGCGCACCACCCGGATCCGGCCGACGGAGGCGCTCGGTGAGGCGGCCGTAGAGGCGGTCCTCGGGGGCAGGGTCCGGATGGTGTCCGGGGTCGTGCTCCTCGGCGCCGGGGTCGCCCTGATCGCGGTGACCGGCAAGGCCAACGGCGAGACCGCGATGGGCGCCGCGGTGGGGATGCTGTACACGTTCGTGCTGGCGATCGCGCTGCTGGCCCCGTGGATCAACTGGGGTACCGCGTGGGCGCTCGCGCCGGTCCTGCGGGCCGTGTTCGGCGACAGCGGGTACCTGGCCGCCGCGAACCTGCGGGCGAACGCGCGCGGCATGGTGGCGGTGCTGACGGCGCTCGTCCTGTCGGTCGGGTTCGGCGGGACGGTGTGGTTCCTTCAGGACAACCTGCAGCGGCAGACGGTGGTGCAGAGCCATGACGGCACGCTGGCGCAGCACGCGCTCGTCGGCGGCGCCGGCCTTCCGGCGGCGGCCGCGGTGAAGGCCCGCCAGATCCCCGGGGTGGTCGCCGCGACGGGCGTGCGCAAGACGTCGGCGATCGTCCCGTTCATGGACGATGGGCAGACGGTCGTCGCGCAGGGCGTCGATCCACAGGGGATCGGCCAGACCATGGACCTGCGGGTGCGGTCGGGGAACCTCGCGGACCTGCGTCCCGGCACGGTGGCGGTGTCGCGGTCGCAGGCGTCGTCGGCGCACTGGAAGCTCGGCGGGAACGCGCGGTTCTGGCTCGGCGACGGCACGCCGGTGTCGCTGCGGGTCGTCGCCGTCTACGACCGGAACCTCGGTTTCGGCGACATCACCGTGGACAACGCGACGCTCACCGGCCACACCCGGACCGGCCTGGACGACCGCGTCCTGGTCCGCAGCGCGCCGAACGCCGCCGGCGTCGGCGCCGCGCTGACGAGGCTGGCGGGCGAGTACCCGGGCAGCTCCGCGGCCGGCACCGACCGGCTCACCGGTGAGCTCGCCCAGGACCTGGCGATCAGCGCGTGGCTGAACAAGCTGCTGGTGGCGGTGCTGATCGGGTACTCGATCCTCGCGGCTGGCAACACCCTGATCATGGCGGCGCTGGCCCGGACCCGGGAGGTGTCCCTGCTGCGCCTGGTCGGGGTGACGCGCCGCCAGGTGAAGCGGATGGCGAACGCCGAGCAGGCCGCCCTGCTGGGGGTGGCGCTCGCGATCGGCGGCGCGATCGCGGCGGTCACCCTGTCCTCGATCGTCAACGCCGTCGCGGGGCAGCGGGTCCCGTACGTCCCGGCGGCCGGCTGGGTCGCGATCGTCGGCGGCACCGTGGCGCTCGCGCTGGTCGCCACGGTGATCCCGATCGGCCGCCTGCTGCGCACCCCGCCCGTCGAGGGCATGGGCATCCGCGAGTAGCCGCCGCGCCGCCCCCGCGCCGGCCCCCGGGCCGGCGCGGAGGGCGGGTCAGCTGTCGAAGCCGAGGCCGAGGGTGTCCATGGTGCGCAGCCACAGGTTGCGGCGGCCGCCGTTGCGGTCGGCGGCGGCCATGGACCGGCGGGTCAGCTCGATGCCGAGCCAGCGCAGGGGTTCGGGCGGGAACGGGACGGGCTTGGAGCGCACCATCGCGAGCCGGGTGCGCGGGGTGTCCAGGCCGTCGAGGCGGTCGAGGGTGACCTGGGCGGCGAACCGGGTGGCGCCGACGCCGAGGCCGGTGAAGCCGAGCGCGTAGGCGACCCGGCCCTGCGCGGCGGTGCCGAAGAAGGCGGAGAACCGGGTGCAGGTGTCGATGACGCCGCCCCAGGTGTGGCTGAACCGGACGTCTTCGAGCTGCGGGAACGTGCGGAAGAAGTTCGCGGCGAGCAGGCGGAAGGTGTCGGGCCGCTGGTCGAGGTCCGCCGAGACCCGGGAGCCGTAGTGGTAGACGGCGTCGTAGCCGCCCCACAGGATCCGGTTGTCGGCGGTCAGCCGGTAGTAGTGGAACTGGCTGCCGCTGTCGGACATGCCGTACCGGTTCCGCCAGCCGATGGAGTCGAGCCGGGCGTCCGTCAGCGGCTCGGTCACCATCGCGTAGTCGTACACGGGGACGATGTACGGCCGCACCCGGTGGACGAGTGACGGGAACGCGTTCGTCGCGAGGGCGACGCGGCGCGCCACGACCCGTCCGTAGCCGGTGGTGACGACCATGGAGGCTCCGCGCGGGGCCAGCGACGTGGCGGAGGTGCGCTCGAAGATGCGGACGCCGAGCCGGACGCAGGCGTCCCGCAGCCCCCAGGCGAGCCGCGCCGGGTTGACCAGCGCGGTGCCGTCCCGGTCGAGCAGCCCGGCGAGGTAGGTCGGCGACGCCACCTCGGCCCTGACCTGCTCGGCGTCGAGGAGCTCGGGGGAGCGGCCGAAGCGGCGCGCGGCCTCGGCCTCCTCCTCCAGCTCGCGGACCTGGTGGGGACGGGTGGCGACGTTCAGCTCGCCGGTGCGCTCCCAGTCGCACGCGATGCCGTACCGGCGGATCGCGTCCTCGATCTCGTCCAGATTCCGCATGCCGAGCCGCTCCAGCTCGGCGATCTCGCCGGGCCAGCGGGCGAGGCCGTTGCCGAAGCCGTGCGTGAGGCTGGACGAGCAGAACCCGCCGTTGCGCCCGGACGCGGCCCAGCCGACCTCGCGCGCCTCGACGAGGACGACGTCGCGGCCGGGGTCGCGCTCCTTGGCCAGCAGCGCGGTCCAGAGGCCGCAGTAGCCGCCGCCGACCACGACGAGGTCGCAGTGCTCCTCGCCGGCGAGGGCGGGGAAGGCCGCGGGGCGCGCGGGGTCGTCCAGCCAGAAGGGGACGGGTTCGGCGTGCACGAGAGCACGTGCGGGATCAGCGGCGATGGCCTGCGACATGCCACTAATTTAGCGGCTTGCGCGAGAGATTTCACTAATCCAGTTGTGTAGATGTTGAGGAGCGACTGATTTAGTGGTCAGTGTGCGCCCCATCGATAGCTCTCCTTGCGCAGCTGGAGGTAGACGAACGTCTCCGTGCCCCGCACCCCGGGGATCGACCGGATGCGGCTCGCCAGCACCTCCGCCAGGTGTGCGTCGTCGTCGCAGACGATCTCGCAGAGGATGTCGAAGCCGCCCGCGCAGAGCACGACGTAGATCGTCTCCGGCATGTCCGACAGGGCGGACGCGACGGGCTCCAGCGGCCCCGCCACCTTCACCCCGACCATCGCCTGCCGGTGCCCGCCGACCACCAGCGGGTCGGTGACGGCGACGATCTGCATCACGCCGGCCTCGGTCAGCCGCTGCACCCGCTGCCGGACGGCGGCCTCCGACAGGCCGACCGCCTTCGCGATCGCCCCGTAGGAACGCCGGCCGTCCTCCTGCAGCTGCTCGATGATCTGCCAGGAGATGGCGTCGAGGTCCGGCCCGGCCGTGCTCTTCCTGCTCATGGCCCGCATCATCGCAGGGCGCCGGGCCGCACGGGCGCGGGCCTCGGGTGGACGGGTCAGGCGGACAGGTCAGGCGGACAGGGGCGCGGTGAAGTCGGGCGCGCGGTCCTCGACGGCCTGGGCGGCGTCGAGGACGAGGTCCTCGGCGAACCGGCCGCCGATGAGCTGGACGCCGATCGGCAGGCCGTCGGCCAGCGCCGCCGGCACCGAGACGCCGGGGAACCCGAGGACCGGCAGGGACGTCATCGGCCACTGCGCCGCGACGAGGTTCCGCCCGCGCTCGGGCTCGATGATGTCGGCGTCCTGCTCGAACGGCGGCTCGGCCGAGACCGGCGTCAGCAGGATCATCCCGGTGCCGAGCAGCTCCTGGAGCCGGGTGATCAGCGTCGCGCGGCGGGCCCAGCCCTGGACGTAGGCCGCGAGGTCGGGCTTCTCGCCCCACAGCCCGGCGGCGTACTCGTAGGCGTAGCGCATGTGGACGCGCAGCCCCTCGTCGGCCATTTCCAGCATCCCGGGCAGTCCCGGACGCATCTCCTCGAACAGCAGCAGGGACCACAGCCGCGCCGCCTCGGCCAGCAGCGGCAGCTCGATCTCCTCGACCTCGTAGCCCGCGTCCGCCAGCCACCGCGCGGCGTCGTCCACCGCCGCGTCGACGGCCGGGTGCGGCTTGACGATGCCGACGTCGCGGACGACCCCGACGCGGATCGGCCGGTCGCCGGGAGCGGGCGCCGCCGGCAGCGCGGGCACGCCGAACGGGTCGCGCAGGTCGGCGCCCGCCATCGCGCGCAGGGCGAGGCGCGCGTCCGCGACGGTCCGGGCCATCGGCCCCTGCACGGCCCAGGCCTGGACGGTGAGGGACGGCTCCGGGCCCGTGTCCTCGGGGGCCGTCCAGTTGGAGACCAGCCCGACGGTCGGGCGGACGCCGACCACGCCGCAGCAGCCGGCGGGGAAGCGGATCGAGCCGCCGATGTCGTTGCCCTGGGCGAGCGGCGTCATGCCGGCGGCGAGGGCGCTGGCGGCGCCGCCGCTGGAGCCGCCGGGGGTGTGCCCGGCGCTCCACGGGTTGAGGGTCCGGCCGTGCGGCTCGTTCGTGGAGAACCAGCGCACCGAGAAGGCGGGCGCGTTGCTGCGGCCGAGGAACACCGCGCCGGCGGAGCGGAGCGCGGCGACGGACGCGTCGTCGCGCGCGGCCCTCATCCCCGCCATGGCGGTGACGCCGTGCGTCATCAGGGCGCCGCGCTGCGGGGTGTTGATCTTGGTGGAGGTCGGGACGCCGTGCAGCGGGCCGAGGTCGGCGCCGGCCGCGACCGCCGCGTCCGCGCGGCGCGCGTCCGCCAGCGTCTCCTCCGGGCGGACGTCGGCGAGCGCGTTCAGCTCCGGGTTCACGGCCTCGACCCGGCTGAGGCAGGACTCGGCCGCCTCGACCGCCGAGACCTTCCGGTCGCGGATCAGCGCGGCGACCTCGGTGACGGGCAACTGCCAGAGTTCCATGCCTGCTCCTCAGGGCGTCGTTGCGGCGCGCGGGCGGTGCGCCCGCGCTGCGGCGGTGGTGCGCGGAGCACCGGCGATGGCGAGGAGCGTACGTGATGCAACGCTGATGTACAACGGTGTTGTATGACGGGATTCCCGGGGTTACGCTGCCGTCATGCCGGTGGAGATCGATATCGACCAGCGCCTCGCGACCATCGCCGACGCCACCCTGGAGATCGTGGCGGCGGACGGTCTCGACGGCGTGTCCATCCGGGCCGTCGCCAAGCGCATCGGCGGCTCGACGACGCTCGTCACCAACTACCTGCCCACCCGGGAGGCCCTGCTGCAGAACGCCATAGAGCACGCGATGCGGGGGTGGGCCACCGAGATGGACCAGGCCGTCGAGGGCGCCGACGCCTCGGGGCGGCTGCTCGCGATGGCCCGCTGGGCGTGCTCGACCACCGGCGACGACGAGGTGCTGCGCCGGCTGTTCATGGAGATCCTCGGTCGCGGCGGCCCCGGCTCGGACTCGCTGAAGGCCCTCAACGAGGACGGCCGGCAGAACCACGAGATGCTGGCCGGCGCCGCGCGCGACGCGGGCGCCTCCGACCCCGCGTTCGCCGCCGACGTCCTGCACCTGGTGTTCCGCGGCTTCTACGTCGCCGGCCTGGAGGACCCGGAGCGCTGGAACAGCGAACGCATGACCCCCCTCATCGACCGGCTCGTCCGGCTGCTGACCACCGGCCCGTAGCGACCGGCCCAGAGCGACCGGCCCACAGCAAGGAGCCACGGATGGAGTTGAACCGGCTACCCAGACGCCCCGGCCCCGGCCGACGCTCCGGCATCGGACGGCGGGCCGGCGTGGGCGGCTTCGAGGGCGGCGAGCATCTGCGCGGCGAGCGCCTTCATGCCCGCCTGCCGCGTCGCCGGGAAGGGCAGCGGCGCGAGGGTGGAGTGGCCGAACGCCATGCAGATCAGGGCGTAGGCGAGCTGCAGGCTCTCCGCCGAGCCGCAGCCCGG
The DNA here is from genome assembly GCF_041951385.1 of Actinomadura sp. NTSP31. Classification (NCBI taxonomy): domain Bacteria; kingdom Bacillati; phylum Actinomycetota; class Actinomycetes; order Streptosporangiales; family Thermomonosporaceae; genus Actinomadura; species Actinomadura sp. NTSP31. The sequence goes on along the minus strand of NZ_JBGNUT010000038.1, from coordinate 95,669 downwards.
GACGGCGGCGCGGATCGTCTCGCCGATCTCGCGTTCGAGCCGGCTGTAGCTGTCGTAGATCCGGCCGCGCAGCCGCACGTCGTGCATCGCGCCGCTGATCAGCGCCTCGATGACGAGGTCGTCCTCGTTGCGCGCCATCTGCGGGCCGAACAGGTAGTCCACCAGCGCGGGCAGCCGCGCGGCCGGTTCCCGGTCGTTCAGCGCCTCCCGCATCGAGGCGAAGTACGGGGTGATGACGTGGTCCCACAGCGCGTCGACGAGCTCGTCGCGGTTGCCCACGTAGTGCCGGACGTGGGAGCGGCTCATCCCGGCCGCCGCGGCGATCCGCTCCTGCGTGCTGCCCGCCAGGCCGTGCCGGGCGACCGACCGGGCGGCGGCCCGCAGGATCTGCTCGCGCCGCTCCGCCACGAGGCTCGGCCGTCCCAACGGTCCCCCTTTTTTCGCCGCGGTAGTTCTGCGGAACGGAAGTTCAACGCGCGCCAAGGATAGCGCCGTGATCCTTCGGAAGGAGAGCGAGGAAGTCTCCGGCCCGACGGCCCGATGTTTTGTTTTGCGGTATTGACAATCAACTCGGCGACGAACCACGCTGCGATTCCCCGTCCGGTCCCGTCCGGCCCCGCCCGGTCCGTCCGCCCCGTCCGGCTCCCTCCGATCCTCTCCGGCCCGTCCGCGCCGTCGCGCACGGCCCGTCCACCATCCGAAGGGTCCATCCATGCAACGTTCACGTCTGGCCGCGGTCACCGCGATCCTCGCCGGCTCCTGCACCCTCGCCGCGTGCGCGGACGGCGGCGGGTCCGCGACGGCGGCCGCCCCGACCGTCACCACCTCCATGCCGGCCCCGACCGGCGACGTCGGCACCGTCACCTGGAACCTGCCGCCCGGCGAGCCGCCGACGCTCGACCCGGCGCAGTCGGCGATCGAGTCCGTCAGCACGCCGCTGGCGAACATGTGCGAGGGGCTGTTCAGCTTCGGTCCGAACTACGAGCGCGAACCGGCCCTCGCCACCTCGTTCGACCACCCCGACGACCTCACCTACGTGATCCACCTGCGCGAGGGCGTGAAGTTCTGGGACGGCAAGCCCGTCACGCCCGACGACGTCGTCTACAGCGTCAAGCGGCTCCTCGACCCGAAGCTCGGCTCGTCCTGGATCGGCTGGGCGGAGCGGATGCGGAGCATCGAGGCCACCGGTTCCCACGAGATCACCATCAAGATGAAGAAGCCGGACGTCCTCGTCCCGAACTTCTTCTCCACGCCCGCGTTCGACGTCGTGGAGAAGGCGTTCGCGGAGTCCGCAGGCAAGAGCTTCGGCACGGCCGGGCGCGGCGTGATGTGCACCGGCCCCTACAAGCTCGCGAGCTGGACGCAGGGCCAGAACATCGTCCTCACCCGCAACGACGCCTGGTGGAACACGAAGGTGAAGCCGAAGGTGAAGAACGTCAAGTTCACCTTCATCACCGACCCGTCCGCGCAGACGGCGGCGCTGGACAGCGGGGACGTGGACGGCCAGTTCAACGTCCCGCGCGCCGCGCACGTCCGCCTCAAGGACAAGGGGCACCTGCTGTTCGGGCAGAGCCTGTCGCCCACGTTCATCTCGGTGCTGAACCAGAACGGCGGGCTGTCCGACCCGGCGGCGCGGCAGGCGCTCCAGGCGCTCATCGACTACAAGGGCATCATCAAGTCGGTCTACCAGGGCGCGGCGCAGCCGCTGCGGGCGCTGGTCCCGCCGGCGGCGTGGGGCTACGGCAAGAACGTCTACCAGCAGGCGTACGACCAGCTGCCGGCGCCGTCCCAGGACCTGGAGAAGGCCAAGTCGCTCATCGCCAAGGCGCCGAAGGCCAAGGGGAAGATCGTCCTGGCGTACACGACGGCGATCGAGGAGGAATCGCGGATCGCCACGGCGATCGCCGACGCCGCCTCGCAGGCGGGGATGCACATCCAGCTGAGGCCGCTCACCGCCGAGCAGTACGGCGCGATGTTCTCCTCGCCGCAGGCCCGCGCGGGCGTCGACCTGTTCCTGTCGACCGGGTACCTCGACTTCCCCGAGCCGCTCACCTACTACCAGTTCTTCACGACCGGGAACTTCTACAACTTCCCGGCGTACAGCAACAAGGAGTACGACGCCGCCATCCAGACCGCGATCGCCACCGCCGACCCGGCCGCCCGCGCGCGCGAGGTGACCAAGGCGCAGACCATCATGGCGCGCGACCTCGTCAACGTCCCCATCGCGACGCAGTACGTCAACGTCTTCTACAAGTCGGGCCTGACCGGGCTCGTCCCGCGGCAGAACTACCTGTACACGCCATGGGCGACCACCCTCGGCGGCAAGTGATGACGGTTCGAGCACTCGCGCCCTGGATCGGGAAGCGCGCGCTGGGCGCGGTCCTGACCGTCCTGGTCGCGTCGGTCCTGATCTACGGGGCGCTGCGGCTCGTCCCCGGCGATCCGGTGCTGGCGGTGACGTCCGGGCGCCGCCTCACCCCGGACCAGATCGACGCGCTCCGGCACGCCTACGGGCTCGACAAGGGGTTCGCGCAGGGGTACGCCGCGTGGATCGGCGACGCGCTCCACCTGGACCTCGGCAGGTCGCTGACCTACCAGACCGGCGTGGCGTCGCTGATCGGGAACCGGCTCGGCGTGTCCGGCCTGTTGATCGCCTACTCGGCGGTCCTCGCCGTCGCCGTCGGGTCGGCGGTCGCGCTGGTGTCGGCGGTGAAGGGCGGCCTGGTCGACCGGATCGCGACCGTCGCGGCGTCCCTCACCACCGCGACGCCCCCGTTCGTCGCCGCGATCGTGCTGCTGTCGGCGTTCGCGGTCGGGCTCGGCTGGTTCCCCTCGACGGGGGCGGGCACCGGCCTGCCCGACCGGCTGTGGCACCTGACGCTGCCCGCCGTCGCGATGGCGTTCGCGGCGTTCGGCGTCCTCGCCCGGGTCGGCAACGCGGCGTTCGCCGACGAGCTGGGCCGCGAGCACGTGCAGGCGGCGCGCAGCCGGGGCGTGGACGGCGCCGCGCTGATCCGCCGGCACGTCGTCCGCAACGCCCTCGGGCCGCTGCTCACGGTCATCGGGGTGCTGGTGGCGAGCCTGTTCGTCGGCACCGCCGTCGTCGAGACCGCGTTCGGCCTGGACGGCGTCGGGTCGCTGCTGGTCACGTCGGTGTCCCGGCGGGACTTCCCGGTCGTGCAGGGCATCGCGCTGTTCGGGGTGCTGCTGTTCGTCGTGGTGAACACGCTGGTGGACCTGGCGCTGCCGTTCATCGACCCGCGCGTGACGGCGGGAGGGCCGCGCCGATGACCCTGACGATCCCCGCGCTGCGGGCGCGCGGCGCCAAGCGGCGCCGGCACCGCCCGCTCGGCGTCACGCTCGCGATCGCGTTCCTGCTGGTCGCCGCGGTCACCGGCGCGCTCGCCCCGGTGCTCGCGCCGCACTCGCCGAACGCCACGAGCCTGCTGGACTCGCTCGCGGCGCCCGGCACGGCCGGCCACCTGCTCGGCACCGACTCCACCGGACGCGACGTGCTGTCCCGGCTGATGTACGGGGCGCGGCTGTCGCTGCTCGCGCCGCTCGGCGTGGTGCTGCTGTCCGGGGTCCTCGGGACGGCGGTGGGGCTGCTGGCCGCCCGCGCCGGCGGCTGGGTCGACGCCGTCCTGTCCCGCGCCATGGACATCGTGTTCTCGTTCCCGAGCCTGCTGCTGGCGATGCTGGTGGTGGCGGTGTTCGGGCCCGGGCTCACCGCCCCGATCTGCGCGCTCGCCGTCAGCTACACGCCGTTCCTCGGACGGGTCGTGCGGAGCGTCGCGATCCAGGAGGGCGCCCGCCCGTACATGGAGAGCTACCGCGCGATGGGCTTCGGCGAGCTGTGGGTGACCGTCCGGCACCTGCTGCCGAACATGCTGCCGGTGCTGCTCGCGCAGAGCGCGCTGTCGTTCGGCTACGCGATGGTCGACCTGGCGTCGCTGTCCTACCTCGGGCTCGGCGTCCGCCCGCCCGCCGCCGACTGGGGCTCGATGATCAGCCAGGCGCAGAGCGCGATCCTGCAGGGCTCGCCGTGGAGCGGGCTCATCCCCGGCGTCGCCGTGCTGCTGACCGTCGTCAGCGTCAACGTGCTGGGCGAGCACATCGGGGCCTCCGTCTCCAGGAAGCAGAGTGAGGTGAGATGACCGTGCTCGCGAAGGAGGAGACGGCGCGCCGGGACGCGCTCGGCGTCGCCGGGCTGACCCTCGGGATCGGCGCGCTCCCGCTGCTGGACGGCGTCACCGTCCGGGTGGGGCGCGGCGAGACGGTCGGGCTGGTCGGCGAGTCGGGGTCCGGCAAGTCGCTGACGGCCCGCGCCGCGCTCGGGATGCTCCCGCGCGGCGCGACGGCCACCGGCTCGGTCGAGGTCGGCGGCGTCGACGTGCTCGCCGCCGGCCGCGCCGCGCTGCGCGACCTGCGCCGCACCCGCGCGTCGATGGTCTTCCAGGACCCGCGCGCGGCGATCAACCCGGTGCGCCGCGTCGGCGACTACCTCACCGAAGGGCTGCGCGCCCGCGGCGTGCCGTCCCGCGAGGCCGCCGCGACCGCGCTCGGCCTGCTGGAGCAGGTCGGCATCCGGGACCCGCGCGGCGCGCTGCGCCGCTACCCGCACGAGTTCTCCGGCGGCATGCTGCAGCGCGTCGTCATCGCCGGTGCGCTGTCCATCGAGCCGGAGCTGCTGCTCGCGGACGAGCCGACGACCGCGCTCGACGTCACCACGCAGGCCGAGGTCATCGGGCTGCTGAAGGACATGCAGCGCAAGCGCGGCACCGGGATGCTGTTCGTGACGCACGACCTCGACCTCGCCGCCGCCATCTGCGACCGCGTCTACGTCATGTACGCCGGGCGGATCGTCGAGGAGGCCGCCGGCGCCGCGCTGTTCTCCTCGCCCGCGCACCCCTACACGAAGGCGCTGCTGGAGGCGAGCCCGTCCGTGCACGGCGAGAGGACCGCGATCAAGGCGATCAGGGGACGTCCCCGCTCGCTGGCCGAGGCGCCGTCCGGCTGCGCGTTCCGCGACCGCTGCCCGCTGGCCGGCGACGACTGCGCCGAGGCCGTGCCCGCCGCCCGCCCGCACGGGACGTCCGCCGTCGCGTGCGTCCGCCCCGGGGAGGTGGCGCGATGACGACCGCGAACGAGCCGGTGCTGAGTGTGTCGTCGCTGGTCAAGCGGTTCGGTGACTTCACGGCCGTGGACGATGTCACCTTCGAGCTGATGCCCGGCGCGTCCCTCGGGATCGTGGGGGAGTCCGGGTCCGGCAAGACGACCACGGCCCGCATCCTCGCCGGGCTCGACGAGCCGACGTCCGGCACCGTCACGCTCGCCGGCGAGACCGTGGTGAGCCGCTCGCGCCGCGCCCGGCTCCGCCGCGCCGGCCTCCTCCAGATGATCTTCCAGGACCCGTACGGCTCCTTCGACCCGCGGCAGACCATCGCCGAGTCCATCGCCGAACCGCTCCGGCTCCACGCGCCGGAGCTGTCCGCCAAGGACCGGCGGGCCCGCGTCGCCGAACTGCTCGACCAGGTCGGGCTGAGCGATCGCGCGGGGGAGTCGCCGCCGCGCGACCTGTCCGGCGGGCAGCGGCAGCGCGCCGCGATCGCCCGCGCGCTCGGCATCCGGCCGCGCGTCCTCGTCCTGGACGAGGCGGTCGCCGCGCTCGACGTGTCCATCCAGGCCCAGATCCTCACCCTGCTGGACGACCTGCGCCGCGACACCGGCATCGCCTACGTCTTCGTCTCGCACGACCTCGCCGTCGTCCGCCACATCACCGACACCGCCGTCGTGATGCGGCACGGCCGCATCGTCGAGCGCGGCGGCACCGAACAGATCCTGCGCGACCCGCGGCATCCCTACACCCGCCTGCTGCTCGACTCGATCCCCGCGCCCGGCTGGGACCTCGACCGGGTGGCCCGCGACCGCCGCGCCCTCGACCCGTCCCACTGAGGCACCACCCGATTCCCTCCGGAGAACACGTGCTGAACATCGAGCGGGTAGGCCCCGCCGCCGCACCCGCCGACGCCGAACAGGTCATGATCCCGATGCGGGACGGCGTCCGGCTGGCCGCCGACCTCTACCGCACCGGCTCCTCCCCGGCTCCCGTCGTGCTCGTCCGGCTGCCCTACGACAAGGACGGCGCCTACTGCTTCATGCCGCTGATCGGGCGGTACTTCTCGGCGCGCGGCTACAGCGCCGTGGTCCAGGACGTCCGGGGCAAGTACCGGTCCGAGGGCGCCACCGAATTCGGCGTCCACGAGGCCGACGACGGATACGACACCATCCAATGGGTCACCGAACAGCCCTGGTGCAATGGCGACGTCGTCATGTGGGGCGACTCCTACTACGGATTCACCGCCATCGCCGCCGCGATCGGCGGCCATCCCGCCCTCAAGGCGATCTCGCCCCGCGTCACCGGCTCCCAACTGTCCACCGTCCTGGAGTACGGCAACGGGACGCGCGACGTCGAGCAGACGAGCCGCAAAATGTATTTCGCCACCCACTACGTGGACGCGGACCGCTACGAATGGGAGCCCGACTGGAACGGCCGGCCGCTCCGGGCGTCCTTCGACGCCTTCTTCGAGCAGATCGGCAAGCGCTCCGCCTGCTTCGACGCCGAGTTCTCGGGCGAGTCCCGGTTCGTCCCGCCGCCGCTGAAGGCGCTGCTGGAGAGCCGCCCCGTTCCGGCCCTCTACACGATCGGCTGGTTCGACAACTGCGCCATCTGGTCGTGGCACGACGTCCGCGCCCTGTCCCGCGACCCGGGCTGGTCGTCCCGCCTTTACCTGCGGATGGAGGCCATCGACCACGAGAACTACCGCCTGCGCGACGCCCCCGTCGCCCCGTCCGCCGACCATGCCGCCGACCCGGCCGCACTCGAGCGGATGCTGCCCGGCTACCTCGACCCGGCGATCGAGTTCTTCAACGCCGTCCTCGACGATTCGCTGGAAACGCAGCCGCGCGTCAGCTACGAGATCTGCCACGGCGAATGGCGGGAGAGCGGGACCTGGCCGCCCCGCCAGGCGACCGGATTCGAGTACTTCCTGACTCCGGACGGCCTCTCCGCCGAACCGCCGCAGCGGGAGAGCAGCGCGGAGTGGACGCACGACCCGTCCGATCTGGTCCCCTCGGCCTCAATGAATCCTTTCGCGGCCCTCTTCGACCGGGCAGATCTCAGCGCCATCGGAGAACGCGACGACGTCCTGCGCTTCACCGGCCCCGCTTTGAGCGAGGAAACCGACCTCATCGGGACCGCGACCCTGCTGCTGAGCCTTTCGGCACCGGCCGGCGCGCACATCCACGCCCGCCTGCTCGACATGGCGCCCGACGGCTCCGCCCACCTCATCAGCAAAGGCCAGGTCCGTTTCGACGTGCCGCACGACGCGGCCGTCCTCGACCTCCAGGACGTCGGCTACCGGCTCCGTGCCGGCCACCGGCTCGCCCTCGACGTCATGAGCAGCGACTTCCCGGAGTACGTCCCGGAATGCCCGGCCGGCGCCGACCCGTGGACGTCCCTCCCCGGCGGCCCGGTGACCCGGCGGATCGCGCTGGGCGGCGCCCGCCCGTCCCGCCTGCGCATCGGCCCCGGCCCCGGAGGCCGCTGACCCGCCGTCCGGCCGGCCGCCGGTCAGGCGAAGGAGCCCTCTCCGAGGAACACCTCGATGAGGGCCTGGACGTCGTGACCGGCGTCGGCCGGATGCCGGAACGGCCGGTCGGCGTTGACCGTGTAGGTGTTGCGGCGGCCGACGCGGGTGCGGACGAGGTACCCGGCCTCCTCCAGATCGGTGATGATCAGCTGGGCCGACCGTTCGGTGATCCCGATCTTCTCCGCCACGTCACGGACCCGCAGGTCGGGGTCTCGCGCGATGCAGATCAGCACCCGCGCGTGGTTGGTCAGGAACGTCCACGGTTTGCCGGCCTGCCGTGCCTGTGCGCTCTCCATTCGCGACCTCACTGTCCGATGCTCGCCCCCCGGGGCGTCCGGGACGCGCGCGTCCAGGACGGTGCGTCACGCCGTGGACGCGGGAGGTGCCGGTCACCTGGTCATGATACGACAGGGTTTTACCGAATAATTTTTCGTGTAACCTCTTTGAGGTAACTGTTGTCGTCCGTTGACGCCGTCGTCCTGGGGGAGGGTGCTCCGCCATGCTCGTGCAGCCGGTCACGCCGCAGCTCGCCGCTGATTCCGACGCTCCCGCCACCGGGGGCCCGGCCGGTGCGCCGCCGGACCCCCGCGAGCGGCCCGCCCTGGTCATCGAGACCGAGGAGCGCGGGGACGCGACGGTCCTGAGCATGGCGGGACCGCTGGTCGCCGGCACGCTGGTGACCGCGGAGGCGCGGATCCTGACCACCACCGTGCTGGCCGGACGCCCCCTCGACCTGGTGCTCGACCTCACCCGGGTCGACACGATCGACCAGCACGGGGCCAACCTGCTGAGCAAGACGCGTTTCACGGTCTGCGCCGCCAGGGGGACCCTGCACATCGTCGCCCCGCGCGACGGCGCCGTCCATCCGAGGCTCAACCGCTACCTGCGCCAGGTCACCGTGGAGCGGCGGGAGGACCTGCCCGCGCCCGCCCGGCAGGCGGAGACCACCGCGATCTGACACCGGAGGCACCGGGCACGGTCGCCCGGACGGGGCGGTCAGTTGATGTTCAGGTCGCCGTTCACGTCGCGGAGCTGGACGACCTTCTCGGCGCGGCCGTTGAAGACGTTGACGACGCCGTCGTCGGACGCCTCGGCCCGGGTCTGGGCCTGGTTCCAGATCGCCTCCAGCTCGGCGCGCAGCGCGGGATCCTCGTCCAGCAGGCGCCGGACGGCGCCTTCCAGCGCGGGGATCCCGCCGGCGTCCTCGGCGGCCCTGGCCAGGGCGTCCTCGTCCGCCGCCCGCCCCCGGAACCGCGCGCGGACGCGCCGGGACAGCTCGGCGACCGCGGCGCGCACCGGTTCCCCGGCGACTTCGACGGCTTTGCCCGCCATCGCCGTGGCGATGGCAACGGTCATCGGATCGCTCACCACCCCAGTGCACCACGCCGTCCCGCCCCCGCACAGGGGCGCTGGAAATCCGCCGCGCGCTGCCGGCGGACGCGCCCCGCGCCCGGACGGGCGCCCGGGACTCAGTTGTTGGTGTGGAGCGCGGTGTTGAGCTCGACGCCCTCGCCGCGGCGGGGAAGGGCCTCCACCGCGCCCGTCGTGGAGTTGCGGCGCAGCAGCAGCCCGGAGCGGCCCGACAGCTCCGCCGCCTTGACCGTGCCGGAGCCCGCGAGCGCGACCTTCGTGCCCGCCGTGACGTAGAGGCCGGCCTCGACGACGCAGTCGTCGCCGAGCGAGATGCCGATGCCGGAGTTGGCGCCGAGCAGGCAGCGCTCGCCGATCGAGATGACCTGCCGCCCGCCGCCGGACAGCGTCCCCATGATCGACGCGCCGCCGCCCACGTCGGAATCCGCGCCGATCACCACGCCCGCGGACACCCGCCCCTCGATCATGGACGCGCCGAGGGTGCCGGCGTTGAAGTTGACGAAGCCCTCGTGCATCACGGTGGTCCCGGGCGCCAGGTGCGCGCCGAGGCGCACGCGGGACGCGTCGGCGATCCGCACACCGGACGGCACGACGTAGTCGGTCATCCGCGGGAACTTGTCGAGCCCGTCGACCGAGACCGGCCCGCGCGCCCGCAGCGCCGTCCGGACCTGTTCGAAACCGTCCACCGCGCACGGCCCGGCGCTCGTCCACACCACCGTCGCCAGCAGGCCGAAGACGCCGTCCAGGTTCACCTGATGGGGCCGGACGAGCCGCGCCGACAGCAGGTGCAGCCGGAGGTAGACGTCGTGCGCGTCCACCGGCGGGCCGGCCAGGGACCCGATCTCCGTCCGCACCGCGACCGTCTCGACCCGCCGCGCCGCGTCCCGGCCGAGGGGGAGGTCCTCCCCGAACGCCGCCTTGGCCTCCTCGGCGGACAGCCGCCGCGAGCCCTGGCCGGCGTCCCCCGCGATCCGCGGCGCCGGGAACCAGGTGTCGAGCACCGTCCCGTCGTCCGCGATCGTGGCGATGCCGTCGCCGGCCGCTCCGTCCGTCACGAATCCCGCGTCACTCATGCCGCACACGGTAACGGCACGGCCGGCGGCCCCGGTCGGGAGGTCGAGGTGTTCGCGGTGGCGGTGGTGGACGGTGCCGGAGTGTGGTGGGGTGTTGGCGGTGCGTCGGCGGCGGTGGTTCGGCGGGAGGTCGGTGGATGGCGGGCGACTGGGACGATCCGCGTCCGGAAGGGCTGCGGGTGCTGTATCTGACGGCGTCCGCGCGCGGGGATCTGCGGGTGGACGAGGAGGTCGGCCGCGTCCAGGAGGCGGTGCGCGCGGCGGTGCACCGGGACCGGGTGCGGATCGAGCACCTGCCGGCGGCGACCCTGGACCGGTTCCTGGACGGCCTGACCCGGGTGGTCCCGCACGTGGTGAGCTTCTCCGGCCACGGCGAGGAGGGCGGCCTGGAGTTCGACACCGGCGCGGTCCGCCGCGGCCCCGGGCACCGGCTCCCGGTCGAGGTCATCGCGGACGCGCTCGACGCGGTGGACGTGCGGCCGCGGCTGGTGGTGCTGAACGCCTGCAAGACCCACGCCCAGCTCGAGCGGCTCGTGCGGGTGGTGCCGCTGGCGGTGGGGATGCGCGGCAGCGTCGGCGATCCCGCCGCGATCGCGTTCGCGTCCCGGTTCTACGCGGCGCTGGCCGACGGGCAGTCGGTGCGGGCCGCGTTCAAGCTGGCCAAGGTGCAGCTCGCGGGCCAGGGGCTGCCGGACGCCGACCTGCCGGTGCTGGAGTGCGCGTCCGGGGTCGATCCGGGCGCGGCGGTCCTCGTGGCGCCGCCGGACCCTTCGATGCCGGACCCGGCGCGAGCCTGACCGGGTCCGGCGCTTTCCTGGGCACCCTGCCCGTGCCGGCCGCGCTGCCTGCGGTGGCGCGGGTGCCGGCGGGCGGGGCGGTGAAACTGCCGCGGCTGCCGTCACCGGTGTTCGTCGGCCGCGACGAGGTCCTCGACGGCCTGCGCGCCACGGTGCGCGACGGGCCGGGGGTGATCGCGCAGGCGGTGGTGGGCCTGGGCGGGATCGGCAAGAGCGAGCTGGCGTTGCAGTACGCCGACCGTCATCGCGGCGACTACGACCTGGTGTGGTGGGTGCTCGCCGAGACCGCCGACGACGTCCAGGCGGGGCTGGCGGATCTGTGCCGGGCGCTGTGCGCGCCGATCGCGTCGGCGGCCGCCGCGCAGGCGCCCGCACCGGAGGCGGCGGCATGGGCACTGGCGTGGCTGGCGGCCCACGACCGCTGGCTCGTGGTGTTCGACAACGCCGAGGACGTCACTGACCTCGAACCACTGCTGGGCCGGTTGGCAGGAGGCCACGTCCTGGTGACGAGCCGCCGCGCCGTCGGCTGGGACGCCATCGGCACGGTGCTGCGGCTGCCGGTGCTGCGCCACGATGACGCGGTCGACCTCCTGAAGTCCCTCACCGGCCCGGCGGGAGCCGGATCGGGCGGCGCCGGATCGGGCGGCGCCGACGACCTGGCCGGGGAGCTGGGCGGGCTGCCGCTGGCGCTGCGGCAGGCGGGCGCCTACATCGCCGCCGTCCCCGGCATGACCGTCCAGCTCTATCTGCGGAGGCTGCGGGAGTCGGCGCACTGGGCGGTGAGCACCCGGCCGCCGGTCGGCCGGCGCAGCGATCGGCAGCTGGTGGCCGCGACCTGGTCGATGACCATGGACCGGGTCCGCGACGAGCACCCGCTGGCGGGGCGGGTCATGCGGCTGCTGGCGTGCTTCGCCTCCGACCGCCTCCCGTGCGACGTCCTCTACGGCCTCCCCGGCGCCGACCCGGTCGAGGTGGGGGAGGCGCTCGCGGCGCTGGCGTCCTACAGCATGATCGAACTGTCGGCCGACCACCGGTACGTCGGCGTGCACCGCCTCGTCCAGGCCGTCACCCGCGCCGCCCTCACCGGTGAAGACCGCGAGCACGACATGGCCGTGGCCGCCGAACTGATCCGCAAGGCCCTCCCGGACGACCACCGGACGATCGGGACATGGCCCAGATGGGCCGACCTCCTCCCGCACGCCCGCCAGGTGCTGGATCCGGCCTCCGACGCCATGGACGCCGTCCTCGACTACCTGTCCGCCAGCGGGAACTACCGCGCCGGCCTCGAACTGCAACGGCTCTCCGCGGCCGCGTCCGAGCGGGTCTACGGCCCCGAGCACCCGAGGACGCTGATCGCGCGCGGCAACCTCGCGTACGCGACGGGCGCCGCCGGGGACGCCGCGGGCGCCCGCGACATGTACGCCGCGCTGCTCCCGGTCCGGGCGCGGGTCCTGGGAGCCGAGCATCCGAGCGTGCTGGTGACGCGCGGGAACCTCGCACGCTGGACGGGCGAGGCCGGGGACGAAGTGACGGCCCGGGACATGTGCGAGGAGCTGCTGCCGGTCATGGCGCGCGTGCTGGGCGCGGAGCATCCCCGCACGTTGACCGTCCGGTCCAACCTCGCCTCGTGGACGGGCGGGGCCGGGAACGTCGATGCAGCGAAGGACCTCTATGCGGAGTTGCTGCCGGTCATCGAGCGGGTGCAGGGCGCCGAGCATCCCGACACGCTGACCACGCGGGCCAACTTCGCCTACTGGACGGGTGAGGCCGGGGACGCCGCCGCCGCCCGGGACCTCTCCATCGAGTTGCTGTCCCTCCGCGAGCGGGTGCTGGGCCCGGAGCATCCCAGCACGCTGAACGCCCGCGCCGGCGTCGCCTCGTGGGCGGGCATGGCCGGGGACGCCGCTGCCGCCAGGGACGGCTATGCGGCGTTGCTGCCTCTGCGCAAGCGGGTGCAGGGGCCCGAGCATCCCGCCACGTTGAACACCTGGGCGAACTGCGCCTACTGGACGGGCCGGGCCGGGGACGCCGCTGCGGCCAGGGACCTTTACGCGGAGTTGCTGCCGGTCATCGAGCGGGTGATGGGCCCGCTGCATTCCAAGACGTTGAGCGCTCGCGCCGGCGCCGCCTCGTGGGCGGGCAAGGCCGGGGACGCCGCTGCCGCGCGGGATCGTTACGCGGAGTTGCTGCCTCTGCGCGTGCGCGTGCAGGGGGCCGAGCATTTCGACACGCTGCTCACGCGGGCGAACCTCGCCCTTTGGACGGCCGAGGCCGGGGACGCCGTGACGGCCCGGGACATGGGCGCGGCGTTGCTGCCCGTCCGCGAACGGGTGCTCGGGCCGGAGCACCGCAACACGTTGACCACGCGGAGCAATCTCGCCCATTGGACGGGCAAGGCCGGGGACCCGGTGACCGCCCGCGACCAGTACGCGGAGTTGGTGCCGGTCCTGGAACGCGTGCTCGGGGCCGATGACCCCGACACGGTGGCCGCCCGCCGCCGGCTCGCCTACTGGTCCAAGCGGGCCGCGCGGCGAGACGGAGACTGAGCCGCGGCGACGGGCGGGGTCCGGGTCAGCGGGCGGCGAGCTGGACGCCGGCGCGGGCCACGGCGAGGGCGTCCAGGTCGACGGTGCCCTTGAACGCCGTCTTCGGGTCGGACAGCATCACGCTGGTGACGATCGTCCGGCCGCGGGACGTCCGGGCGAGGTAGTTCATCGTGACGACGCCGGGTTCGCTGCCGCCCTTGAACCACACCTTCGGATAGGCCGCGCGGTCCAGCCCGATGCCGCCGTCGTTGATGGCCAGGGCCTTGCCGACCCCGGACTGGCCGGGGCGGGCGGACCGGTCGTCGAGGCCGCCGAGCGCCGCGCACATGTCGGTGGGGGCGGCGAACCATTCGATGGAGTCGATGTCGCGCGGCTGCTGCCACGGGGTGATCTGGTCGAGCGGGACGGCGTCGAGCCCCGGCAGCGCGGCGGCGCGCTCGCGCTGCGGCAGGGCCAGGTAGCGGTCGGCGCGCGCCGGGTAACCGGCGCCCTTGAGAGCGAACATCTGCCGGGTGGTGAGGAACGGGTGGTCGCCGCGCTGGTGCCGGTTGCCGAGCCGGGGCAGCTCGGTCTCCACGGCGCCGCGTCCGAGGCGGTGGATGAGGTGGTCGGCGGCCGTGTTGTCGCTGATCGAGATCATGTAGTCGGCGTACTGGCCGAGGGTCACCTTCGTGCCGGCCGGCTTGTTCTGCAGGATCCCGGACGGCGCCTTGCGAACGATCTGGGGTGCGCGGCCGTCCAAGTCCGGGGAACGGCATCGGAGGGCTGCTCGATGAGGCTGGACGACGCCGCCGCCCCGGCGGCCTCCGGGGTCTGGCGGGTGGGCGACGTGATCGACGGGCGCTACCGGGTGACGCGCGTCCACGAGCACGGCGGCATGGGGCTGGTGTACCGGGTCAGGCACCTGACCTGGGGGATCGATCTCGCGGTGAAGAGCCCGCGGCCGGCGGCCCTGGCCGACGCCGCGGGCCGGGCGCGGTTCGTCGCCGAGGCGGAGAACTGGGTGTCGCTGGGCCTGCACCCGAACGTGTGCGGCTGCCATTACGTCCGCACGCTGGACGGGATCCCGCGCGTGTTCGCCGAGTACGTGCCGGGCGGCTCGCTGCACGAATGGATCGAGGACGGCCGGCTGTACGAGGGCGGCCCGGCGCGGGCGCTCGAACGGATCCTGGACGTGGCCGTCCAGACGGCGTGGGGGCTGGAGCACGCGCACGGCCGGGGCCTGGTCCACCAGGACGTCAAGCCCGCCAACGTCCTGCTCCACGCGGACGGGACGGTGAAGGTCACCGACTTCGGGCTCGCCGGGGCCCGGTCCGCGCCGGCGGCCTTCGAGGGCGGCGCCGGCAGCGCGCCCGTCACCCGGCGCGGGCAGACGCCGCAGTACGCCTCGCCGGAGCAGTTCGACGGGGAGCGGCTGGGGCGCCGCACGGACGTCTACAGCCTCGCGGTGTCCGTGCTGGAGATGTTCACCGGTGGACGGACCTGGATGGTCGGGCCCGCCGCCGGCGAAGCCCTCGAACTGCACCTGGCCGAAGGCCCGGGGGAGGGGCTCCCCGAGATGCCGGCTGGCCTCGCCGCACTGCTGGCCCGGTGCCTGCGGCAGGAGCCGGAGCGGCGGCCGGGCACGATGGCCGAGGTCGCGGACGAGCTCGTCGCCGTGCATCGGGCGGTGAGCGGGAGCCCGTACCCGCGTCCGGCGCCGGCCGCCGCCGAACTGCGCGCCGACGAGCTCAACAACCGTGCGCTGTCGCTGCTGGACCTCGGTCGCGCTGGGGAGGCCGACGAGGCGTTCGCCGCCGCGCTCGCAGCCGACCCGCGCCACCTGCCCGCCGCCTGCAACCGGATGGTGGCGCGCTGGCGGCGGGCCGCCGCGACCGACCTGGAGGTGATCGAGCGGCTGATGGAGTTCCGGCCCCTCGACGGCGGCCCGCGCGAGGCTCGCCACCTGCTCGCGCTGGTGGAACTGGAGCGCGGGGACGTCCGGCGGGGCCGCGAGCTGCTGGAGGAGATCGTCCGGGAACGTCCCGGGGACGCGGAGGCGCGGACGGTCCTCGACGCGCTACCGGACCCGGGCGAGCCGCCGGCCGGCCGCGCGCCGGCCCCCTGGAGCGAGGACCGGGGCCGCAACCACCCGGAGCCGGGCGCGATGCGGTTCCTGTCCGGCGGACGTCACCTCCTGTACGGGGAGGGGCGGGGGCGCCTGCGGCTCTGGGACGTCCGCCGCGGCGAGACGATCTGGAGTCGCCGGGCGCACGAGGGGCCGGTGCGCTCGGTCGACGTCTCGCCGGACGGGACGCTGGCCGCCTCGACCGGTGCGGACGGCGCCGTGCGGGCGTGGCACCTGGCCAGCGGCGCCCCCGCGGGCTCCTACGGTCCGCAGGGGCGGCACGGGACGACGTTCGTCGCGGTCCGGCTCGGCGCCGGTCCGTCCCGCTCCGATGTTCTCGCCCTGTCCCGGGCGGGGCGCCTGCACGTCTGGGACGAGCGGACGGCGCGGCCCCTGGGGACGCACGATCTGTCCGGCACCTGGGCCAAGGGGCCGGTGGAGCTCACTGCGGACGGCCGCCGCGCGTTCGTCCGCGACGGCGGCGAGGGGCTGCTCATCGATCTGGAGGCGGGCACCGTGGACCGGCGGCTGGCGTTCGGGGCGCCGCCGGCGGCGCTGCGGCTCGCCGGTGACGGCCGCACCGTCGCCGCCGCCGCCCGCGACGGCGACATCGGCGTGTGGGATCTGGAGACGGGGCGCCGCGTGCGGACCCTGACCGGGCACGCGGGCCCGGTCGAGGCGCTGGCCTTCGGCCCGGACTCCCGGTCGCTGCTGTCGGGCGGTTCGGACGGCGCCGTCCGGCTGTGGGACCTCGCCACCGGACGGTGCCGCCGCACCCTGCTCGCCGCCGAGTCCAGCCCGGACCCGGTCCTCCATGTGCAGTTCGGGCCCGGCGGCGCGACCGCGATGTCCGCCGGGCGGCACCGGGAGCTGCGGTTCTGGGATCTGCCGTCGCCGCGTCCCGCCCCCTACCAGGTGGCGGCGCCGCGCCGGGCCGACGAGATGAACCGGCACGCCGTCCGGGTGCGTGACCTGGTGGAGCGGGCGGAACGGGAGCGGGCGGCGGGCCGCCGTCCCGCCGCGCTGGCCCTGCTCGAACAGGCGCGGACGGTTCCCGGTTACGAGCGGGCGCCGCAGGTCATGGACGCCTGGCATGGCCTGAGCCGGCACCTGGAGCGCACCGGAGTGCGCGGCGGGTGGCTCGTCGCGGCGCTCGGCGGCGACGGCAGGGGCGGCGACGGCAAGGGCGGCGGGGGCGTCGCGTCGGTGGACGTGAGCGCGGACGGCGCCGTCGCCGCGGCGGGCATGCGGGACGGCACCGTGGTCGTCTGGGACCTGGCCGCCCGCCGCCGCGCGCGGACCATCACGGTGCACCAGGGCCGGCCCGGCATCACCCGCGCCGTGGTCGCGGTGCGGCTGACCGGCGACGGCCGCGTCCTCACCGCGTGCGAGGACGGCCTTTTCCGCTCCTGGTCGCTCGCCACCGGGAACGTGGTGGCCGAGTGGGAGGCCGTGCCCGTCCGCGGGTCGGGGCGGAACCTCACCGCGGCGCACTTCACCCCGGACGGGCGGCGCCTGCTGGTGGGCGACGCCGGCGACTGCCTGATCGGCTGGTGGGACCTGGACACCGGCGGGCGCCTGTGGACGTGCGAGGGCCACCGGCGGGACGCGGCGGTCGCGCTGTGGGCGGGCGACCGCGGACGGACGGCCGTGTCCGCCGGACGCGACGGCTCCGTCCGCGTGTGGGACCTGGCGGACGGGCGGCTGCTGCGGACGCTGAAGGACTACGGGGGGACCGCGACCTCGGTGTGCCTGAGCTCCGACGACCGGCTGGCCATGGCCACCTTCCGGGACCGGCGCGGCACGTCCTCGCGGATCTGGGACGTCCGGAGCGGGCAGGAGCTGCCGGGCCGCGGCGGGGCCGCGCCGGTGGCGCGGTTCACCGCCGACGGGCGGTTCGCGGTGATCGAGGACGACCGGTCCGCGCTGCGTGTCCTGGACGTGCGCGAGCGCCGCACGACCGTGCTCGGGCGACACCGCATGAACGCCGCGGCGATGGCGCTGACCCCCGACGGGCGTTACGTGGTGAGCGGCGGGCAGGACGGCCAGGTGCGGGTGTGGGAGATCGACTGGCGGCTCGGCGCCTGACGTCTCAGCAGGCGAGGAGGGCGTCCCGGAACTGCGCCGCCGTCGTGAACCCGAACGCCGGCTTCTCGCGCAGCGCGGTGTCGACGACGTCGGCCAGGGCCCTCGGGACGTCGGGCGCGCGCTCGCGCAGCGGCACCGGCGGCGCTTGCAGGACGATCCGCCACGGGTCCTTGCCGGGCGGGAAGTCGCGCGGGACGGCGCCGCTCAGCGAGTGGTAGAGGCAGGCCGCCGCCGCCCAGACGTCCACGGCGGGTGCGGCGTTCTTGAAGTCGATGACCTGCCGGCGCGCCATGAACACCGGTTTCCCGGCGGTCGCACCGGTCCTGGTGAGCCCGCTGAGCCCGGCCTGGTCGAACGCCTTCGCCAGCCCGAAGTCGGCGACCTTCGCCACCAGGGTCCCGGCGTCGGCCTCGTGCAGCAGGATGTTGGACGGGCTGAGGTCGCGGTGGACCACGCCCTGGTCGTGCGCGTGTTCCAGGCCGTCCAGCACCTGCAGGATGAGCGGGACGGCCTCGCCGGCCGGGAGCCGCCCGCCCCGGCGGGACACCAGCCGGTCGAGGCTGCCGCGCGTGCAGTACTCGATCGTGAAGTAGAAGACGCCGCCGGACGACCCGAGGTCGTGCAGGGCGGCGATGTTCGGATGGCGCAGCATGCTGGTCAGCTCCGCCTCCCGCAGGAAGCGGGCGCGCGACGTGGGGTTGACCGCGACCCTCGGCAGCATCAGCTTCAGGGCGACCTCGGCGCCGGTGGCGTCGTCGCGGGCCAGGTAGACGGCGCCCATTCCGCCGCGTCCGAGCTCCCGCAGGATCGTGTAGCCGGGGATCAGCGCCGCGTTCTCGCCGCGCGCGATCTCCTGGAGGAGCGCGGCGATGTCCGCCGGGTCGAGGGAGGGCGGCGACAGCTCGTCGCCGCTCGGCCCGTCGCCGGTGCCGGGGGCGGGGCCGGGGGCGTGGATGCCGACGCGGAACACGGTGTCCCCGAGCCGGATCTCGTCGCCGTCGGCGAGGTCGTGCTCCGGGTAGGCGAGCAGCGCGGCCTCCTCCGGCGTCTGGTGCCGCTCCCGCTTGCCGATCCTCCGGCCGTTGACGTAGGTGCCGTTCAGGCTGCCGAAGTCGCGGATGCGGGCGGCCGGCGGGTTGATGTCGATGAGGCAGTGGTGCCGGGAGACCTCGCGGTGGTGCTCGTCGTCCGGCAGGCGCGGCGAGCAGTCGGACGAGCGGCCGAGCACGCAGGTCGCCCGCTCGTCGAAGACGAACTCCTTGCGGTCGAGCCGCCCCTTGACCAGCGTCAGCGTGACGGCGGGGGCCATCCGCCTCGTGCTACTCACGGTCCTCCCCACCCGGCGCGAAGACCAGTTCCTCACCGGCGGCGCCGACCAGCAGCCGCGAGCCGTCCGCGATCCGGCCCGCCACCAGTTCCCGGCCCAGCGGCTGGACCAGCATCCGTTCGACGGCCTGCTCCAGCGCCCGCGCACCGGACCTCGCGGCGTCGCCTTGCCGCAGCAGCAGGTCGAGGGCGTCGCCGGTCAGCCGCAGCGTGATCGAACGGTCCGTGAGCCGGTCCCGGACGCGATCGAGCACCTTGTCGAGGACCTGCCGGCGCGCGGCCTCGTCCAGCGGCGAGAACACCACGATCCGGCCGATGCGGCCGAGCAGCTCCGGGCGCAGGCTCTCGCGGAGCGCGGCCATCACCGTCTCGGTCCCGGACCGGTCCCGCACGACGGCCGGGGCGGGCGCGAACCCCAGGGGACGCTTCGCCGTGGCGGGCGCCGGCCCGGACGCGCCGAGGTTCGACGTCATGACGATCACCGCGTCGGTGAACGAGACGCGCCGCCCGCGCGCGTCGGTCAGCCGGCCCTCGTCGAGGATCTGCAGGAACAGGTCCAGGACCTCCGGATGCGCCTTCTCGATCTCGTCGAACAGCACGACGCTGTGCGGACGGTCCCGCAGCGGCCCGCTGAGCTGGCCCTCCCGGTCGTGCCCGAGGTACCCCGGCGGCGCGCCGAGCAGCCGGGAGACCGCGTGCCGCTCCTTGTACTCCGACATGTCGATGCGGACCAGCCGCCGCTCGTCGTCGAACAGGAACTCCGCGAGCGCCTTGGCCAGCTCCGTCTTGCCCGTCCCGGTCGGGCCCGCGAACAGGAACACCCCGGCGGGACGGTCCGGGTCGCCCAGGCCCGCGCGCGACGCGCGGATCGTCTCGGCGACCGCGCGGACCGCCTCGTCCTGCCCGGCCACCCGGCGGCGCAGCCGCTCCTCCATGCCGAGCAGGCGGCGCGCCTCGTCCGCCTCGACCCGCTCCAGCGGAAGGCGGGCGCGCTCGGCCACGGCCGCCGCCACCTCGGCGCGGCCGATCCGGGCGGGCTCCCGCGGCCCGTCCTCCGGGCTCAGCGTCCGGATCCGCGCGGCCGCGCACGCCTGGTCGACCAGGTCGATGGCCTTGTCCGGCAGCCGCAGGTCGGGCAGGTGGCGGACGGCCAGGTCGACCGCCGCCGCGGGGACGTCCGGATCGATGCCGACCCCGTGGTGCGCGGCGAGCCGCGCGCGCAGGCCGCCCAGGATCGTCACCGCCTCCGACCGCGTCGGCTCCTCGATCCACACCGCCTCGAACCGCCGTTCCAGCGCCGGATCCGGCTCGATGTGGCGCCGGTACTCCTGCGGCGTCGTCGCGCCGACGCAGCGCAGCTCGCCGCGCGCCAGCGCCGGCTTCAGGATGTTCGCCGCGTCGGACGCGCCGCGCCCGCCCGCGCCGAGCACCGTGTGCAGTTCGTCGACGAACAGGATCACCTCCGGGGCCCCGGACGCCTCCTCCAGGACGCCCTGGATCCGCTCCTCGAACTCGCCCCGGTACTTCGTGCCCGCGACCAGCGCCGACATCGACAGCTCGATCAGCCGCGAACCGGCCAGCGCGGCGGGCGCGTCCGCCGCGACCAGCCGCTGCGCGAGCCCTTCCACCACGCACGTCTTGCCGACGCCCGCGTGCCCCACCAGGACCGCGTTCGCCTTGCGCTGCCGCACCAGCACGCGGGCCAGGCGGCGCAGCTCGTCCCGCCGCCCGATCAGTTCGGGAAGCCGGCCGCGGCGGGCCAGCGCGGTCAGGTCCCGGCCGTACCTGCCGAGGAGCTTCAGCTCGCGCTCCGGCGGCGGTTGCTGCTGCTGCTCGCGAGGGGTGCCGTGCCCCAGCTCCGGGAACAGCGCGGCGAGCGGGTCGGCGACGTCCAGATCGGCGAACGCCTTCCGCGACCACCGGTCGGGCCGTTCGGCGATCGCCCGCAGCAGATGCGGCGCCCCGGCCCGGGACGGTTCGGCGAGCTGCGCGGCCCGGCCGAACGCGTCGTACGACTCGCGGCTGCGATGCGGCGGCCGTTCGGCCATCGGGCCCGCGACGGTGGAGGCGAGCAGCGTGCGCAGCCGTCCGCGCAACTCCACCGGGTCGACGCTGGCGGCGGCGAAGCGCTCGCGCACCAGCCCCGCGTCCGCGCGCAGGGCCTCCAGATCGACCGGGACCGATTCCGCGGCGGCGAAGACCTCCGCCTGGTCGGGACGCGTCAGCCTGCTCAGCCCGATGAGCAGATGCCCCGGCTCCACCGCGAGCGCGCGCCCGGCCCGCGCCTCGTACCGCGCCAGTCGCAGCACCACGCGGACGCTCCCGCCGAACCGGCTCACCGCGTCCTCACGTCCTGCGGAGTCCGCGCCGATTCACGGGGCATGCCACGAATGTAGTAGCAGTCAAACAGCGATGTCTATTTGCCTTCGGTGAACTCTCGGCGCCGAGGGCCCGAACGCGGCGGGCGGGCACGGGCCCCGCCAGGGGACCGTGCCCGCCCAGGCCGGCGACCGGAAGCTAGCCGGTCAGGCCGAGCAGAGCGTTCAGCTGGGCGATCAGCGCGGGGAGCCCGGCGATGTCGCCGACACCGTTGAGCAGGCCGGCGATCGCGCACAGCAGGTTGCCGAGCAGGTTGCCCGGACCGGAGATCGCGGTGATGTCCAGGACGA
Source organism: Actinomadura sp. NTSP31 (assembly GCF_041951385.1). NCBI lineage: Bacteria > Bacillati > Actinomycetota > Actinomycetes > Streptosporangiales > Thermomonosporaceae > Actinomadura > Actinomadura sp. NTSP31. The sequence continues at coordinate 74,040 of NZ_JBGNUT010000038.1, read as the reverse complement.
CCCGGTCGAGGTGCACCTTCAGGCCGAGCAGGTTCAGGTCCAGCGGGCCGAGCGTCAGGTGCAGGATCGGGCACGTCGCGGTGGGCAGCGCGACCGGCACGGTCACCGGGGTCGCGTCGACCGTGCCGGTGGTGGCGCCGGCCGCGTTGCGCATCGTCCCGCTCAGCGTGCCGTCGAGGTTGAGTTGACGGCCCTCGGAGGTGAAGGCCGACGGGACCAGCGTCCCGGTGAACGTCGACCCGTCGTCAGCGGTCCCGGTGACCGGAATGCTGGCGAGCGGGGCCGGCGTCGCCTGCTGGCGTGCCGAGGCGGGTGCGATGGCGAGGGCCAGGGCCGTCACCAGCGCGATCGCGATCGCGGACAGCTGAAAGGCAGCTCTTTTCATGGACGCATTCCTCTCTTTCGTCCTTGCGTCTCTTTCGAAGAGGGTGCCTGCCTTACCCGTGCCGGACCCTGGTACACGCCACGGAGAAGAGGTAGAGTGATCATTGGTATTCGTGCCTGGTAGGCGCCCTTGCGACCCCCCGTAAATGACCGCTTCGGGTCAATGTGCGCTCCCGTGTAAACGCATCGAGGGGTACGGGAGTCGTTGGACGAATTCCAGTGAAAACTTATCGCTCCGCTTTGGCCCGGCGAATGAATTCATTGCGGCCGGGAGCGGGCTCAGGCCAGCAGTTCCAGCAGGTGGCGGAGGGTCTCCTCGGGTGCCTCCTCCGGCAGGAAGTGGCCGGCCCGGACGGGCGCGCCGCGCACGTCGGCGGCCCAGGTCCGCCAGATGCCGAGCGGGTCGTACCACTGCCCGAGCGGGCCGGTGGCGCTCCAGAGCACCAGGGTCGGGCAGCCGATGCGCCGGTGGCCCCGGTCGGCCCGGTCGTCGGCGACGTCCAGGGTGGCGGCCGCACGGTACTGCTCGCAGATGGCATGGACCGTGTCCGGATCGGTGAAGGCCGCCGCGTAGGCGGCCCGCACCTCGTCGGGGAAGGCGCCGGGCACCTCGGACCAGGCGTCGAGCATGTGGTCGACCAGGACGTGCGGCGCCGCCGCGATCATCCGCTCCGGGACCGGCTCCGGGGCCGCCAGGAACGACCAGACCCAGAAGCCGAGGCTGAACTCGGCGTCGGCGCGGCCGTAGGCCTCGCCGGTGGGTACCACGTCCAGCACCGCCAGGTGGTCGACCGCCGCCGGATGGTCGAGCGCCATCCGGTAGGCGCAGCGGGCGCCGCGGTCGTGGCCGACCACCGCGAACCGGTCGAAGCCCAGCGCCGCCATCACCTGGACCTGGTCGGCGGCGATCGCCCGCATCCGGTAGGGCTCGTGGTCGGGGCCGCTGGGCGGCTTTCCGCTGGCGCCGTACCCGCGCAGGTCGGTGGCGACGACCGTGAACCGCTCGGCCAGGCCCGGCGCGACGCGGTGCCACATCAGGTGCGTTTCGGGAATCCCGTGCAGCAGCAGGACCGGCGGCCCGGACCCGCCGCGGACACCGTGGATCGTCGTCTGCGGCGTCGCGACGTCGAACTCCTCGAACCCCTCGAACATGCCCTCAAAGTAGCCCGCGGATAAGACACCCCCGACGCCCCCGCTGTGTCACTTGCGGAACAGCCGGAACACCAGGTACGTCAGCGCGAGGATGACGTCCACCGCCACCCACAGCCCGATAATGAGCCCGACGCCAATCGTCGTCCCCGCGTCGCAGGCGTCCTGCTGTCCCGCCGGACAGTCCCCGCCGGAGTTCGCCCCCACGATGATCCAGACGAGGAATATGGCCTGGACCGCCAGAAAGACCCAGGGAAACACGCGGTGCCGACGCTTGGGCGTCTTGACCTCCGCGTCTTCTGGGATCTTGGTCTTCGTCATCTCTTCCCCCCTTGCGCGTCACCTACGTTCAGGCCACACCCGGCCTCGGCAAATGCAAACTTCACCAGCACCATTTGTGGCCCAAACCTCCGCAAAGTAGATCCCGGTCAAAGCCGCGGTCGACTCTTATGTGCGCGGAAGGGCGGGGACAACGGCGGCGCGCGCCTCGCCCTGAAGCCCCGCGAGGGCCGCAGGCGTCCGGCAGCCCGGTGCCAGTGAGATCGCCCTGCCGGGATCAGCCGCTGCAGTCGGAGCGCGACGCGTCGCCAGGCGTTGGCCACGGCAACGGACGAGAAGTCGACGCCGATCAGGTGCGCCCCGGCCTGCCGAGCCGGGCAAAGCCCCGGACCGTCGCGCCCGCACCAGAGATCGGCCTAGGACGTCCCCGCCACCCAACGCCAGCGCACGCGAGACGCAAGCCAGCAGGTGCGAGGACACGAAGGAGCGGGGCTCAACCTCGGCCGGCAACCGGGTTCGAGCCCAGCGACGGTCCGGAGCGGACGGCTCGGGCCGGTGGGGGCTAGCGGGCCGCGTGGCGCTTGATCCGGCCGATGAGGTCGTTCAGCTGCGCGCCCGTGAGGGTGAGGTGCCCGCCGTCCGGGTCCTTCGAGTCCCGCACGCCGATCCCGGATACAAGCCGTCCCAGCTCAACGCACTGATTGTCGTTGGCTCCGCCGCTGCGGGAACTCTTGCGCCACTGAACTGTCATGCCTGCCGCCCCGTGTGGCGCTTGATCTGGCCGACGAGGTCCGTGAGCTGCGCGGGTGTGAGAGTGAGGTGGCCGCCGTCCGGGTCTTTCGAGTCCCGCACGCCGACCCCGGACACAAGTTGTCTCAGCTCAACGCACTGCTTGTCGTCCACGCCGCCACTGTGAGAGCTCTTCCGCCACTGGACGGTCATGGCCTATCGCTCCGGATGCTGCTGGATTTGGCTGATGAGGTCGGTCAGCTGCGCGGACGTGAGGGTGAGGTGCCCGCCGTTCGGGTTCTTCGAGTCCCGCACGCCGATGCCAACCCTCGGCGCGAGTCGTCCCAGCTCAACACATTGTTCGTCGTTCGCGCCGCCACTGTGAGAGCTCTTCCGCCACTGGACGGTCATGGCCTATCGCTCCGGATGCTGCTTGATCTGGCTAACGAGGTCCGTGAACTGCGCGGACGTGAGGGTGAGGTGCCCGGCCTCCGGGTTCCTCGAGTCGCGCACGCCAATGCCCGCCCCTGGCGCGAGTCGTCCCAGCTCAACGCACACATCGTCATTCGCGGTGCCACTGTACGAGCTCTTGCGCCACTGGATGATCATGGGTAACTCTCCAAGTACTTCTTGATCAACTCGCGCGAGGCGTCCTGGGAGTCGGCCTTTGCGCCGATACGTTCGAACGTATCAGCAAAGCCCTTGAACTCGTCTTGCGTGTCGATCAAGCGTCCGCCTCCCTGTGCACCCGCATAAGCGACGTCTCGATCTGGCAGGCCGATGAGCTGGAAGAATCCCTCCGAACCGAGGTGTTCGCCCGCCGAGAAGGGGACCACTCGAAGGATCACGTTCCAGCGGTCGGCCATTTCGAGGAGGTGTTCAAGCTGCGGCCGCATGACCTTCGCTCCCCCGACCCGGCGGGCCAGGGCGGCCTCATCTAGAAGCGCCCAGATGTAGGGCGGGTCTTCCCGTTCCAGAACTGCCCGCTTTCGAGCGATCCGTCCGGCCAGCACCGCCTCACGATCCCTCGCCGTGCTGAGGCGGCCGTAGGCCCTCGTGTAGTCATCGGTCTGAAGCAGCAGCGGGATGGCCTGCCCGTGGAAGACCTTGATCTCGGCCGCGTGCCGCTCGTGCTCGCTGTACTGCTTGAACCAGTTCGGGTCGTGGGCCATGCGGGAGTACCAGAGCAGCAGCTCGAACAGGCCGCCGGTCTCGAACTTCACGTCCAGACGTCGGGCGTAGTCCTCCTGGAGGCGGGCACGCCCTGCCTCGATGTTCGAAACACTCGAGCGGGCGAGTCCGATGACCTTGCCCCACTGGGTGAGCGACAGCCCCTCCTGCTCGCGGACGAACCGCAGGTAGTACGCGAGGAAGTGGCCCATCGAGATCTTTGGGTCGAGAGGTTCGCGGGCCTTGGGCATAGCCCCTCCTGTTTTGAGTTCGCGTTGATACACCCAAAGTTAAGACAGGTCAGTGACCCTTGCCACGGGAAATCCAAAACTGCGACAAGGGTGGGGACGATGGTGATGACGGAGACGGGGGATTTGATCATTCCCCTGCTCGGGACGCCGGCCACGGTGGGGCTCGCGCGTACTCTGGCGGACGCATGGATGCGCAAATGGGACTATTTCCATATTCTCGACGATGCACTTCTTGTCGCCTCCGAACTCATCACGAATGCGGCTCGCCAGACGCCGGGCAAGGAGATCCGCTTCCAGCTCAGCCGGGACGCGCAGGGCATCGTCATCGCCGTCTGGGACTCTGGCGCCGGGGTGCCGCGTGCGAAGCCGCTGCGGCGGCTCACGCTCGAAGACCTCGACCTGACCGAGGAGGCGTTCGACGACAACGGGGGCTGGGGCCTGCACATCGTCCAGGCCCTGTCGGCGCGTTGCGGTGCCACCCAGGATCCGGGTGGCGGCAAGTGGATCTGGGCCCGCCTGGTCCCGTGAACTTCGCGTCCGATCGCCAGGCTTCGTCACGGGTCCGTTTCGGTGATCGGTGCTGGTCGTGGCGGGGTCGGGCGATGGCCGGTGTCGGGCGGCGGGCGGCGGGGCTTGCGCGGTCGGCTAGCTGAGCCGGTCAAGAAGTGGGGTGCTGCAAACACTTGACTGATTCAAGAAAAGGGGGCAACCTGTCGGACGTGGCCACGACCGTGGAATACCAGCAGATGCTGCGCGGGGCCGCTCTCCGCGTGACCCGGCCCCGGGTCGCGGTGCTGAGCGCGGTGCACGCGCATCCGCACGCCGACACGGACTCGATCATCGACGCCGTGCGCCGGGACGTCCCGAAGGTGTCCCACCAGGCCGTCTACGACTCGCTGCGCGCGCTGACGGGGGCGGGCCTGGTGCGGCGCATCCAGCCGTCCGGCTCCGTCGCCCGCTACGAGGCCCGGGTCGGCGACAACCACCACCACATCGTGTGCCGGTCCTGCGGGGCCATCGCCGACGCAGACTGCGCCGTCGGCGAGGCGCCCTGCCTGGCCGCCCCCGATGACAGCGGCTTCACGATCGACGAGGCCGAGGTCATCTACTGGGGTCTCTGCCCCGACTGCTCCACCGCCCAGAGTTCCTCGTCCGCCAACCTCGCGTAGTCCTGGAAGGAACCACATGTCCGACAACAATGAAGTCGTCACGCCGACCCCCGAGCAGGCCCAGGAGGGCGCGGGCCAGTGTCCGGTCGCGCACTCGCGCGCGCCGCACCCGACGCAGGGCGGCGGCAACCGCGGCTGGTGGCCGGAGCGGCTCAACCTGAAGCTCCTCGCCAAGAACCCGCCGGTGACCAACCCGCTGGGCGAGGACTTCAACTACGCCGAGGCGTTCAACAGCCTCGACCTGAACGCCGTGAAGCAGGACATCGCGCACGTCCTCACGGACTCGCAGGACTGGTGGCCGGCCGACCACGGGCACTACGGGCCGCTGATCATCCGGATGGCGTGGCACAGCGCGGGCACCTACCGCGTCAGCGACGGCCGCGGCGGCGCCGGCGCCGGCCAGCAGCGCTTCGCGCCGCTCAACAGCTGGCCGGACAACGCCAGCCTCGACAAGGCCCGCCGCGTGCTGTGGCCGGTCAAGCAGAAGTACGGCCGGAAGATCTCCTGGGCCGACCTGATGATCCTGGCCGGCAACGTCGCGCTGGAGACGATGGGGCTGCGGACGTTCGGCTTCGCCGGCGGCCGCGAGGACGCCTGGGAGGCCGAGGAGGACGTCTTCTGGGGCCCCGAGACGGCCTGGCTCGACGACGAGCGCTACAGCGGCGACCGCGAGCTGGAGAAGCCCCTGGCCGCGGTGCAGATGGGCCTGATCTACGTCAACCCGGAGGGCCCGAACGGCAACCCGGACCCGATCGCCGCGGCGCGCGACATCCGCGAGACGTTCGCCCGCATGGCGATGAACGACGAGGAGACCGTCGCGCTGATCGCCGGCGGCCACACCTTCGGCAAGACGCACGGCGCGGCGCCCGACACCCACGTCGGCCCCGAGCCCGAGGCCGCCCCGCTGGAGGACATGGGCCTCGGCTGGAAGAACGCCTACGGCACCGGCAAGGGCCGCGACTCCTACACCAGCGGCCTCGAGGTCACCTGGACGCCCACCCCGACCAAGTGGGACAACACCTTCTTCGAGGTCCTGTTCGGCTACGAGTGGGAGCTGACCGAGAGCCCCGCCGGGGCCAAGCAGTGGCGGCCGAAGGACGGCGCCGGGGCCAACACGGTGCCCGACCCCGAGGACGGCACGCTGAACCGCCAGCCGATGATGCTGACGACGGACCTGTCGCTGCGCTTCGACCCGATCTACGAGCCGATCTCGCGGCGCTTCAAGGACAACCCCGAGGAGTTCGCGGACGCGTTCGCCCGCGCGTGGTTCAAGCTGACCCACCGCGACATGGGCCCGGTCGCCCGCTACCTCGGCCCGGAGGTCCCGGACGAGACGCTGGTCTGGCAGGACCCGGTGCCGGCGGTCGACCACGAGCTCGTGGACGACGCCGACGTCGCGGCCCTCAAGGCCCGGCTGCTCGACTCCGGCCTGTCGGTCTCGCAGCTGGTGACGACCGCGTGGGCGTCGGCGGCCTCGTTCCGCGGCACCGACAAGCGCGGCGGCGCCAACGGCGCCCGCATCCGCCTGACGCCGCAGAAGGACTGGGAGGTCAACAACCCGGACCAGCTGCGGACCGTCCTGCGCACCCTGGAGCAGGTCCAGGAGGCGTTCAACGCCGAGCAGACCGGCGGCAAGCGGATCTCCCTCGCCGACCTGATCGTCCTCGGCGGCTGCGCCGGCGTCGAGAAGGCGGCGAAGGACGCGGGCCACGACATCACGGTCCCCTTCACCCCGGGACGCACCGACGCCTCGCAGGAGGAGACCGACGTCGAGTCGTTCGAGGTGATGGAGCCGACGCACGACGGGTTCCGCAACTACCTCGCCAAGGGGAACATCCTGCCGGGCGAGTTCCTCCTGATCGACCGGGCGAACCTGCTCACCCTGAGCACGCCCGAGCTGACGGTGCTCGTCGGCGGCCTGCGGGTCCTCGGCGCGAACCACGACCTGTCGTCCCTGGGCGTCCTCACCGACAAGCCGGGGGTGCTGACCAACGACTTCTTCGTGAACCTGCTCGACATGAGCACCACGTGGAAGCCGACGTCGGAGACCTCGGAGACCTACGAGGGCCGCGACGCCTCCGGCAACGTCAGGTGGACGGGCAGCCGCGCCGACCTGGTCTTCGGTGCGAACGCCGAGCTCCGCGCGGTCGCGGAGGTCTACGCGAGCGACGACGCGAAGGAGAAGTTCGTCCAGGACTTCGTCGGCGCGTGGGACAAGGTCATGAACCTCGACCGGTACGACCTCACCTCCACCCGGTGAACCGGACCCGGTGATCCGGGCCTGACATGACGGCGGCCGGGGCGGTCCCCCCGGCCCCGCCCCGGCCGTCACATGTCACGTCGGGCGCCGCTGGGGTCAGCCGGCCTCGCGGCAGCGGGGGCACAGGCCCCAGAACGTCACGTCGGCCTCGTCGACCAGGTAGCCGGCGTCGTCGACCGGGTCCATGCAGGGCGGGTGCCCGACGGCGCAGTCGACGTCCTTGACGGTCCCGCACCTGCGGCACACGAGGTGGTGGTGGTTGTCGCCGACGCGTCCCTCGAAGCGGGCGGGGCTCCCGGCCGGCTCGATGCGGCGGACCAGCCCGGCCTTGGTGAGCGCGTGGACGGCCTCGTACACGGCCTGCAGGGAGATGTGGCCGACGCGGTCGCGCACCCCGGCGGCGATCCCTTCGACGTCGAGGTGGTCGCCCTCGCGGACGGTCTCCAGCAGCGCGACGCGGGCGGCGGTCACCCGCAGGCCGGCACCGCGCAGTTCCTCGGCGGTGGTCGGGGTCTGCGATGCGCACATGAGGCCCAGGGTACCTTAACAAATCGAGAACGATTCAAAACAGCAAACGGTACAAGTCATTGCTCCCGCCCGCGCGGGCCGCGTCCGATACTTTGTGGGGCTTGGGGAGTCCCTGGGGCTCTTGTGCAGAGCGAATCGCCGATGGGCCGGAGGTACGCGCCCGGTGCAGGACGAGATGCGAAGCGAGGGGCTGCCCGCGGGGGTCGACCCCCTGGGCGCCGGAGACCCTCCCGCCGTCGGGCCCTACCCGCTCCTGGGGAAGCTCGGCGAGGGCGGCATGGGGACCGTCTACTTCGGGCGCGGCGCGGACGGGCGCCCGGTCGCCATCAAGGTCATCAAGCCGGAGATGGCCGCCGACGAGCGCTACCGGGCCCGGTTCCAGGACGAGGTCCGGCACGCCCAGCAGGTGGCCTCCTTCTGCACCGCCGCGGTCCTCGACTACGGAGACGACGCCGGGCGCCCCTACCTCGTCACCGAGTACGTCGACGGGCGGCCGCTGTCGGAGCACATCAAGCAGCAGGGCGGCCTGCCGCCCGGCACGGTGCACGGCCTCGCGGTGGGGGTCGCGGCGGCGCTGACCGCCATCCACGCGGCGGGCCTCGTCCACCGCGATCTCAAGCCCGCCAACGTGCTGCTGTCGATCTCCGGCCCCCGGGTGATCGACTTCGGCATCGCGCGGGGCGTGGGGGAGCATTCCGGGCACACCAAGTCGGGATTCGTGGTCGGCTCGCCCGGCTGGATCTCCCCGGAGCAGGTGCAGACCGGGCAGGTCTCGCCCGCCAGCGACGTGTTCGCCTGGGGCTGCCTGGTCGCGCTCGCGGGGACGGGCCGCCACCCGTTCAGCGGCTCCGGCGCCCACTCGACCAGCGACCCGCTGGTGGTGGCCTACCGGGCGCAGCAGCGCATGTACGACCTGGGCGACCTCGCCGAGCCGCTGCGGACCGTCGTGGCCAAGGCCCTGTCGCCGGAGCCGGGCATGCGCCCCACCGCGCAGCAGCTCCTGCTCGCCCTCGTCGGCGGTTCCGCGCCCGGCACGCAGCCCGACGTCCCGGCGGGCACCGCCTTACCGGGTGCCGCCTTCCCGAGCGCTGCTTTACCGGGCGCTGCTTTACCGGGCGTGGCCGTCCCGGGCACCGCCGCCGACCCGCCGATCGACATCCTGGCCGCCGCCAGCCATACGGTCGGCGCGAACTGGCGCCCCGAGGACCTGCCCTTGTGGTCCCGTCCCGCCGAGCCACTGCCGCCGCCCCCTCCCGCGCCGCCGGTCGACCGGAAGGCCCTCCGGCGCGTGCGCATCGGGGTCTGGCTGCGGCGCGTCGCCGGCCTCGTGGTCGTGGCCGCGTTGGCGGCCGCCGGCCTGGCCTACTACCAGCACGAGCACAAGCCGGCGGCGGCGGAGTTCGGCCGGCCCGCCAAGGACGGCGACATGTCCTTCCAGGCCTCGCCGCCGAAGTGCGGAGGGAAGGTCAAGGGGGTCACCGCGAAGGAGGGCAGGCTCTGCCAGGTGACGGTCACGGTGACCAACACCGGCACGGCCGCGGAGGTGCTGGCCCCGGCCAACCAGTGGCTGCTGGACGCGGACGGCGGCGACCGTCGCGCGATCATGCTGTTCAAGGGCAGGCCGGGGCCGAAGACGCGGGTGAACGTGCAGTCGCTGCCGAGCGCGGAGTCCTTCACCGGGGTGCTGCTGTTCGACGTTCCGTCCGGGTTCGTGCCGCGCGCCGTGGAGTTCCATCAGAACGGGTCGAGCAACGGGGTGCGCCTCACCGTCCCATGATCGTCCGCTAGATGCGATGAGTTGGTTACTGCATAGAGTTTGCAATAATGCCGGGCATGCTGAAACGTCCGGTTCTGGCGGTATTGGCCGTTGCGGTGGCGGCGTCGCTCGCGTCCGCGTGCGGGCAGGGGGACGCGTCCGCCCCGGGAAGCAGGGACGGCTCGCTCACCTACGCGATCGGTGACGAGCCGGAGACGTTCAACCCCGGGCTCCAGGACGAGCACACCGACCCGGTCACCGAGCTGGTGTTCCGCGGGCTGACCCGGCACGACAAGGACAACAGGGTCGTCCCGGCACTGGCGGAGTCGTGGACCGTCGCGCCGGACGGGAAGACCTACACCTTCGCGCTGCGGCCCGGCGTCACCTGGCAGGACGGGAAGCCGTTCACCTCCGGCGACGTCAAGTTCACCATCGAGACCGTCCGGGACGCGGGGGCGGGGTCCCCGCTGTCGCGCAACTTCACCATGGTGACGTCGGTCGAGACGCCCGACCCGGCCACCGTCCGCCTCACCCTGGACGAGCCGTTCGCGCCGATGCTGGACGCGGTGTCGATGGGCATGTTGCCGAAGCACCTGCTGCAAGGGAAGAAGCTCACCGACCCCGGATTCGGGCAACACCCCGTGGGCACCGGCCCGTTCGCCCTCAAGACCTACAAGCACGGCCAGTACGCCGAGCTGACCGCGTTCGACGGCTACTACGAGGGCAAGCCGGGCCTGAAGAAGATCGTGGTCAAGTACGTCCCGGACGACTCGGCGCGGCTGATCCAGCTGCGCAACGGCGAGGTCGACGCCGCGAACCTGGCGCCGCAGCAGGCGGGCAAGGCCGGCGGGCACCGGCTGGAGGTCTACCCGACCGCCGACTACCGGGCGCTCATGTTCAACATGAAGGAGCCGGTGTTCGCCGACCGCCGGATCCGGGTCGCGATGAACTACGCCGTCGACCGCGACGCCATCACCAGGAGCGTCGTCCTCGGCTACGGCTCCCCGGCGAAGGGCCCGCTGGACGCCAGTCCCTATGCCGCTGCGCCCGGGTTCGCCTTCGACCCCGCCAAGGCCGCCTCCCTGATGAAGGCGGCGGGCTACGCCAAGAACGCCCAGGGCATGTGGGCCAGGAACGGCAGGACGGTGAAGTTCGAGCTGACCACCTTCGCCGAGGACTCGCTGCGCGTCGCCATCCTCAACGTGTCCGCCACCCAGCTCAAGCAGCAGGGCTTCGACGTCGACCCGCGCCCGCGCCCGCGCGACTGGGTGCGCAAGCACTGGGGCGACCTGCAGGGCATGGTGGTCGGCTGGGGCACGCCCTACGACCCGGACTCCTCGGTGTACGGGCCGTTCGCCTCGTCCCAGGCCCTCGCCAAGGGCGGCTCCAACTACGGCTCCTACAGCAACCCCGCCGCCGACAAGGCGCTGGAGGACGGCCGCTCCACCCTCGACCCGGCCAAGCGCAAGGCCGCCTACACCGCGTTCCAGCAGGCGCTGCAGGACGACCCGCCGTTCGTGTGGATCTCCTACCTCAAGACCATCAACGCCGTCCCGAAGAACCTGACCGGCCCCGCGCAGCGCACGCTCGGCCACCACGGCTACGGGTTCTTCTGGAACGCCGAGACCTGGCGCTACAACTAGATGGCGCTGCGTGTGGTGCGCCGGATGGCGACGGCGGCGCTGGTCGTCGTCGCCCTGTCGGTGGTGTGCTTCGGGCTGCTGGACGCCGCGCCCGGCGACCCGGCCGCGTCGGTGCTGGAGGCCCGGTCGGGCGGGCGCCCGGCGTCCCCGGCGGCCGTCGCCGAGCTGCGCGGCGAGATGGGGCTCGACGACCCGCCGCCCGTCCGGTACTGGCGATGGGCGTCGCACGCTGTCCGCGGCGACCTCGGCACCTCCTACATGTCGGGCCGCCCCGTCACCGAGACGCTCGGCGACACCGTGCCGTGGACGCTGCTGCTCACGGCCGCCGCGGTGCTGCTCAGCTTCGCCGCCGCGCTGGCCGTCGGGCTGGTCGCGGCCCTCACCCGGCGGGCGTGGCTGCGCCGCGGCATCGACCTCCTGCTGTTCGTGATGGGCGGCATGCCCGGATTCGTCGTCGCGTTGCTGCTGCTGTACGCGTTCGCGGCGGCGACCCACCTGATGCCGTCGGGAGGCGTCAGCCGCCCCGGCGAGCCCGTCACCGCGTACGGGCTGCTCGCCCATCTGGTGCTGCCGGCGTGCGCGCTGGCGTTCGGCCACCACTTCAGCGTCTACGTGCGGCTGGTGGAGAACGGCGTCGGACGGCTCCGGGACGCGCCGCACGTGCAGAACGCCCGGGTCCGCGGGCTGCCCCGCCGCACGGTGGTCGCCCGGCACCTGATGCGGCCCGGGCTGGTGCCGTTCACCGCCCGGCTCGGCGTCGGTGTCGGGACGCTGATCGCCGGCGTCTACACCACCGAGGTGATCTTCTCCTGGCCCGGCATGGGCCGGGCGGCCATCACCGCGGCCCGCGCCCAGGACCACCCGCTGCTCATCGCGATCGTCCTGGTCACCGGCCTGATCGTCATCGCGGCCAACCTGGTCGCGGAACTCGCCGTCGCGGCGCTGGACCCGCGCGCCCGCGCCCGGCCGGGCGGTGCCCATGCCCACTGAACCTCCGGCCGCACCGCTCCGGCCGCGCGGGCTGCTCGCCGTCCGGCTGCGGCCCCGGCGGCCCGCGCTCGCCGCGGCCGTCGCGGTGCTGGCCGCGTTCGCGGTGCTCGCCGTCCTGGCGCCGCTGTTCACCTCGCTCGACCCGGTCGCCACCGACACCTCGGCGACCTCGCTGCCGCCCGGCTCGCCCGGCCATCCGCTCGGCACCGACCTGCTCGGCCGCGACCTGTGGACCCGGATGATCTACGGCGCCCGCACGTCCCTGCTGGTCGGGGTCACCGCCGCGGCGATCACCGTCGGGCTGGGCATGCTGGCCGGCGGGCTGGCCGCCGTCGCGCCGCGCTGGCTCGACGGCCTGATCGCCCGCACCGCCGACGTCCTGCTGGCGCTGCCGCTGCTGGTCGTCGTGCTCGCGCTCGCCGCCGTGGCCGGGCCGTCGCTCGGCCTCGTCGTCGCGGCCATCGCGCTGACGAGCTGGATGCCGGTCGCCCTGATCGTCCGCGCCGAGCTGCGCAGCCGCCGCGAGCGCCTCCACATCCGCGCCGCCTACGCGCTCGGCCTGTCGCGCCGGCAGGTCATGCGGCGGCACCTGCTGCCGGGCGCGGTGCCGCCGGTCGCGTCCATCGCCGCGTTCGAGGTCGGGCACGCGATCCTCACCGAGTCCACGCTCAGCTTCCTCGGCCTCGGCGTCCCGCCGAACCGGCCGAGCTGGGGCAACCTGCTCACCGAGGCGCAGTCGCACCTGCTCACCGGCGAGTGGTACACCGTCGCGGTCCCGGCCGCCGCGGTGGTCGCGACGATCATCGCGGTCAACGCCGTCGCCGCTGCGATCTCCGGCCCGTCCGAAGGAAGGGCGTGGTGAGCGGTCCGGGCCTCGTCGTCACGGGCCTCACCGTCGACGTCCCCGGCCGCCGTGTCGTGCACGGCGTCGACCTCGCCGTGCCCGCCGGGCGGATCCTGGCGCTGGTCGGGCCGAGCGGCAGCGGCAAGACCCTCACCGCGCGCGCCATCGCCGGCCTGCGCCCCCACGGCGGCACGGTCCTGGTGGACGGCCGTCCCCCGGTGCGCGGGCGGGACGTCGGATACGCCTTCCAGGACGCCCTGGCCTCGCTGAACCCGACCGTCACCGTCCGGCGGCACCTCACCGAGACCGTCAGGGCGCACCGGACCGGGGACCCGCACGCAGCGCTGGCGCGCTTCGACCTCGACCCCGCGCTCGGCCGGGCCCGCCCGTTCGAGCTGTCCGGGGGCCAGGCGCAGCGCGTCGCGCTCGCGCTCGCGACCGTGCACGAGCCGCCCGTCCTCATCGCCGACGAGGTCACCACCGCCCTCGACCCGGTCACCCAGGCCACCGTGATGGACCTGGTCAGGGCGCAGGCGGCGGGCCGGGCCACGCTGCTCATCACCCACGACCTGAGCGCCGCCGCCCGCTGGGCCGACGACATCGCGATCATGCGGGACGGCCGCATCGTCGAGCAGGGCCCCGCTCGTCGGATCCTGTCCGAGCCCGGCAGCGAACTGGCCCGCGAGCTCGTCGCGGCCGTGCGGGAGACGCCCCGTCCGCCGGAGGCGCCTTCCGCGAAGGCGGAGTCCGCCGAAGGGCTCGCTCTCCAGAAGGTGCGGCGGGTCCTCGGCTCCCGCAGGCGCAGAACCCTGGCGCTGGACGGCGTCGACCTGCGCATCCGGCCGGGCGAGGCCGTGGCGATCGTCGGGCGCAGCGGTTCCGGGAAGTCCACGCTCATCGGGGCTCTCGCCGCCCTCGACCGCCCGGCTCAGGGCACCGTCCTGCGAGGCGGCCGGGACGTGTGGGCGCTGCGCGACCGCGAGCGGCGCGCCGTCCGGCGCCGCACCGGGCTGATCTTCCAGGACCCGCTCGCGTCCTTCGACCCGCGCCGCACCGTCCGCCAGGTCATCGCGGAAGCGGGCCCCTACGACGACGGGCTGCTGCGCCGCGTCGGCCTCGACCCGGCCATGGCCGACCGGCGTCCCGCCACGCTCTCGGGCGGCGAATGCCAGCGCGTCGCCATCGCCCGCGCGCTCGCCCAGGAGCCCCGCGTCCTGCTCGCCGACGAACCCACCAGCGGCCTGGACGTCCTCACGCAGGAGCACATCCTGCGCCTGCTGGACGCGCTGCGCCGCGACCACGGGCTCACGGTCGTCCTGGTCACCCACGACCTGCGGGTGGCCCGCCGCGTCGCCGACCGGATCATCGTGCTGCACGACGGCCGGATCGTCGAGGAGCTTCCCTCCCGCGACCTCGACTCCGCCCGGCACCCCGAATCGGTGCGCCTGCTCCAGGCCACCGCCCTCAGCCCGAGCTAGCTCACTGGGCCGTCCAGCCGCCGTCGACGGCGACGAGCGCGCCCGTGACGAACGCGGAGGCGTCGGACACGAGGAAGGCGATGGCCTCGGCGACCTCCTGAGGGCGCCCGATCCGGCCGATCGGGTGGGCCGGGCCGAAAGAGGCGAGCATCTCGCGGCCGTTGTCGACCACGCCCTCCATGATGTCGGTGTCGATCACGCCGGGCAGCACCGCGTTGGAGCGGATGCCCTTGGGGCCGCCCTCGATGGCGAGCACCCGCGTCATCTGGGCCAGCGCGCCCTTGGACGCGGCATAGGCCGTCTGCGTCTCGAAGGCGACGACCGAGGACACCGAGGCGACCGAGACGATCGCCCCGCCGCCCCCGTCCGCCATGACGCCGAACGCCTCCCGCGCCTGGACGAAGTTGCCGCGCGCGTTGACACGCAGGATGCCCTCGAAGTCGGCGACGGACGTCTCGGTGATCGGCTTGTTGAGGGTGCGGCCCGCGTTGTTGACGAGGATGTCGAGCCGCCCGAACCGGCCGGTCGCCAGCCGCATGGTCGCCCGGGCGAGCTCCTCGTCGGCGACGTCCCCGACCAGCGCCGCGACGCCACCGGGATCGTCCGCGGCGAGCTCCTCGACGGCCTCGGAGCGGTCGGTGACGACCAGCCGGGCGCCCCGTTCGCGCAGCAGGAGGGCCGTCGCGCGGCCGATGCCGCGGGCGGCTCCGGTGACGACGGCGACCCGTCCGGTCAGGTCCCACGAGGCCGGAAGAGCGGTGTGGTCGTGCGTGATGGTCATGGGTTCCTTCTTGGTCGATGCACGTGCCGGTCGGCACGCTTTCAACCCTGACCGGGCCCGCCGGCGGGCAGAAGGGCGCGGTTCACCCTGGGAGTAACGCACCCACCCAGCCCGCCCGGATCGCGACCTACGATGGCGGTATGTCCTCCTCTGAGCTCGGCCTTTACCTGAAGGCCCGGCGGGCCCAGGTCACGCCGGAGCAGGCCGGCGTCCCCAGCATCGGGCAGCGCAGGGTCCCCGGCCTGCGGCGCGAGGAAGTGGCGTCGCTGGCCGGCGTCAGCGTCGACTACTACGTCCGGCTGGAGCAGGGCCGCGAACGGACCCCGTCCGGGCAGGTCGTCGACGCGCTCGCCGCCGCGCTGCGGCTGCCCGAGGACGGCCGGCTGCACCTGTTCCGCCTGGCCGGCCTCAGCCCCCGCGCCCGCGCCGCCGCCGCGACCGACCACGTCGACCCGAACCTCCTGCAGCTCATGTCCGCCTGGCCGAACAACCCGGCGATCGTCTACAACCGCGCCTACGACGTCCTCGCCTCCAACGCGATCGCCGACGCGCTCTTCCACGACTGGTCGCACTCGCGCAACCTGATGCACGTGGTGTTCACCGAGCCCGCCGCCCGCACCTTCTACCGCGACTGGCACGAGGTCGCGCGCAACTCCGTGGCCGGCTTCCGGCTCGGCTACGGCGCCTCGCCCGACGACCCGCGCATCCGGCGGGTGCTCACCGAGCTGCTCGAGCAGAGCCCGGAGTTCGCCGAGCTGTGGGCCCGGCACGACGCGCGCGGCAAGGCGCTGGAGAGCAAGCGCTTCCACCACCGCGAGGTCGGGCCGCTGACGCTGTCCATGCAGACCTTCGACGTCCGCTCCAGCCCAGGCCAGGAGCTCGTCGTCTACCACGCCGAACCCGCCTCGGCCAGCAGCGAGGCCCTCGGCCTGCTCGGCTCCCTCGCCGCCACCGCCGCCGGGTGACCCGCCGCCGCAAGTACCCTTGGCCGGTGTTCTCGCCTCAAGGCCCATCCCTGCGCGAACTGGCGGTCCAGGCGCTGTCGTCGGTCGAGCACGGCTACGACCTGCTCGCCCCCAAGTTCGACCGCACGCCGTTCCGGACGTCCGACGTCCTGCTCGACGCGACCGCCGACGCGCTGCGCCCGCTCGGGCCGTTCGGCTCCGGGCTGGACGTGTGCTGCGGCACCGGCGCGGGCATGCGCGTCCTCGAACCGCTGTGCCGGGAGCGGACCACGGGCGTCGACTTCAGCGCCGGCATGCTCGCGCAGGCCCGCGCGTCCCACCCCGATGCCGAGTGGGTCCAGGCCGACGTCCGATCGCTGCCCTTCACGGACGGGTTCGACCTGGCGGTCACCTTCGGCGCCCTCGGGCACTTCCTCCCCGCCGAGCGGCCCGCGCTGTTCGCCGGGGTGCACCGCGCGCTGCGTCCCGGCGGGCTGTTCGCGTTCCCCATCGGCGGCCCGCCGCCCGTCACCTCGTTCTGGTACTGGGCGCTGCTCGGCTTCGACGCGGCGATGCGGGTGCGGAACGCGGTATGGCGTCCGCCCTTCGTCATGTACTACCGCACCTGCCCGCTGCAGGCGATGCGCGACGACCTGACGGCGGCAGGATTCACCGTGACGACGCCCCCCTTGACCGGCCTGGGGCCCCGCAAGGACGGCGCCCCCCGCTACCGCCTCGTCCTGGCGCGCAAGCCGGGCTGAGGGAGCCTCCGGTGGAGAAGAAGCTGATGAGGAGGCCGCGTTCGTCCACGGCATCACCCTCGACGTGGACGGCGGCCGGACCACCACCGCCGTCATAGCCGCCTGACATCCGGAGGTGTCGGCGCTCGTCAGCGGGTGGCTGGGGTCCCTTCCGTAGCCCCCTGCGCGCCGGTCAGCGGCACATGGCGTCGATGAGGTCGGAGAAGTGCGGGAACTCGGTCCGCGCGTCGTTCACGATCTGGGCGGGGGGACGGGCGCGGCCGGGGGCGTGGCGTTCGGCGATCACGCGGAAGGCGTCGTTCGGTTCGGCGGTGGAGGCGGGGTCGTCCATGGCCTCGGCGGGGCCCAGGCCGGCGGCGAAGAGCCAGAGCAGGTCGCCGAGATCGCGGGCGAGCACGCCGCGCTCGCCCTCGGAGCCGATGTGGACGACGGGCTGGTCCGTGACCGGCGCACCGGGCCGGACCAGCCAGAACCCGGTGTAGTCGCCCGCGCCGGTCGTGCCGAAGAAGCGGAACTCGCTCCCGTCGGCCTCCTGGTTGCCCGTCCACAGGCGGAACCACCACGCCGTCCGGTCGGGCTTCTCGAAGTGCTCGTACAACTCGAAGTCGCAGCCGCGGCCTTCGTCGGTCTCCTCGTCCCACTCCCACTCGAAGCCGATCGCGGCGACCTCGGCCAGGGCGGTGGGCAGTGCGAGATCTGCAGATATGTCCGCCATCCCGGCAGGCTAGCGATCGTCGGTGCCGTCCGGTCGGGTAACGGACGCCTCCCCCTCGGTGATCTGGGTTATTAGTACGCTTGTAGTAACCGAGGAGTGAGTGACGTGTCGCGCAAGGCGCTCGGGCAGTTGGAGGCGGAGGTCCTGGCGGCGCTCGCGAGGCGGGGCGGGGAGGCCGGCACCGCGGAGTTGCTGCCGCAGCTGGACGCCGATCTCGCCTACACGACGGTGAACACGGTGCTTTTCCGGCTGTACGAGAAGAAGCTCGTCACCCGTGTGCGTGCGGGGCGCCATTACCGGTACCGGCTCGCGGTGGACGAGTCGGAGCTCGTGGCCTGCCGCATGCGCGACCATCTGCGCCATGCCAGCGACCCGGGCGGAGTGCTGAGCCGGTTCGTCCGGACGCTCACCGCCGCGGAGGAGCGCAAGCTGCGCGAGATCCTCAGCGGGCTGGACGAACCCCGCTGAACGTCCGCACGTTCCTGATCGGCATGAATGTGCTGGTCATTCGGTAGACCTTGCTTCATGACCGATCAAGGGAGACCGGCCGCCGGGCGGCGCCGGCGCGCGGCGTTGACGCTCGCCGCGCTGGGCGTGGTCTACGGGGACATCGGCACCAGCCCGCTGTACTCGTTGCAGACCGTGTTCTCGATCGACCACGGCGAAGTGCGCCCGACCAGCGGTGACGTCTACGGCGTGATCTCCCTGGTGTTCTGGACGATCACGCTGATCGTGTCGGTGAAGTACGTGACGTTCATCCTGCGGGCCGACAACGACGGCGAGGGCGGGGTGATGGCGCTCGCCGCCCTGGTGCGCCGGGTGCTGGGGGACGTGCGGGGCCGGGCGGCGGTGGCGATGGCCCTCGGGGTGTTCGGCGCCTCGCTGTTCTACGGCGACAGCGTGATCACCCCGGCGATCTCGGTGATGTCGGCGGTCGAGGGCCTGAAGGTGAGCACGCCGGGCCTGTCGCACGTGGTGGTGCCGGTCGCGGCGACGATCCTGGCGGTGCTGTTCGTGGTGCAGCGCTGGGGCACGCACCGCGTCGGGAGCCTGTTCGGGCCCGTCATGGTGGTGTGGTTCGCGGCCCTGGCGGCGGCGGGCCTGGCCGAGGTGATCCAGCGGCCCGGCATCGTCCGGGCGCTGTCGCCGTCCTATGCCGGCGCGTTCCTGGTGGACCGCCCGTTCACCGCCTTCGTCGCGCTGGGCGCGGTGGTCCTGGTGATCACCGGCGCCGAGGCCCTGTACGCCGACATGGGCCACTTCGGCAAGGCACCGATCCGGCGGGCCTGGTTCGCGGTGGTGTTCCCCGCGCTGACGTTGAACTACCTCGGTCAGGGAGCGCTGATCCTGGACGACCCGGACAACATCGAGAGCCCGTTCTTCCTGCTGTTCCCGCACTGGGCGCGGCTGCCGATGGTGGTGCTGGCCACCGCCGCCACGGTGATCGCCTCCCAGGCCGTCATCTCCGGTGCGTTCTCGGTGTCGCGGCAGGCGGTCCGGCTGGGGTTCCTGCCGTACCTGCGCATCCGGCACACCTCGTCGCGCGAGGCCGGCCAGGTCTACCTGCCGGCCGTCAACTGGATCCTGTTCGCCGGGGTGCTGGTCCTGATGCTGGGCTTCCGCTCCTCCGGACGCCTGGCGACCGCCTACGGCCTGGCCGTCACCGGCACCTTCCTGATCACCACCGCGCTGTTCCTGGTGGTCGCGCGGGTGGCGTGGCGGTGGGCGGCCTGGAAGCTGGCGGCGGCCGGGGTCGTGCTCGGCGGCGCGGAGGCCGCCTACTTCGCGGCGAACCTCACCAAGGTCGCGCACGGCGGCTGGCTGCCGCTGCTGATCGGGGTCGCGGTCTTCACGATCATGAAGACGTGGGAGCGCGGGCGCGAGATCGTCACCGACCGCCGGACGGCCAAGGAGGGGCCGCTGCCGGAGTTCATCGAGAAGCTGCACCGGGAGGGTGTCCAGCGGGTCCCCGGCACCGCGGTGTTCCCCCATCCGACCAAGATGACGACCCCGCTGGCGCTGCGCGCCAACTACGAGCACAACCACGTCGTCCACGAGCACGTCGTGATCGTCTCGATGATCTCGGAGAACGTCCCCTACGTCCCCGCCGCCGAGCAGCTCGCCATCGACGACCTCGGCTACCGCGACGACGGCATCCTGCACGTCACCGTGCGGCACGGGTTCCAGGACCGCCAGGACCTTCCGAAGGCCCTGCGCCGCGCCGCCCTCCTTCCGGAGGCCGAACTGCGCTTCGACCCCGACCGCGCGTCCTACTTCCTGTCCCGGGTGACGCTGCGGTCCACGCATCCGGACGGCATGCCGCAATGGCGCAAACGGCTGTTCCTGGCCCTGGCCCGCAACGCCGCCAACCCCGCCGAGTACTTCGGCCTGCCCGCGACGCGCACCGTCGTCATGGGCTCGCAGGTCGACATCTGACGCCGCTGTGCCGTCGCGTTGACGTCGCTCAGATGTCAGTGACGTCATATAGCACTTGACGTGACGTCGCCATGGCGTCATAGTTGTGGCATGGACCTGATGCCGTACGTCGAGAACCTGCGCCGCGAACTCGCCGTCGCCGCCGAGGCGGGCGGGCCGGAGGCGCGCGCGCTGGCCGAGCGCCTGACGGGCCCGCTGGAGTCGGCCCTGCGGCTCACGCTGCTGGAGGCGCTGTCGGCCGCGGCGGACGAGATCACCAGCGACCTCGCGCCGGGCTCGGTCGACGTGCGGCTCCGCGGCGGCGACCCGGCGTTCGTGGTGACGCCGGCGCAGCCGTCCTCCGCGAGCACCGCCGCGGAGCCGGCGGAGACCGCGCCGTCCGGCGCGCCGCCTACCACCGCGCCGTCGCCCGGCGAGGAGGGCGGCACCGCGCGGATGACCCTGCGGCTCCCCGAGCACCTCAAGCTGCGCGTGGAGGCCGCCGCCGGCCGGCAGGGCGTCTCGGTGAACGCCTGGCTGGTCCGCGCCATCTCCGCCGCCTTCGAGCCCGGTGCAGCGAGCCGTCCCGCCGACCGGCCGCAGCCGTCCCCGACCGGGCGCAGCTACACCGGCTGGGTGCGCTAGCGACCGCCCCGCCCTACCGCTCATCGCCCGGCCGCCCAGGCCGGGATTTCGCTCCGGACCCGTGAGGAAGGCTCCGCCATGCCCGAATTCGACACCCCCGAACCGATCACCGCCGACATCGACGTCTACATCGGCCAGGTCCGCGTCCACGCCGGCGACCGCACCGACACCGTGGTCGAGGTGCGGCCGAGCGACCCGTCCCTCGAGGCGAGCGTGCAGGCCGCCGAGCGGACGATCGTGGAGTTCTCCGCCGGGCGGCTGCTCGTCAAGGGCCCCAAGCCCAAGGGGCTCGCGCACCTGCGCTCCTGGCGCGGCGCCATCGACGTGACCGTCGCCCTGCCCGCCGGGTCCCGCGTCGACGCGAGGGTCGCCGCGGACTTCGTCGCCACCGGCAGGCTCGGCGAGACCGTCCTGCGCAGCCTGAGCGGCGACGTCCGGCTGGAGGAGACCGGCCCGCTGGAGGCCAAGGCGTCCATCGGCGACATCACCGTGGACCGGGTGACCGGGCCCGCCGAGGTGACCGCCTCCACCGGGACGGTCCGGATCGGCGCCATCGACGGCCCCGGCACGGTGAAGAACTCCACCGGCGGGATCACGCTCGGCGAGGCGACCGGCGACCTCCAGCTGAAGACGGGCATCGGTGACATCACCGTCGACCGCGTGCCCGCCGGCCTCACCGCCAGGACCGCGCACGGCCGGATCCGGATCGGTGCGGCGATCAGCGGCACCGTCCGCATCGAGGGCGGCCACGGAAAGGTCGACCTCGGCATCGCCGAGGGCACCGCCGCCTGGCTGGACCTGAACTCCAAGAACGGCGTGGTGCGCAACGCCCTGGCCGCCGCCGAAGGCCCCGAGACCAGCGACGCGGTCGTCGAGGTGCACGCGCAGACCAACTGGGGCGACATCGACGTCCACCGGGCCTGACCGGCCCTCCACCAGAAGGAGCCCCCATGAGCGACGCGATCACAGCCGAAGGGCTGGTCAAGAGATACGGCGAGGCGACCGCGCTGGACGGGCTGAGCTTCACCGTCCCGCAGGGCACCGTGCTCGCCCTCCTCGGCCCGAACGGCGCGGGCAAGACCACCACGGTGCGGATCCTGGCCACGCTGCTGCGCCCCGACGCGGGCCGCGCCACCGTCGCCGGATGCGACGTCGTCCGCGACGCCCGGCGCCTGCGCTCCCACATCGGGCTGTCCGGCCAGTACGCCGCCGTCGACGAGCACCTCACCGGCGCCGAGAACCTCGAGATGGTCGGACGGCTGTACCACCTGGGCGCCAAGCGCAGCAGGGCCCGCGCCCGCGAGCTGCTCGAACGCTTCGACCTCACCGGCGCCGCCGACCGCCCGGTGAAGGGCTACTCCGGCGGCATGCGCCGCCGCATCGACCTCGCCGGCGCCCTGGTCGCCGACCCGCCCGTCCTGTTCCTGGACGAGCCCAGCACCGGTCTGGACCCCCGCGCCCGCGCCGCGCTGTGGGACACCATCGCCGAACTCGTCGCGGGCGGCAGCACGCTGCTGCTGACCACCCAGTACATGGACGAGGCCGACCATCTCGCCGACCAGGTCCTGGTGGTCGACCACGGCCGCGCCATCGCCCGCGGCACCGCCGACGAGCTCAAGGACCGGGTCGGCGGCAACCGCATCGAGGTGACCGTGACCGGCGCCGCCGAGCTGGAGACCGCCCGGGAGGCGCTCGCCTGGGTCGCCGTCGGCCCCATGCGGACCGTCCCGGAGTCGCTGCGGATCACCGTTCCGGTCACCGACGGCGCCGAGGCGCTCCGCCGGGTCCTCGGCCGGCTCGCCGAGGAGGGCGTCCGGGTCCGGGACGCGGGACTGCGGCGCCCCACCCTCGACGACGTTTACCTCACCCTGACCGGGCACCAGGCGTCCGGTACCGACGAGCAGACGCGGGAGGCCATCGGATGAACGCGGTCACCATGCCGGTCATCGACGGCTGGACCATCGCCAAGCGCAACGCCCTGAAGATCAGGCGGTCGCCGGACATGCTCGGCGGCGTGATCATGCTCCCGATCGTGCTCGTGCTGCTGTTCGCCTACGTCTTCGGCAGCGCCATCCACGTTCCGGGGATGTCGTACCGGGAGTTCCTGCTGCCCGGCATCTTCGTCCAGGCGGTGATCATGAGCGCGCAGATCACCGGCTACACGCTCACCCTCGACCTGCAGAAGGGCATCTTCGACCGGTTCCGCTCGCTGCCCATGGCCCCGTCCGCGGTGCTGATCGGGCAGACCGTCAGCGACCTGCTGATGAACCTCGCCGGCCTGGTCGTCATGGCGGCGGTCGGGCTGGCCGTCGGCTGGCGGGTGCACACCTCGCCGCTGGAGGCGGTGCTCGGGTTCGGGCTGCTGATGCTGTTCGCCTACGCGTTCTCCTGGGTCACCGCGACCGTCGCGCTGGCCCTGCGCACGCCGGAGAGCTTCAACAACATCGCGACCATGGTCTCGTTCCCGCTGGTGTTCGTCTCCAACGCCTTCCTCGACAGCTCCAGGCTGCCCGCGCCGCTGCGCGTCGTCGCCGAGTGGAACCCCGTCTCCACCTTCACCCAGGCGGCACGCGAGCTGTTCGGCAACACCAGTCCGGCGCTGAAGACCTCGGACGTCTGGCCCATCCAGCACGCCGTCCTGGCGTCGCTGCTCTGGATCGCCGTCCTCCTCGTCGCCTTCGTCCCGCTGGCGACCCGCCTCTACAAGAAGACGGTCGGCTGACGGCCGTCAGCCGACCGGTAACCGAGAAGAGGAGCGCCAACTCGAAGGCTTGACGGACCATCTCACTTGTCAATGCCCCCCACGACAAAGGACACCCGAATGGACCGCCGTCACGTTCTCACCATGATGGCCGCCGCCGCTGCGGGCGTGGCGGCCGGTGCGGTCCCCGAGCTGCGGCATTCCGGACGGCACCAGCCGGCCCACGCGGCGGCCCGCCGGACGCCGCCACCGCCGCCGGACCCCGGATTCGCGCCGGCGCGGACCATGAGAGCCGCCACCAACCCGATCCACTCCCTGCACGAACTGGCCCCGGCCGCGCCGCCGAACGCGGTCGCGCTGACCATCGACGACGGGCCGCACCCGTACTGGACGCCCAAGGTCCTGGACGTGCTCGCCGAGTTCGACGTGCACGCGACCTTCAACATGATCGGCGAGCAGGTGCCGGAGAACACCCGGCTCGTCCAGCGGATCGTCGCGGCCGGGCACCAGATCGCCGACCACACCCTCACCCACCCGATCAACCTGCCGAAGCTGCCCGCCCAGCGCATCCGGCAGGAGATCGCCGAGGCCCACGACCGGATCGCGCAGGCCGCCTCGGCCGCCCCGCGGTTCTTCCGCTCCCCGGGAGGCGCCTGGTCGCAGCAGGTCGTCGAGACCGCCACCGCGCTCGGGATGATCTGCGTCGACTGGGGCGTCGACCCCCGCGACTGGGCCCGTCCGGGCGTCCCGCACATCACCGCGGACCTGGAGAGGGCCAAGCCGGGCGACATCCTGCTGTGCCACGACGGCGGCGGCGACCGCTCCCAGACCGTCGCGGCCCTGCGCACCGTCATCCCCGCACTCAAGCAGCGCGGCCTGACCTTCGTCGCCCTCTGAGGAGACGGCGCGCGTGCATCAGCCGGAGGCGCCCACGGGAGAGCCGACCACCAGCACGAGCTTCCCGCGCGCGCGACCGCTCTCGCCGGCGCGGTGCGCCGCCGCGACGTCGGCGAGCGGGAAGGTCCGCGCGACCGGGAGCGAGAAGCGCCCGGCCTCGATCAGGCCGCCGATCCCGGCGAGCGCGTGGAGCGCGCGGCCGGTGTCGCCGCGGCTGAACCTCACCCCGTGCTCCCGCGCGCCGGCGAAGTCGGCGACCGTGACGACGTGCTCGGCGCCGCCCGCGAGCCCGATGAGCTCGGGCAGGACGCCGCTCCCGGCGACGTCGAGCGCCAGGTCGACGCCGTCGGGCGCGAGCGCGCGGACCCGCTCGACCAGGCCCTCGCCGTAGGCGACGGGCTCGGCCCCCAGCGAGCGCAGGTACTCGTGGTTCGCCGGACTGGCGGTGCCGATCACGCGCGCGCCGCGCACCACCGCGAGCTGGACCGCTGCGCTGCCGACGCTGCCGGACGCGCCGTTGACGAGCAGCGTGCCGCCGCCCTCCACGCCGAGCTGGTCGAGTGCGCGCGTGGCCGTCTCGACGGCGGCGGGCAGCGCGGCGGCGCCGGTGAAGTCGAGCGACGGCGGGATCGGCGCGTAATGCGACAGCACCGCCAGCTCGGCCTGCGCCGCCCCCTCGGTGGAGAAGCCGAACACGCGATCCCCGACCGCCACGTCCGCGACGCCCTCACCGAGTTCGTCGACGACGCCCGCCGCCTCGTAGCCCATGGTCTGCGGGAGCCCCTCGTCCATCAGGCCCTGCCGCTTGTTCCAGTCGCTCGGGTTGACGCCGGCCGCGCGCACCGCGATCCGCACCTGCCCGGGACCCGGATGCGGATCGGGAAGATCCGCGATCTCGAGAACCTCCGGACCCCCGAACCGCTGGAAAAGGGCTGCCTTCATCATTCGCTCCGATCTCGGTTCAGTGCGTCGGGGGCGCCGCGCGTACAGGTCGCCAGGTGAGGGGGAGGGTGTCCAAGCCGAGGACGAGGCTGGCATGTTCGGTCGGACGGGCGCCGTCGGGAATGCGGTAGTGCGGGATGCGGCGGTGCCACTCCTCCAGGGCGATGCGCAGTTCCAGGCGGGCCAGGTGGGAGCCGAGGCAGCGGTGCGGGCCGGCGCCGAAGGCGATGTGCCGGTTGGGCGTCCGGTCGAAGTCGACGGTCTCCGGGTCGGCGAACACGCGGGGATCCCGGTTGGCCATCGCGAGGGGCAGCATGACCATGTCGTCTTCGTTCATGGGGCAGCCGTGGGCCGTGGCGTCCGCGGTGAGCTTGCGGGCGGGCAGCACCAGGGAGTAGGCGCGCAGCAGCTCCTCGACGGCGTCGGGGAGGATGCCGGGCTCCGCCGTGATCCGGGCCCGGTCGGCGTCATGGCGCGCCAGATGCCAGAACGAGTACGACAGCTGCGCGGCGACGGTGTCCAGCCCGGCCAGGAACAGCAGGGTGCACAGCTGCAGCAGCTCGTCGTCGGTGACGGGCCTGCCGTCCGGCTCGAAGGCGATGGCCGCGCTGACGACGTCGTCGCGCGGGTCCCGGCGCCGCTCGGCGATGAGTTCCTGGAACAGGGCCGCCACCTTGCCCATGGCCTCGGCGCGTCCGGCCCCCGCCGACCGCGCGTGCAGGATCGCGTACTCCCACTCCAGGAACTCCTCCAGCCTGCCGACCGGCAGCCCCATGAACTCCAGGAAGACGGCGGTGGGGTAGCGGCGGGCGAAGTCCGTGACGAAGTCGCACGACCCCCGGGCGGCCAGGGCGTCGATCAGCTCGCCGCATCGCCGCCGGACGGCGTCCTGCATCGCGGTCGCGCGCGCCGGGGTGAACAGCGGGCGCAGCAGGCGCCGCCACGTGGTGTGCGCGGGCGGATCCAGCATGACCGGGATCCACTGGTAGGACGGTTCCGGGTCGCTGACGGCGATGGCCCGGCTGGAGTGGGACGCGGTGTCCTGGTAGGCGGCGAGGATGTCGGCGTGCCGGGTCAGCACCCAGAAGCCGCGCCCGGCCGGGCTGTGGAAGGCCGGGCACCGCTCGCGGAGTTCGTCCAGCATCGCGTGGGTGGCGCCGGCCGGCCGGGGCTCGCCGAAGGGGTCGAAGTCGATCCGCGGATGGCTCATCGGCGATCTCCCTTGCGCGCGGCGCGGCTGCCCCCGGGCCGGCCGTCCCGCCCCTGCGGCACGTCGGTCGGCCCGGCCTCCAGCATCCCAGCCGCCGCCCGGATCGGCGACCGCCCTCGGCGGCGGATCGCGCGCGGCCGACGGTGGCCAGGGGCGGGCGGCGCGGCGGAGCTAGCCTGGGATGTCGGGAGGCCGGGTCGACATGCTCTACGCGTCCCTGCTCGGGGACCAGGTCATCGGCGACAGGACCGGGGTGCGGTCGCGTTCACCGCGCACGGTCGGTCTCGTCGCGTACCTGGCCGCCCATGCGGGTTCGCCGCAGACCCGGCAGCGCATCGCGGGGGTCTTCTGGCCGGACTCGCCGGCCGGGCAGGCGCTGACCAACCTGCGCCGCGAACTGCACCACCTGCGCAGGGTGCTCGGCCCGGAGCCGTCCCTGGTGATCACCTCCAGGGATCTGTGCTGGCGCGACACCGGGACGTGCCGCGTCGACATGCGCGTCTTCGCCGTCCGGTGCGAGGACGCCCTCGCGGCGCTGGCCGCAGGGGACGGCAAGGCGGCCGTCGAGTTCGCCACCGGCGCGATCGCCCAGTACAAGGGGGATCTCCTGCCCGGGGTGTACGACGACTGGGTGCTGGACGTCCGGTCGGAGCTCGAACGCCGGTGCGTGGACATGTGCGATCTGGTCGCCACGACGAGGACCGGAACGGGGGACCTGACCGGGGCCGTGGACGCCGCCCGCCGCCGGATCCGGTTGCAGCCGCTGGAGGAGGTCGGCTACCGGGTCCTGATCCGGTTGCAGGCCGACTCGGGTGACCGGGCCGGCGCGATCAGCACCTACCACCATTGCGCCTCCGTCCTGGAACGCGAACTCGGTGTCGTCCCGGATCCGGCGACACGGCGGGCGTTCCAGCGGCTGATGGCGGGCGCGGGCGAGGAAGCGGCGGTGGTGGGGCCGGCCGCCGGACGGTCCGGCGGCGCGGTGCCCCAGCTCGTCGGCCGGTCGCGGGAGCTCGGCCTGCTGGACGGTCTGTGGCGGGCCGCCGCGGCGGGCCGTCCCGGCTTCACGCTCGTGCGGGGTGCCGCCGGCGTGGGGAAGACCCGCCTGGTGACCGATTTCGCCGAGCTCGCCCGGCGGCAGGGCGCCGTCGTGGCGGGCAGCCAGTGCTTCGGGTCCTCGGGACGGCTGGCGCTGGCCCCGGTGGCGGACTGGCTGCGGGACCCGGCCGCCCAGGCGGCCGCCGCGACGCTCGACGAGGCGTGGCGCGCCGAGGTCGACCGGCTGGTGCCGGTGGCGGGCCACGGGCCGCGCGGCGCCGGGTCGCGGGCCATGGCGGACGCCTGGCAGCGGCCCCGCTTCTTCGAGGGCCTGGCGCGGGCGCTGATCGCCGTCGGCCGGCCCATGCTGCTGGTCCTGGACAACATGCAGTGGTGCGACCAGGAAACGCTGGCGTTCCTGACGTTCTATCTGGGGCTGGCCCGCGACGCTCCGGTCATGGTGGCCGGGACGCTGCGCGACGAGGGGCCCGGGGACTCCCCGGAGCTCGCGGACTGGGCGGTCCGGATGCGGACCGCCGGGCTGCTCGCCGAGTTCTCCCTCGACCCGCTGGAGGCCGCCGGCACCGCCGCCCTCGCCGAGGCGATCAGCGGGCGGCGCCTCCCCGCGGCCGACGCGGACCTGCTGCACGCGACGACGGGCGGGTTTCCGCTCTACGTCGT
The DNA here is from genome assembly GCF_041951385.1 of Actinomadura sp. NTSP31. NCBI lineage: Bacteria > Bacillati > Actinomycetota > Actinomycetes > Streptosporangiales > Thermomonosporaceae > Actinomadura > Actinomadura sp. NTSP31. Next base: position 45,680 of record NZ_JBGNUT010000038.1, on the reverse strand, counting down.
GGAGACCCTGCGCGGCGGCGCCGGTCCGGACGGCGTCCCGCTGTCCATCGGCGACCTCACGTCGGTGCTGCGCAACCGCCTGGAACGGGCGTCCGCGCCGGCCCGGGAGGTCGCCGGCCTCGCGGCGGCCGTGGGGACCGACTTCACGCTGGACCTGCTCACCGAAGCGAGCGACCTGGACGCCGGCGCCGTGGTCGGGGCGGTCGACGAGCTGTGGCGCCAGCGCATCATGCGGGAGTTCCGGGGCGGCTACGACTTCGCCCACGACCTGCTGCGCGACGCGGCGTACGCGGGCGTCAGCCCGCCGAGGCGGTGGCTGCTGCACCGCCGGGTCGCGCAGGGGCTGGAACTGCTGCACACCGATGACACCGACGCGGTCTCGGCGCAGCTCGCCGAGCAGTACGCGCGCGGCGGGCGCCCCGACCGCGCCCTGGCCTACTACCGGCGGGCGGCGGAGGTCGCCGCCGGGCTGTTCGCCCACACCGAGGCGATCCGGCTGCACCGGAAGGCGCTGTCGATCGTGCGCGCCCTGCCCGAGGGCCGCGACAGGGACACCAAGGAGTTCGAGGTCCTCCAGGCCATGGCGGCACCGCTCAACGCCAGGTACGGCTACGCCTCCCCGGACCTCCAGGAGACCCTCGAACGCTCCGTCGACCTGGCCGAATCCCTCGGCCGCGACGACGCGGTCCCGGCCGTCCTGGTCGCGCTCTGGACGTCCCGGTTCGTCCAGGGCCGCACGGCCGACGGGTACCGGATCGCCGTCCGGGCGCTGAACATCGCCGGCGCCGACTCCGAGCCGAGCGGTCCGGCCCACCTCGCCGCCGGCGGGACGGCGGTGAGCCTCGGCATGCCCGCCGAGGCCCTGCGCCACCTGCGGCTCGCCGTCACGCTGACGCGCGGCGCCTTCCTGCTGAGCGTCGGTACCCGCCCCGACGTCCACGGGACGGCCTGGGCGGCGCACGCCCACTGGCTCCTCGGCCACGACGGCGACGCGCTGGCCGGCTGCACCGACGCGATCGAGCACGCCCGGGTGATCGGGCACCCCTACAGCCTGGCGGTGGCGCTGGCCTACGGCGGCATCACCCGCCAGTTGCGCGGCGACCTGCCCGAACTGGGGGACACCGTCGCCGAGCTGCGGGAACTGTGCGACCGCTACGACTTCGCCTACTACCGGGAGTGGGGCCTGATCCTGGACGGGTGGCACCGGGGCGGCGAGGCGGGCGTGGGCCTCGCGCGGCAGGGCATCGGGAACCTCAGGTCCCAGGGCTCGTTCGCCCGGATGCCCTACTGGCTGTCGCTGCTGGCCGACCTGCTGGCGCGCGACGGCCGTCCGGACGCGGCGTGCGCGACCCTCGACGCCGCGCTCGCGGACGGGCAGGCCCATGACGAGCTCTGGTGGCTGCCCGAGCTGATGCGGATGCGCGCCGCCTACGACGACGGCGACAGGGCCGTCTCGCGGCTGCGTTCCGCCGCACGGATGGCATCCGGCCAGGGCAGCGCCGCGCTGCTCCGGCGTTGCGAGCGCGACCTGCGGATCCGGCGTCCCGAGCCGGGCGTTCGCCCCATCGGCTGAGACGGCCGCGCCGGGCGAACGCTCCGCGAACGCCCCGCTTCCTAACGTCGTTCACATCGAGCAACGCGTCCAAGGGGGAGCGCCATGAGCACGGCAACAGAGACGACCGCCGCGGCCCGCTACGACGAACTGGCCGGGGCCCTGCGCGGTGACCTGATCAGGCCCGGGGACGCCGCGTACGACGGGGCGCGCGCCGTCTACAACGCCATGATCGACAAGCGCCCGGCCGCCATCGCGCGCTGCCGGGACGCCGTCGACGTGATCGCCTGCGTGCGGTTCGGCCGCGCGCACGGCGTCGACCTCGCCGTCCGGGGCGGCGGGCACAACGCCGGCGGCCTCGCCGTGGCGGACGGCGCGCTGGTCATCGACCTCTCGGCGCTGCGCAGCACCACCGTCGACCCCGCGGCCCGCACCGTCCGCGCCGACGCCGGATGCACCTGGGGGGACGTCGACCACGCGACCGTCGGATTCGGCATGGCCACCCCGTCGGGCTTCCTCGCCTCCACCGGCGTCGGCGGGCTGACGCTCGGCGGCGGCATCGGCTACCTGTCGCGCCGGTTCGGCCTCACCGTCGACAACCTGGTCTCCGCCGACGTCGTCCTCGCCGACGGCACGTTCGTGACGGCGAGCGAGACGTCCCACGGCGACCTGTTCTGGGCGCTGCGCGGCGGCGGCGGGAACTTCGGCGTCGTCACCTCGTTCACGTTCCGCTGCCACGACATCGGCGAGGAGGGCGTCATCGTCGGCGGCCCGGTGCTGTACGACTTCGCCGACACCGCCGACGTCATGCGCTGGTACCGGGAGCTGCTGCCCTCGCTGCCGGAGGAGCTGAGCGGCTGGCTCGGGCTGATCACCGTGCCGCCGGCCCCGCCGTTCCCGGAGGAGCTCTGGGGCCGCAAGTCCTGCGCGATCGTCTGGTGCTACACCGGGCCGCACGACCGGGCCGACAAGGTGCTCGAACCGGTCAGGACCTTCGGCTCGCCGCTGCTGGTGGGCGTGCAGGAGATGCCCTTCACCGCCCTGCAGAGCGCGTTCGACGGCCTGTACCCGGCCGGCCTGCAGTGGTACTGGCGCGCGGACTTCTTCGACGAGATCTCCGACACCGCGATCGACGTCCACCGCAAGTACGGCGAGCGGCTGCCGACCGGCCACTCCACCATGCACCTCTACCCCATCGACGGCGCCGCCGCCCGCGTCCCCGCCGACGCCACCGCCTTCGCCTACCGCGACGGCGGCTGGGCCGGCGTCATCGTTGGCGTCGACCCGGACCCGGCCAACGCCGACCTCATCTCGCAATGGGCACGGGACTACTGGCAGGAGCTGCACCCCACCTCGGCCGGCGGCGCCTACGTCAACTTCCTGATGAGCGAGGGCCAGGACCGGGTCCAGGCCGCCTACCGCGGCAACTACGCCCGGCTCGCCCGCATCAAGAACCGCTACGACCCGGACAACATCTTCCACATCAACCAGAACATCCAGCCCGCCACCTGAGGCGGAGCGGGCCCGGTGCGGAGCGGGCCCGGTGCGGCACGAGGCTTCAGACCGGCTCGTCCGCCGTGTGCGGGTAGCCGGGGGCGCGGTGCTGGAACGACAGGATGGCGGGGTTCTGGACGACGCCGTCGCGGATCTCGACGGCCTGCCGGATGGTCTTGTCGGCGTCCCAGGCGGCGGGCCCGTCGAGGACCGTCGCCAGGTGCGGGATCAGGGCCTGGCTGATCTCCCAGGTCGCGGAGTCCCACAGGTAGGAGGGGCTGTGGTCGACGCCGTAGTGGTGGACGTTGTGCCCGACCGTGAACATCGGATCGGTGAAGGTCGTCGGCCGCGCCCACTCGAAGCCCATTCCCGCGTCGCAGGAGACGTCGACGATGAGGGTGCCCGGGGAGAAGACCGGCAGGTCGTCGTTGGTGGCGAACATCAGCGGGGCGCCGGTGTCCTGGAGGACGCAGTTGACGACGATGTCGTGCCGGGCGAGGAAGGCGGCCGTCGCGATCGGGCCGTCGTCGGTGAGGGCGCGGGTGCGGGCGGGGGTCTCGGGATCACGATCGAAGTGGACGATCTGCGCCGAGTGGATGGGCGAGCCGACCGCGCTGACGCCCCGGTGGGTCAGGACGTGGACGTCGTGGACGCCGTGCGCGTTGAGGGCCGTGACCGCGCCCCGGGCGGTCGCCCCGAAGCTGATGACGGCGGCGTGGCGCCGCCGTCCGTAGGCGCCGGTGGAGCCGGTGAGGGCGAGGGCGTGCAGGACCGAGCAGTAGCCGGCGAGCTCGTTGTTCTTGTGGAACACGTGGAGGTTGAACCCGCCGTCGGCCGTCCAGTGGTTCATCGCCTCGAACGCGATCAGGGTGAGCCGCCCGTCGATGGCGGCCTGGGTGAGCTCCCGGTCCTGGACGCAGTGCGGCCAGCCCCACAGGACCTGGCCGGGGCGCAGTTCCTTGAGGTCGTGGGCCAGCGGCTTGAGCAGCAGGACGACGTCGCAGCGGGCGATGAGCCGGTCGCGGGGGAGCAGCCCGGCGACCTGGGGGGCGAGCTCCTCGTCCGAGATGCCGAAGGGCTCGCCGTAGCCGCGTTCGAGGTAGATGCGCGACCGCAGGCCGGGGTCGATCCGGCGGAGGTGCAGCGGATGGATCGGCTGCCGGTGCTCGTTCTCCTTGGCCGTACGCGCCAGGACGCCGAGGCTCAGACCGGTCTTCGGGTCGTTCCCGGCCGCGACGGCGGCGGAACGCTGGGGTTCATTCATGATCGGCAAAACGTCCCCTCTCGGGGGTGTAGCCGGTGGGGCGGGTCAGCCTCAGGGCTGGATGCCGCCGTTCCCCGGCTTCTACGACCCTACTTCAGGGCCCGGAGGGCGGCGTCCTCTGGAAGCCTCGCGGCCGCCCCCGTGCGGAAGGGGGCGGCCGCGAGACGCCGGGGCTTCGGCGGTGGTCAGGTGGCCTTGCCGCGTGCGATGTAGAGGTTCATGTGGGTGAAGTCGAGGGTGATGTTGTAGGGCTTCCAGAAGCAGTGGGCCAACCAGCCGGTGGCGTCGTATCCCGGGCCGTAGGGCCAGGGCACGTTGATCGGCATGTTCGGGTCCGTTTCGCAGTAGAGGTCGTTGGCGACGGCGTCGCCCAGGCGGATCTCCTTGGGGTAGCAGGGATAGGTGGTGGTCGCGTGGCTGTGGCCGAAGGTCCCGATCGGGCGGTCGTGGTCGGTGCGGACGCCCAGCCGCTCGGCCACCTCTCCGGGCATGCCCGCGACCAGTTCGCCGATCCCGCCGAAGTTCACGCCCATCACCCGTGGGCCGGATCCGGAGGAGCCGGCGATGCTGCCGATGCTGCTGAGATCGTGGTCACGGGACAGCCACAGTGGCAGGGGCCTGGCGCCCGCCCTGGCGGCGTCGGCGCGTAGCCTCGCGGCCGCCTGCGGGGTCGGACGGCGCAGGATCAGCGACCGTCCGGCGTAGTCGAAGGTGGTCAGCAAGTGGTAGAAGACCCACGTGCCGATCAGGCCGTCGTTGTCCGTGCTGACGTCCTCGCCCGATTTGGTCGAGGACCAGCCCACGGGGACGTTGCGCAGTTCGAGGCCGCCCAGCTTGAACGAGTCCAGAATCCCGTAGTACACCCAGATGGGAAGACCTTCGAACTCGCTTTCCTCCTTGTACACGGGGGTGAGTCCGGCTTCCTTGGCGACCGACGCGGTCACGCTGAGATTCGGGGCGCCGGTGTAGAACGTGAAGCTCTTGGACGGTCCGCCGTTGAGCGAGACCTCCACCAGTGGCTCCGGGTCCGTCTGCTGCCATTCCACCTGGCCGGTGTCGCCGTGGATCTGGTACGCCTCGCCGCGGATCGCCGCGAACCATTTGGCGTAGCCTTCCTCGCCGGCCGCACGCCAGCGAGGAACGGAGAGGGAGAACTTGTCCTGCCGGATGTAGCAGTCGCCCAGCAGCGCGTTGGTCTCCTTGTCGTCGGGCGCCATTTTGAGGGCCATCGTGAGGTACTTCTCCGCGTCGGGGAACTTGTTGGCCAGTAGCCCGACATAGCCGCGCTGGCGCGCCGCGTGCAGGTTCGTGGGGTCCTTTTTCAGGACCTCCTCGTATGCTCGGCCGGCCTGCTCGAACTTCCCGGCCTTGAACAACGCGTCCGCGTCACCGCCGTCGGCGTGCGCCGTAGCCGCCTTGCCTAGCAGCGGTGCGGTCGCGGCGGCACCGGCCACCACGGCCGCGCCCCGTAACAGCGAGCGCCGGTCCCATCGCCGGTCATCGGCCACGGGCGTTCTCCTTTTCGTGAGAGATGTGCGGGCCTGCGGGCCAGGTCAGCCGGTGTAGTTCGGCGTCCTGGGGATGGCCTTGCCGGGCGGCATGGCGATCGGCCGCTCGCCGGGCTTCGACGGCCGCTCGCCGGGCCTGGACGGCCTGTCGCCGGGGCGGCCCGGCTTCATGGGGCCGGGTGAGGCGGTCGGGTGGGGCGCGGTGGTGTCGGCCTCCGCGGTGGCCAGGGTGGTGCCGGCCAGGCCGACGCCCAGGGCGACGGCCGCGATGAGGGACTTCAGGCGCATTGATGTTCCTTCCGGTGGTGTTTCCGCTGGTGTTTCATTCCTTGACGACGACAGGCGTGCCGATCGCCAGGTTCTTGGCCATCCAGGTGATGTCGTCATTGCTGACCCGCACGCAGCCGTGGCTGGCCTTGCCGCCCAGCGCCGACGCCTTGTTCGTGCCGTGGACGGCGAGCTGTCCGGGGCCGCCGGCGAAGCTCTTCAGCGTCGGCGAGAAACCGCTCAGCCCGAAGGCGTACGCGCCGTAGCCGCCGCCCGGGTCCGGCGGTTCGACCAGCTCGGTGAAGTAGAAGCGGCCGACCGGGGTGGGGGTGCCGCCCTCGCCGGTGGCGACCTTGCCGGTGCGCAGCACCTTGCCGCCGTCGAGGACGGTGAACCTGAACGCCTTCGGGTCGATCTCCAGCCGGCGGGTCGTCGCCGACAGCTCGACGTCGGATGCCTTGACCCAGCCGGTACTGCCGTTGGGCCGGATCGGCAGCAGCACCTTGAGCCAGTCGCCGTCCTCGGCGTCGACGAGGAAGACCCGGGTGGCGCCCATCTCGTTGGGATTGGACAGCGTCTTCCAGACCGCGCCGTCGCCCTTCCGCTTGTGCACGGCGATCCGGCGGCCGAGCACGGTCGCTATCTCCGCACCGCCCTGCCGCTGTGGCTCGGCGGCGGCGGCCGCCGGGCGGCTCGCCTTGGGCGGGCCGTCCCCCGATCTGCCGTCGCCCGACGAGCCGCAGCCGGCCGGCCCGGCGATCAGGCCGGCGGCGAGCAGGGCGCCGGTGTGAATGGTGAGGTGGCGCATGCCGCGAGATGCTGGCCAAGGAAAGTGAAGAACCTGTGAGGCCGATGTGGTGATCCCGTGGCGCGGGTGACGCGTCGCCTACCCTCGGGGCCTATGTGCGCGAATGTCCTGGTCGCGGAGGACGATGCCAAACAGGCGGAGCTGCTGCGCCGCTATCTCCGGCGCGAGGGGCACTCCGTGGTCGTCGTCCACGACGGGCGGGCCGCCCTCGACGCGGCCCGCGCCCGCCGCCCCGACCTCGTCCTGCTCGACGTGATGATGCCGGTCGTGGACGGCCTCGAGGTGTGCCGCGGGCTGCGCGCCGAGTCCGACGTGCCGGTGCTGATGCTGACCGCCCGCTCGACCGAGGACGACCTGCTGCTCGGCCTCGACCTCGGCGCCGACGACTACGTCACCAAGCCGTACAGCCCGCGCGAGCTGATGGCCCGGGTGCGCACGCTGCTGCGGCGGGCCGGGCCGGGGAGCGGCGAGCGGGTGTACCGGGTCGGCGGCATCACGGTGGACCCCGGGCGGCACCTCGTGCTCGCGGACGGGCGCGAGGTCGGGTGCACGCCCGCGGAGTTCCGCCTCCTGGAGGCGCTGGCCGCGCGGCCGGAGCGCGTCTTCTCCCGGGCGCAGCTCCTGGAGCACCTGCACGGTTTCGACCGCTTCATCACCGAGCGGACGGTCGACGTGCACGTGAAGAACCTGCGCAAGAAGATCGAACCGCAGCCGCGGCGGCCGGTCCGGCTGCGCACGGTGTACGGCGTCGGGTACAAGCTGGTCGGCGACCGTGCGCCCTAGCCCGACCGTGCGCCCTAACCCGGCCGTGCGCCCTAGATTGACCGTGCGCCATAGCCTGCTCGTCCGGCTGGTCGCCAGCTCGGTGCTGATCGCGGTGTGCTCGATCGTGGCGACCGCGTGGCTGGCGGCGCGCGGCACGTCCGGCGAGATCCGGGAGCGGCAGGGCCGCACGCTCGCCCGCGACGCCCGCATCAACGACGCGCTGCTCGGCTACGCGGCCGGCCACCCGCGCTGGGACGGCGTCGGGGAGACCGTGCGCGTCCTCGCCCGGCAGAGCGGCCAGCGGGTCGCGCTCGCGACCGAGGGCGGCGTCCGGATCGCGGACTCGGCGGCCGGCCGGCCGCCGCTGCCGGCGCGCGCCTCGGCCGTCGTCGACCCGCTCGCCGTCGACGTCTCGCTGGTGCCCGGCGCGGCCACCGACCGGATCGACGCCCGCACGGCCGGGCCGTTCCGGCTGCCGGAGCCCGAACGGGTCCGGCTGCGCGGGGAGGTCGACGCGCAGGCGGCGTGCCTGCGCCGCGAGGGCCAGCGCGCCACGGTGGTCGTCGGGCCCGGCGGCCGCCCGTACCTCCGCCGCGAGGGCGTTCCGGCCACCCCGGCACCGGGCACGGGCCGCACGCGTCCGGCCGTCGGTGCGCCGTCCGGACATGCCCCTTCCACATTGCGAACGTCCGGTGGCGAAGCGGTACGGCTCGCCGGCGGCTCCGGGACGCGGCCGGTCGCGGTCGCGACGACGCTGAAGCCCGCTCCGTCGGCCGACCCGCAACGGCCGAGGACCACGCCCGGCAAGCCGACCGGCGCGCCCGGCGAGGCGCCGCAGGACCGGCCCACCGTGACGCGGCAGCGCACGCCGCTGCCCGCGCCGTCCAGGCCCGGCTCGCCGCCGTGCTCGCCGGACGCGCCCGGGCCGACCGCCACCGAGAAGCGCGCGCTCGACCGGCTCGCCGTCCTGGTCCGGCAGTGCCGCGGAAGCTGGGTCGACGTGTGGCTGGACGAGACCGGCACGCCGGCCGCTCCGGCGTCGGCCGCCGAGTGCCTGGCCACCGCGCGCCGCACCCAGCTGAAGCCGTACGTCGCGCCGGCCGCACTGCTCTACATCGGCTCGCCGGAGGACCGGACGCCGGCCATCGACCCGTACGGCATCGCGGGGGTCACCGCGGTGATCCTCGTCCTGGCGGCCGGGATCAGCGTGCTCGTCGCCACCCGGCTGGTGCGGCCGGTGCGGGCGGTGACCGCGGCGGCCCGGCGGATGCGGGCCGGCGACGGCTCGGCCCGGGTCACGGTGCGCGCCAAGGGCGAGGTCGGCGAGCTGGGCGCCGCGTTCAACGAGATGTCCGACCACCTGGACCGCGTGGAGCGGCAGCGCAAGGCGATGGTCAACGACGTGTCGCACGAGCTGCGCACGCCGCTGAGCAACATCCGCGGCTGGCTGGAGGCCGCGCAGGACGGCGTGGCCGAGCTGGATCCGGCGCTGACCGCTTCGCTGGTCGAGGAGGCCACGCTGCTGCAGCACATCGTCGACGACCTGCAGCAGCTCGCGCTCGCCGACGCGGGCAGGCTGCGGCTGCGCCCCGAGCCGGTCGACGCCGCCGACCTGGTCGAGCAGCTCGCGGCCGTCCACCGCGCGGCGGCCGAGGCCGCCGGGCTGGTGCTGACCGTCGAGGCGACCGGCCGCCTGTACCTGGACGCCGATCCGGTACGGCTGCGGCAGGCCGCCGGCAACCTGCTCGCCAACGCGGTCCGCTACACGCCGGCCGGCGGGCGGGTGAGCCTGCGCGCGTACGCCGACGGCGATGACGTGCTGATCGAGGTGGCCGACACCGGGCCGGGCATCGCGCCCGAGCATCTGCCGTACGTCTTCGACCGGTTCTGGCGGGCGGAGAAGTCGCGCAGCCGGCAGACCGGCGGCAGCGGGCTGGGCCTGGCCATCGTGCGGCAGCTCGCCGAGGCGCACGGCGGTTCCGCCGCGGTGCGCAGCGAGCCGGACCGCGGCGCGACGTTCGTCCTGCGGCTGCCCCGGACAACGACGGAGACCGCGTGACCACGGCGGAGAGGGGACACGGCATTGCGCCGTGCCCCCTCTCCTGGCGTTCGCCGCCGGGTCAGGTCGCGTCGGTCACTTCGACGGCTTCAGGGTGAAGTGCGCCGGAGCCTTGCGGACCTTCTTGGCCTTCGCGGGAGCCTTGGTGCCGAGCATCTTGGCGATCCGCGCGGCGGTGGCGGTGGCGGAGGCGTCCACCGGGGTGTTCACCACGTTCGCGCCCGAGCCCAGGCTGAGGATCAGCGGCAGGTCGACCGCTCCGGAATTGGACGGCAGGCCCATCGTCGCGTTGATGATGCCGTCCAGGAGCCCGAACGGGCCGCAGCCCTTCGCGGCGGGGATACCGAAGGTGCCGGCGGCGCGCCGCACCGTCGGGGTCCAGCCGGCCAGCGTCACCGGGTCGCCGTTCGCGTCGGCGGTCAGCGACTCCGGGGCCAGCGTCTGGGTGACCGGGCCGATCACGCAGTCCGTCCCGAGCAGCTGGTTGTTGAGGTGGATGTTCAGCTGCACGGTCGCGCTGACCGGGGACAGGGTCACCTTGACCGGGCCGGCGAGCGTCTGGCTCACCGTCAGCTTGTTGAAGTCGAGGGTGGCGAGCGGCGTCATGCCGAACGCCGCGCCGACCAGCGGCAGCTGCCCGATCAGGCCGCCCGGGACGTCCACCGGCGGCGACACGTACTGCTGGCCCATCACCGGCGGCTGGAGGATGGCGGTGCCGTCGGCGCCGACGGACTTGATGTAGCCGGTGAGCCGGATCCCGCCGGGCGGCAGCGGCAGGGTGACCGAGCCGACCTTCGCGGTGCCTCCCATGGTGACCTGGGCGAGGCAGATGGCGCCGGTGGGGCACTGGCCCTGGAAGGGCGCGGCGATCCGGGGCGAGCTGCCCGCAGCCACCGGCTGCGGCGGCAGGTTGCGCTGGCCGGACGGCGGCGCGGACGGGTCGATGCTGCCGATGGCGCCCTTGCCCTGCTCGGTGAACCAGAGCCTGCCGCCGGGCCCGGACACGATCCGCATCGGGGCGGACAGGGTGGACGGCAGCGGGTACTCGCTGACCTGGCCGGACGGGGTGATCCTGCCGATGTTGCTGCCCGCGGCCTCGGTGAACCACAGGTTGCCGTCCGAGCCCGTGACGATGCCGGCCGGCGCGGCGTCCGCGGTCGGGAGCCGGTACTCGGTGATGGCGCCGTCGGTGCCGACGCGGCCGATCATGCCGACGCCGGGCTCGGTGAACCAGAGCGCGCCGTCCGGGCCGGAGGTGATCCCGCCGAGCGCCGGGGAACCGTTGAGCGAGGAGGACGGGTAGAAGATCGAGACCTCGGCGGTGGCCGGGTCGATGCGGCCGATGGCGCCGCCGGCGGAGTCGGTGAACCACAGGGCCTTGTCGGGCCCGGCGGTGATCGCGTACGGCGAGAGCCCGTAGGCGTTCATGTCGTAGGTCGTGACGGCGCCGGACGGGGTGATGCGGCCGAGCGCGCCGTTCCCGTTCCCGGTGAACCACATGTTCCCGTCCGGGCCCGCCGTGATGTCGGTGATCTGGTTGCCGGCGAGGTCGGGCACCTCGGTGAAGGTGCTCTTCCCGGTCGCCTTGTCGATCTTGCCGATCCGGGGCACCGCCGTGGACGCGTCGGTGAACCACAGCGTCCCGTCGGGCGCGGTGGTGATCGCGTCCGGCACCCCGAGGACGCCCTGCGAGTTCTTGCCGACGGCGTATTCGGTGACCTTGCCGGACCCGTCCACCTTGCCGATGCCGGCGTTCATCTCGGTGAACCAGACGCTGCCGTCGGGGGCGGCCGCCAGCCCGAGCGGCGCCACGTCCCGGATCGGGACGGGGTACTCGGGCACCTCGGCGGCCGCCGCGGGGCGCGCCGCGCTGAGCGCCGCCGCGCCCAGTAATCCCGACAATGCGAGCGCGACGGCCCGTCGTCCACGATGGCGCATGCCATCGCCTCCCTAGCTGTCCGGTCCCCGAGGCGAAAAGAGCAGAAACCAATTGGAAACCCGGTGGTGTTTAGAGTCAATTGAAAGGCCGCATTTGGACAATCCGCATCACCGGCCCCTGGGGCGTCGGCCGTCAGATATGTGCCGCCCGTTCCGTGCGCCCACGGGGGTTACCGCAGGCGCACGGCCGCTCGCGAGCGCGGGCGGCCGTGCGGATTTCGCTGGGCGCTGTCAACGGACGGTCAAGGCGACGTCGGGGAAAAGGGAAACCGGTCGTCCTTCCGGACGAGGCCACCACGCGGCCCGCCGCGGAGAACGGGATCGGAGTGCCGGCGAAGGCCGCCCGCACGGGGAACGGGCGGCCGTTCGGCCGGCGGGCGCCGTCAGCTGATGGTCACGGGGGTGTTGGGGGTGAAGACGCCCGTCATCTTCCCGGGCGAGGTCACCGTGCAGCCGGTTCCGGCGAAGGGGACGCTCACGTTCGTGAACGTCGCCCGGCCGTTCGGCGGTGCGCTGGTCGGGTTCACGTATGCGGCGGTCACCGTGGTGGAGCCGCTCGGCGACGCCTTGATGCTGCAGCCCGCGATCGCCGACGTCGTGAACGTGGCGCCGTTCTGCGGGATCGTGAGCTTCACCTGGGTCGGGCTGGAGTTCGCGGCGATCTGCCAGGTGCCGCTGGGCGTGATGGTGTCACTGCCGCCGAGGGTGTCGGTGCAGCCGCTGATGACGGGCAGGCTGGTGTTGACCGGGCCGTTGCCGGAGGCCGGCGTGGTGAACCCGATCGACGCGCTGGTGCAGGTGACGGTCACGGCGGTGCCGTTGATCGTCCCGGAGAACTTCAGGCTGGTGCTGGTCACCGTCACCGCCGTGCTGCCAGGGGTGATGGTGGCCCAGGCCGCGACGGCACCGGCGCCGATGAGGGCCGCCGCGCCCGTCGCGACGACGGCGCTTCTCGTGAGCAGGGACTTCATGGGGTGGTTCCCCTTTCCGTGGGGTGAGTGGGTGGGGTCACCCGGCTCCGCCGCCGATGCTCAGTACGGCGGGGAGGTCGATGGAGCTCTGCCCGCTGGTCGAGGGCAGGCCGATGGTGGAGTTGATGAGGCCGTTGAGGATCCCGCCGAGGCCGCAGCCCTTGGCGGCGGGGACCGTGAAGGTGTTGTCCTTGATCCGCACGATCTGCGGCTGCCAGCCGAGCTGCGGGTCCTGCGGCGCGCCGCCCTGCTCGCTGACCGGGTTGAGCTTCTGGGTGACCGGGCCGATCGTGCAGCCGGAGCCGAGCAGGGTGTTGTTGAGGTGGATCGTCACGGTGGCGGTCGCCTCGAAGGTCGAGCCCGTGCTGCGGACCGTGATGGGCCCGCTCAGCGTCTGGCTGACGGTGAGCCGGTTGAACGGCAGCAGCGCGTCCGCGGTCATGCCGAGGACGGTGCCGATTCCGGGGAGGGTGCCGATCAGGCCGCCGGGGACCACGACCGGGACCGACTCGAACTGGGACCCGGAGAGCGGCGGCTGCAGGGTCGCCGTGCCGTCGGGGTTGAAGGTCTTGACGTAGCCGGTGACCCGGATCGCCCCGGCGGGCATGTCCAGGCCGAACGAGCCGATGCCCACGTGGCCGCCGGTGTTGACCTGCGTCTCGCAGATCGACCCGAGCGGGCAGCGGGCCTGGTAGGCGGCGGCGATCCGCGGGGTGGACCCGGCCGCGATCGGCGTGATCGCGGGGTTCGGCGAGCCGGACGGCGGGCTCTTCGGGTCGATGCTGCCGAGCGCGTTCCGCCCCGTCTGGGTGAACCAGAGCTTCCCGCTGGGCGCGGAGATGATCCGCATCGGCGCCGCGTACTTCGACGGCAGCGGATACTCGGTGACCTTGCCGGCCGGGGTGATCTTCGCGACGTTGCCGGCCGCCGCCTCGGTGAACCACAGGTTGCCGTCCGAGCCGGTGACGATGCCCTCGGGCGCCGCGTTCGCGGTGGGCGGGGCGTACTCGGTGATCGCGCCCGCCGTGGTGACGCGGCCGACCTTGCCGACCCCGGGCTCGGTGAACCAGAGCGCGCCGTCCGGACCGGCGGTGATGCCGCCGGTGGCCGGGAAGCCGTTGAGCGAGCTCGGCGGGTAGTAGGCCGAGATCGCGCCGCTGGACGGGTCGATGCGGCCGATGGCGCCGCCCGCGGTGTCGGTGAACCAGAGGGCCTTGTCGGAGCCGGTGGTGATCGCGTAGGGCGAGAGCCCGTACGCGTTGGTGTCGTACACCTTGATCGAACCGGACGAGGTGACCCGTCCGATCGCGCCGTTGCCGTTGCCGGTGAACCACATGTTCCCGTCCGGGCCGCGCGTGATGTCGGTGATCTGGTTGCCGGCGAACAGCGGGTCCGTCACCTCGTAGACCGTGGCCTTGCCGGTCACCACGTTGACCTTGCCGACGCGGGGCACGACCGTCGAGGCGTCGGTGAACCACGGCGTGCCGTCGGAGGCGCTGGCCATGCCCTCCAGCACGCCCGTGCTGCCCTGGGAGTTCGCCCCGACCTTGTACTCGGTCACGATCCCCGCGGTGTCGCGTCCGAGCACCGAACCGGCGTGCGCGGTGTACCAGATGCTGCCCAGCGTGCCCACGGTGAGGCCGAGGGGGGCCGAGTCCGGGATGAGCGCGGGTTCCTCGCCGACCGCCGTCGCGCCGGCCGGTGCGGCGCTGATGCCGGTGACGAGAAGCGCCGCCGCGGCGAGCGCCGCCGCCGTCCTGCCCCGATGGCGTAATCCACGATGGCGCAAAGCCATCGCCTCCTTGGTTCGCGTCCCCCGAGCCGGTTTGAGTTCCCTCCGGATAGAAAACCAGAAGGTGTTTCATGGCAACGGCGTGGCCAAATGCGGACGCCTCGCACCCCATGCTCGCCGTCTCACCGGCCACCGATCTGCCGCCGAGCGGTTAATCCCCACAGACCGGCAACGCGCAAGGGCCATAAAAGTCCTGGTGACAGCCATATCCGGAGCCCCGCCCGCAGAGGCGGCCGAGGTATGCGGGATAAGCCCCTCCTCCACGGCGCCCGCCGTTAACGGAACGGGTTGCGGACGCCCCGCCCCCCTTTTACGGCCGCACCACCACCCGAGCACACCGGTCACACAAACTGGGTGCATGACGGCTGAGTTGAACTTGATACCAGCCCCGGACCGGGTCGAACGGACCGGAGGGTCCGGTGCTTTCAGCGGGGAGGTGCGTACCAATGTTGATCCGACGCTGGGGCCGGAGGCGTACCGGCTCACCGTGTCGGCCGATGGGGCCGAGATCGTGGGCGGTGATGAGGCGGGCGCCTTCTGGGGGCGTCAGACCTTGCGGCAGATGCTGGGCCCGGAGGCCTTTCGCCGCGCCCCCAGCGCGCGGGGACCGGTCACGGTGCCGTACGTGACCGTCGAGGACCGGCCGCGTTTCGCTTGGCGGGGCTTCATGCTCGACGTCGCGCGGCACTTCCTGCCCAAAGACGATGTGCTGCGCTATGTCGACCTGCTGGCCGCCCACAAACTGAACGTGCTGCACCTGCATCTCACCGACGACCAGGGGTGGCGGGTCGAGATCCGGCGCCACCCCCGGCTGACCGAGATCGGCGCCTGGCGGCGGCGTACTCGCCTGGGCTGGGGGGAGCCGGCGCTGTGGGACGAGCGGCCGCACGGCGGCTTCTATACCCAGGACGATCTGCGCGAGATCGTCGCGTACGCGGCGGAGCGGCACGTCACCGTCGTGCCCGAGATCGACCTTCCAGGCCATTCCCAGGCCGCCATCGCCGCTTACCCCGAACTGGGGAACAGCGACGCCGTCGACACCGCCGCGCTCGAGGTGTGGACCGACTGGGGCTTCAACCGCAACGTGCTGGCCCCTACCGACGCCGTGATCCGCTTCTATGAGGACGTCCTGGAGGAAGTGCTGGCGATCTTTCCCGGCCGGTTCGTCCACATCGGCGGGGACGAATGCTTCAAGGACCAGTGGCGCCAGTCGCCCGCGGCCCAGGCCCGCATCCGGGAACTCGGGCTCGAGAACGAACACGATCTCCAATCGTGGATGATCCGCCACTTCGCCCGCCGGCTCGCCGCGCGGGGCCGGCGCCTCATCGGCTGGGACGAGATCCTGGAGGGCGGCCTGGCGGATGGCGCCGCCGTCATGTGCTGGCGGTGGTACTCGGGAGGGATCGCCGCCGCGCAGGCCGGCCACAGTGTGGTGATGTGCCCGCAACAAGAGGTCTACCTTGACCACGCCCAGGCCCACGGCCCTGAAGAGCCCGTGCCGTTCGGATGGGTCCACACGCTCGAGGATGTCTACCGGTTCGAACCCGTACCGCCCCGGCTGGCCGGTACGCCCCACGCCGACAACATCATCGGTGCACAGGCCAATCTGTGGACCGAGGTCGCCGAGAACCGCGGTCGGGTGGACTACCAGGCGTTCCCCCGCCTCGTCGCGTTCGCCGAAGTGGCCTGGTCGCGGTTACCGGGCCCGGACGAGCGCGATTTCGAGGACTTCGAGCGCCGAATGAACAGGGCGCACTATGCCCGCTTGGACGCGCTGGGCGTCGGGTACCGTCCGCCCGGCGGCCCGCACCCCTGGCAGCAGCGCCCCGGCATCCCGGGACGGATGCACAACAAACCTCGCAAGACCTGGCGGATGGCGAACTGACTCCTCAGCGTCAGCTGTGCTGATGCTGCTCGGGCAGGTGGCTTTCCGGGTGCACCCACAATAGGACGTTGTCCGGCCGCCCGCCTTTCGTCACCTCCCACTCCCGGCGGAAGAACGCGCTCCGATTCGGCGTCGTCCAGGAAGGTGCACTCGGTGATGACGACCGGATAATCGAAGAGCCATGGATTTCGCTCGAACACGTTCACATACGTGTCGCCGAGAAACGCGAACAGCGGCCGGTCGACCGTACCGTCGACCTCGACGCCGTCCTTGCGGTGCCGGGCCATGACCTGGCCGAATTCCCCGCCCCGCCCCTCTTTCAGCAGGAACCGCCGCAGCTCTTCGAACTCCGGTAGGAGCGCCTTGCGCCGCTCCGAGAACGTATATCCCACACAGGGCACCTTGTGTTCGCACTCCACGACCCGCACGTGATGTCCGCGCCGGACGCCTTGGACGCCGGGAATCCGCCATGTCTTCCACTGCCGGAAGGGGTGCCCCTGCTCAAGCAACTCAGGGTGTTCAGGCCGTTGCTCCGGGAGCCGCATCATCAAGGGCGCCTTTCCATGAGCGGTCGTGGACGGCGCTTACCCGTCGCGATCGAACGTCCGCAATGGTAATGGCCGACTTGACCCTGAGCGCACTGCTTTTCAGGCGGATTCCGCGTCCGTGTTCGCGGGCGGGCCGGCCAGGACGCGGGCCAGCAGGTCGCGGAGGTGCCGCTGGTCGGGTCCGGGCAGTTCGAAGAAGGTCCGGGCCAGCGCGTAGGTGCTGGAGCGCAACTGCCCGCGCTTGTGCTCGCCGGCCTCGGTGAGCACCACGTGCTTGACGCGGCGGTCGCCCGGGGTGGGCCGGCGGGTCACCAGGCCGCGGCGTTCCAGGCCGTCGACGATGCCGGTGACGTTGGACGGCTCGCATGACAGCCAGTCGGCCAACTGGCGCATCGGGGCGGGGCCGGACAGGTTGGTCAGGACGAGTGCCTGGGCGGGGGGAAGGCCGAGTTCCGCCGCGGCCGCGTTGAACTGGGCGCGCAGCCGTCCGGTGACCTCGAAGACCAGGCCGCTCAGCTCGGCCACGACCGCATCCGCATCGGTACCGGCATCGGGGCTCATGCGGCCAGCATAGCCGCTGGTTAAGCCACTGAACTGTTCAGCTCATGAAGTAGATGCTATCGTCCCGGAGGAGAAACTTAAGAACCTGAACTATGAAGCAACTGAAGGGAACTCTGGCGATGACGCACGAGAGTACGGCCGCGCGCGCCGGCACGGGGAGCGGTCGATGACGGAGCCCGAGAACGAGGTCCTCGACAGCCCCACCCCCTGGGTCGCCGACCACATCCGCGCCTACGTCGAAACCGGCGGTGCCCAGGGCCACCTCTACCAGGGCTGGCCGACGCTGCTGCTCACCACGCGAGGCCGCAGGTCCGGCAGGCTTCGCCGCACCGCGCTCATCTACGGCCGCGACCAGGACCGCTACCTGCTGGTCGCCTCGAACGGCGGCGCGGACCGCCACCCGGACTGGTATCTCAACCTCACCGACACCCCGGCCGTGTCGCTGCAGGTCGGACCGGACCGCTTCACCGCCACCGCCCACACCGCCACCGCCGAGGAGAAGCCCCGGCTGTGGCAGATCGTGACCGGGGTGTTCCCTCAATACGCCAAGTACCAGGAGGAAACAGCCCGCGAACTGCCCCTGGTGATCCTCACCCCGCAAGCTCCGTCCGCGTAGATCCCGCACCGACCCAGTGGAAACGGATGGACGAACCATGAACACGCGCCCTGCCCTGAACGACACCGAAGGTGCCGTGAGCCCGCAGACGGTGGCGGCCGACTTCGCCACGATGTTGCAGCGGGCCGGCGAGACCCGCGACGCCGACCTCTACGACTCCGCCTTCGCGGCGGACGTGCTGTGGGGCAGCCCCTTCGGAGCGACCGTGGCCGGTTACCCCGAACTGAACGCCATCCACCGGCGCCTCATGGCGGGAAATGCCGCCCCGCCGTCACGGTTCGAAGTGGTCACCGCGATCACCCCCGCACCCGGCGTGGTGGTGACGCAGATCCGCCGGCGAGCCGCCGACGCCGGCGGATTCTCCGAGATGGCGCTGTACGTCCTGGTCGAACGGGCCGGACGATGGTGGCTCGCGGCGGCACAGAACACCCCCATCGGCGAACCACCGCCGCAGAGCTGAAAGCAAGATGTGCCCCATGGTCTCGGGCGGCTACCGGCCGTACGTTCCCGACCAGGCCGCCGGGGCCCGGGAAAGCAAAAAGTGGGGCAGACGGTTGTCTGTCCCACTTTGTCGCGGTGTGTCCGAGGGGGGACTTGAACCCCCATGCCCCGTGAAGGGCACTAGCACCTCAAGCTAGCGCGTCTGCCTATTCCGCCACCCGGACCGGTGTCGCAGGCCGCAGCGCGGCTGCGGCGGGCTTCACCATACCAAAGGAGCCGAGTCGCGGCGAAGTCGATCGAGCGGGCACGATGGTGGGGTACGAGGACGGCTAACGCGAAGGTGATCACTGTGCCCCATCAGCCGACCGCTGAGGACGAGGTCGTCGGGCTCTGCCAGGAGCTGATCCGGATCGACACCAGCAATCCGGGGGATCATTCCGGCCCCGGGGAACGGGTCGCGGCGGAGTACGTCGCGGAGAAGCTCGCGGAGGTGGGGCTGGAGGCGACGATCCTCGAGTCGCGCCCCGGCCGGGCCAGCGTGGTGGCGCGGATCGAGGGGGAGGACCCCGGCCGGGACGCGCTGCTGCTCCACGGGCATCTGGACGTGGTGCCGGCCCGCAAGGAGGACTGGACGCGGGACCCGTTCGGCGGGGAGATCGCGGACGGGTGCGTCTGGGGCCGCGGGGCCGTGGACATGAAGGACATGGACGCGATGATCCTCGCGGTGGCGCGGCAGCGGCTGCGGGAGGGCCGCCGGCCGCCGCGGGACGTGGTGCTCGCCTTCCTGGCGGATGAGGAGGCCGGGGGCAAGTGGGGCGCGCAGTGGCTCGTCGACGAGCACCCCGGGTTGTTCGAGGGGTGCACGGAGGCCGTGGGGGAGGTCGGCGGGTTCAGCCTGACCGTGCCGGGCGACAAGCGGATGTACCTCATCGAGACGGCGGAGAAGGGCATCGCCTGGATGAACCTGACCGCCAAGGGGACCGCCGGGCACGGGTCGATGGTGCATCCGGACAACGCGGTGACGGCGCTGGCGGCGGCCGTGGCGCGGCTGGGGGAGCACGAGTTCCCGGTGCGGCTGACGAAGACGGTGCGGGCGTTCCTGGAGCGGGCGTGCCTGGCGTACGGGGTGGAGTTCGATCCGGAGCGTCCGGAGGAGGCCCTGGAGAAGATCGGGCCGCTGGCGCGGATGATCGGGGCGACGCTGCGGCACACGCTGAATCCGACGCGGCTGGACGCGGGGTACAAGACCAATGTGATCCCGCAGAGTGCGACGGCTCAGGTGGACGGGCGTTTCCTGCCCGGATATGAGGCCGATTTCTTCGCGACGGTGGACGAACTTCTCGGGCCGGACGTCGAGCGGGATTTCGTGCATCACGACCACGCGGTGGAGACCGAGTACGAGGGCGCGCTGGTCGCGGCGATGGAGGCGGCGCTGACCTCGGAGGATCCGGGCGCGCTGCCGGTGCCGTACTGCCTGAGCGGCGGGACGGACGCCAAGTCGTTCGCGCGGCTGGGAATGCGGTGCTTCGGTTTCGCGCCGCTGAAATTGCCCCCAGAGTTGGACTTTTCCGGAATGTTCCACGGCATCGACGAGCGCGTTCCGGTGGACGGTCTGCGCTTCGGCGTGCGGGTTCTCGACCAATTCCTCGACCGGTCTTGAATTTCCCGTTGCCAATGCGATGAGTGGTGCTATCGTCACCGTTCGTAGGGACCCGCCCGTCCCGTGAGGGATGGGCGGTAGTCGCAACGGAGGTCTGACGGTGGCATGTGACACGGCGCGGGCACGGACGGTCTCCGTCCGGCTGCGCCGCGTCGCCACCGGGCGGATCGTCCGGCGGCTGCTCGTCCTCGCCGGCCTGCTGGTCGCGGGCTGGATCCTCGGCGGCATGGCGCAGCAGGCCAGTGCCGCCGAGCTGCCCGCGCCACCGGAGGCCGTCGCGGACGCCCCGGTGCTGGGAAAGGTGCTGCCGGCCCCGCACGCCCCGATCCGGTCGGTGGTCGGGGCCGTCGGGCACCAGGCGCCGCCCGTGCGGGCGGTGACGCCCGTCCGGCCCGTCCCGCCGGCGACGTCGGCGAAGCCGGCCGGAGCGGCGAAGGCCGCACCGCCGGCGGAACGGCCCGCGGCGCCGCGGAAGGCGCACGGCGCACCGCGGCACGTGCACGGCAGCGCGGTTCCGGAGCGCCGTTCGCACACCCGGGCGCACGCGGTCTCCCGGCCGCGTCCGGCGTCCCATGCCCGGCATCACCGTGCCATCGAGCGGCACCCCGCGCCTTTCCGGGCGCCGGGCGAGTCCGGCACGCATTCGGCGACCTGCGGCGGTGTTCCGATCGGTGCCGCCGCCGGCCTGCCGACCGTTTTCCCCTGGACTCCGGTTCCGCCGCGGGTCCGCGTTCCGCGCGTCTTCGGCGTGGTTCCCCCGGCCGTCCGCACCGCTGCGGACGAGCCCTCCTTCGCGCCTGACTAATCCCTGATCACAGGCTTGCGGCCGGATGCCCGTGCGGCTCGGGCCGGCCCGCGGCCTGCCGTCAGGCGTGTCCTTTCCACGAGACCTCCAAGGCGTCTCGGCATTCCATTCACCATCCCCCGAACGGAGCATCATGCGAACGTGGGCAAAAAGCACCGCACGCACGGCGGTACTCACCGCGAGTTTCGTCGCTCTCGGTGTCAGCGCCATTCCGGCCAACGCCTTCGCCGACGTCACGAACGGCGACGGCAGCGTGCTCGGCGGCAACCAGGTCGACCTGCCGGTCTCCGCGCCGGTCGACGTCAGCGGCAACGGCGCGGGCATCGTCGGCCAGGGGCACGGCGCGTCCCGCGGCGGCGCGTCCGTCGTCAACGGCGGCGGAGGCGGCCAGCACACCTCCGGCACCGGCAGCGTCGGCGGCGGCAACCAGGTCAACGCGCCGGTCTCGCTGCCGGTGAACGCCTGCGGCAACGCCGTCGCGCTGATCGGCAAGGCCGACGCGGGCTGCCCCGGCGGCTCCTCGGTGCACAACGGCGGCGGCGCGGGCGGCCAGCAGACCTCCGGCGAGCACAGCGTGCTCGGCGGCAACCAGGTGAACGCGCCGATCTCCGCCCCCGTGGACGTCTGCGGCAACGCCGTCGCGATCATCGGCAAGGCGGAGGCGGGCTGCGAGGGCGGCGCGACCGTGCACAACGGCGGCGGCGCGGGCCGCGGCGGCAGCGGGCAGAGCACCGACGGCTCGCTCGGGATCATCGCCGGCAACCAGGTGAACGCGCCGATCAGCGCGCCGGTGAACGTCTGCGGCAACGCGGTCGCGATCGTCGGGGAGGCGGCGGCCGGCTGCGAGGGCGGCGCGATCGTCAAGAACGGCGGGGACACCGGCGCCGGCCAGCGGACGTCCGGGCTGAACGGCGTGCTCGGCGGCAACCAGGCGAACGCCCCGGTCAGCGCGCCGGTGGACGTGTGCGGCAACGCGATCGGCAACGCCCTCGCCGAATGCGAGGGCGGCGCGTCGGTCCGCAACGGCGGGCACGGCTCCGGCGGGCAGACCACCGACGGCACGTTCAGCGTGATCGGCGGGAACCAGGCGAACGCGCCGATCAGCGTCCCGGCGACCGTCTGCGGGAACGCCGCGGCGCTGGTCGGCGAGGCGGGCGCGTACTGCGAGGGCGGCGCGCACGTGCGCAGCAGCTCCGGCGGCGACCAGCACACCTCCGGCACCGGCAGCGTCATCGGCGGCAACCAGGGCAACGCGCCGATCACCGCGCCCGTGGACGTCTGCGGCAACGCCGCCGCGGTCGTCGGCGAGGCGGCCGCGCACTGCAACGGCCAGACGCTGGTCGAGGGCCCGCAGGGGCCCGGCGGGCACACCTCCGGGAACGGCAGCGTCGGCGGCGGCAACCAGGCGCACGCGCCGGCGAAGGCCCCCGTGGACGTGTGCGGGAACGTCGGCGCCGTGGTCGGCCGCTCCCTCGCGCACTGCCAGGACGGCCCCGGCTTCGGCGGCTACCACCCCTACGCCCGCTCGGCCGGCGAGCCGGTGCCGGTGCGGCCGGCCCTGCCGGTCGACCCCGGTTCGGCGCTGCCCGCCGTCCCGCGGCTGCCCGGTGCGAACGACCGCGCCGCCGGAAAGCCCGGGACGAAGGGGACGGCCGGCCTGCCCGTGACCGGCCTGCCGAGCGTGCCGGGCGCCCTGTCCAACGCGACCTCGACCGTGAACGGGATCCCGGCGACCAGGAGCGTGCCGGTGTCGGACGCCCTGTCCGCGACCAACCTGCTCCCGCGCACTGGCGGGCAGCGGACCGCCGAGCAGCGCACCGCCGGGCAGCGCACCGGCGCCCCGTCCCTGGGCCCGGTCCCCGGCTCGCAGCTGCCCGCCGCCGGGGCCCTGCCCGTCCGCGGCGACCTGCCCACCGTGAACACCCTGCTCGGCGGCGGCATGACGCCCACGATCACGCCCAGGGTCAACGGCCTGCCGAAGGCGCCCGCCGCGGGCGCCAAGCGGACCGTCCACACCGGCCAGAACGGCATGACCATCGCCACCCTGCCGGTCGACCCGAGCGCGCTGTCGACCAAGGCGCTGCCCGCGGTGCCGGTCGTCCCGGTGGCCTCGAACGCCCGCACGTCCGGCGCGTCCGGCACCGCGCTCCCCGTCCCCGGCCTGCCGGGGACGAAGGGCGTCAAGGCCCCCGCGACCGGCGGCGTGAAGCTGCCGGCGGGCGCCGCGCTGCCCACCGGGGCCGTCAAGGCGCCGAAGACCGGTGGCGCGGTGACGAACCTCGGCCCGGTCCGGACCGTCGCCGGCAACGAGCCGCTGACGTCCGGTACCGAGGACGGCTCGCTGTGGGTGCTCGGCGCGGCGATGCTGGCCGCGGCGTTCTCCGGCACCCTCGCGCTCAGCCGCCGCCTGCGTCCCGGCCGCCGCTGACCGATCCGGCCGCCGGTCCGGCGGGGCCTGCCGGGCGGTGACGGCGCCCGTCCGGCAGGCCCGTCCATGAACGCTTTGCCCGTCCCGGAGGCGCGGTCCGGGGCGGGCGAAGCCCTGTCCGCGCACCGCTCGTGGCGGCGCTTTCCCTTGCGGTCGGGCCGAGGCATCCCGGCCGGCGAATATGATTACGGGACGTCATGCGTTTCGTACGTAGTGCTACGCTCCGTCCGGGACTCGGGTGAGCCGCCCTGAACGGGCGCCGATCGCCCGGGTGCGGCGGGAAACGGAGCGAACCTCCGCGGCCGGCCGGAACGCCGGAACCGCCGACGCGGATCTCAGAACGTGCGGACCGCGCGGATGACCTTGCGCCGCAGTTGAATACGGCGGCGGCCGTCCGGGTAGAGGCGCAACCGATCGATCTCCCAGCCGCCGCGCTCGGCGTGCTCGGTCAGGATCTGCCGGGCGGTGTCACGCGTGGTGCCGGCCGGCAGGGACAGGACGAGGTAGGTGTACTGCACCATTGCGACCATTATTACTTGGTGGACCGGGTGTTGTGCATCGTACGGTGGCGGCCCGGTCCGCACCGGGGGTGGCGGCATGTCATCCTGTCCGGAGGCGAGCGGCGGATGAGAGTTGCGCCCGCCACGGGCGGAGCGACGACCGAAGGGGCGGCATGGGGGCATCCGGGTATGAACCCGCCGTCATGCGACGTTGTAGGAAGCCTGTGTAAGAAGAGTGTGAGCTAGAAGACCAGACAGCGAGGTTGGAGCGACTGTGCCAGCCAAGAACGGCACTGCGAAGAGTGGCCAGGCGAACGGCGCCGGGACACGCCTGGTGATCGTCGAGTCGCCCGCGAAGGCGAAGACGATCGCGGGTTACCTGGGCCGTGGCTACATCGTGGAGTCCAGTATCGGCCATATCCGGGACCTGCCCGGGAGCGCCTCGGAGGTGCCGGCCAAGTACAAGGGCGAGCCGTGGGCGAAGCTCGGCGTGAACGTCGAGCACGACTTCGAACCGCTCTACGTGGTCAACACCGACAAGCGGCAGCAAGTCGCCAAGCTGAAGAAGCTGCTGGCCGAGGCCGACGAGCTCTTCCTCGCCACGGACGAGGACCGGGAGGGCGAGGCGATCGCCTGGCACCTCCGGGAGGTGCTGAACCCGAAGGTCCCGGTGCACCGGATGGTCTTCAACGAGATCACCAAGGACGCGATCCAGCGCGCCGCCGCGAACCCGCGCCAGCTGAACATGCCGCTGGTGAACGCGCAGGAGACGCGCCGCGTCCTGGACCGGCTCTACGGGTACGAGGTCAGCCCCGTCCTGTGGAAGAAGGTCATGCCGAAGCTGTCGGCGGGCCGGGTGCAGTCGGTGGCGACGCGGCTGGTGGTGGAGCGGGAGCGCGAGCGGATCGCGTTCGTCCCGGCGCACTACTGGGACATCCTGGCCGAGTTCGACACCGGTAAGGAGGAGGAGCCCAAGGCGTTCAAGGCCGGCCTCCTCTCGGTGGACGGCAAGCGGGTCGCGCAGGGCCGCGACTTCGCCTCCGACGGCACGCTGAAGACGAAGGACGCGCTGCACCTGGACGAGCCGTCGGCGCGCGCGCTGGCCGAGCGGCTGCGCGGCCGGCCGTTCGAGGTCAAGTCGGTCGAGTCCAAGCCGTACACGCGCAAGCCGTACCCGCCGTTCCGGACGACGACGTTGCAGCAGGAGGCCAGCCGCAAGCTCGGCTACTCCGCGAAGTACACGATGTCGGTGGCGCAGAAGCTGTACGAGAACGGCTTCATCACCTACATGCGAACCGACTCGATCACGCTGTCGGAGACGGCGATCACGGCGGCGCGGCGGCAGGCGGCGAGCCTGTTCGGCGGCGAGTACGTGCCGGACAAGCCGCGCGTCTACCAGTCGAAGGTGAAGAACGCGCAGGAGGCGCACGAGGCGATCCGCCCGGCGGGCGACAGCTTCCGCACCCCCGCCGAGACGGGCCTGTCCGGCGACCAGTTCCGGCTGTACGAGCTGATCTGGAAGCGGACGATCGCGTCGCAGATGAAGGACGCGGCGGGCCGTTCGGTGTCGATCCGGGTGACCGGGGTCTCCACGCAGAACGAGACCGCGGAGTTCAACGCCACCGGTAAGACGATCACCTTCTACGGGTTCCTGAAGGCCTACGTCGAGAGCGCGGACGACCCGTCCACCGACCGCGACGACCAGGAGCGGCGGCTGCCGAACCTGGAGCAGGGCGACCCGCTGTCGGCGAACGCGGTGGACGCCGAGGGCCACTCGACCCGCCCGCCGGCCCGCTACACCGAGGCGAGCCTGGTCAAGGAGCTGGAGGAGCGGGAGATCGGCCGCCCGTCCACCTACGCCTCGATCATCGGGACGATCCTGGCGCGCGAGTACGTGTTCAAGAAGGGCACGGCGCTCGTCCCGTCGTTCCTGGCGTTCGCGGTGGTCAACCTGCTGGAGCAGCACTTCGGCAACCTGGTCGACTACGACTTCACCGCGCACATGGAGGACGGCCTCGACGAGATCGCGCGCGGCGAGGCGGAGCGGGTCCGCTGGCTGAGCCGGTTCTACTTCGGCGACAACGGCGACGAGGGGCTGAAGGACCTCACCGAGGACATCAGCGACATCGACGCCCGGGAGATCAGCTCGTTCCCGGTGAAGGGCACCGACATCGTCGTCCGGGTCGGGCGGTACGGGTCGTACCTGGACCGGGACGGCGAGAAGGTCAACATCCCCGACGACATCTCGCCGGACGAGCTGACGGCCGAGAAGGCCGAGGAGCTGTTCGCGCAGCCGTCGGGCGACCGCGAGCTGGGCGTCGACCCGGAGACCGGGCACATGATCGTGGCGAAGCTCGGGCGGTTCGGCCCGTACGTCACCGAGGTCCTGCCGGAGGCGGCGCCGCCGGCCGAGGGCGAGAAGAAGAAGCGGACGAAGAAGGCGGACGCGGGCAAGCCGCGTACCGGGTCGCTGTTCAAGTCGATGACGCTGGACACGATCACGCTGGACGACGCGCTGAAGCTGCTGTCGCTGCCGCGGACGCTGGGCGAGCTGGACGGCGAACCGGTGACGGCGCAGAACGGGCGGTTCGGCCCGTACATCAAGAAGGGCACCGACAGCCGCTCGCTCGGGTCGGAGGAGGAGCTCTTCACCGTCACGCTGGAGCAGGCGAAGGAGCTGCTGGCGCAGCCGAAGCAGCGCGGCCGGCGGGCCGCCGCGGCGGCGCCGCTGCGCGAGCTCGGCAAGGACCCGGCGAGCGAGAAGCCGGTGGTGGTGAAGGAGGGCCGGTTCGGCCCGTACGTCACCGACGGCGAGACGAACGCCAGCCTCCGCAAGGGCGACGAGGTCGAGTCCATCACGATCCAGCGCGCCGCGGAGCTGCTCGCGGAACGGCGTGAGAAGGTGGCCGCGGGCGGCGGGAAGAAGAAGACGGCGCCGCGCCGCCGCACCTCTGCAAAGTCCGGCTCATAACGACATTCGCGCCGATACCCTGACCGACATGACCAGAACGGACGCCACCCGGCCGCACCCCGCCGCGCCGCAGCCGGGTGCTTCGTCGCTCCCGGCCCCTGCGGGGCCGTTCCGCCGGCTCCGGTCCGCGCTGTCGGTGTCCGGCCTGGGCCTGTGGCTCGCCGTGCCGGCGCTGTCGGCGATGGCGGTGCTGCCGGCGGACGGCACCGGGGCGCGGCTGCGCGCCGCCGGCGGTGCGCTGGCGCTGCTGGTCCTGCCCGCGGTGCTGCTCGCGCCGCTCGCCGGGGCGCTCGCCGACCGGATCGACCGGCGGCTCGCGCTGCTGATCGCGGACGCGCTGCGGTTCGTGGTCGTCCTGACGGTGCCGCTGGTCGACGCCCTGCCGTGGACCCTGGCGGCCGCGTTCCTGGTCGGCTGCATGTCGCTGCTGTGGGCGCCGGCGGCGGCCGCGTCGCTGCCCGCCCTCGCCTCCGGCGCGAGCATGGAGATGGCCGGGGGCGGAGTCCTCGTCGCGAGTGCGGCAGGGGAGGGCGATCCGCGCGCCGCCGCGCGCCGGACGGCGGTCCGCGTCGTCTACGGGCCGGCGCCGGTCGCCGCGCTGGTGTTCGCGCTGCTCGCTCTGGTCGCGAACGCGGCGCTGGGCGCGTCGCACCGCGCCGACCTCGCGCTGTACGTGACGGCGGCGCTGTTCGTCGTCTCGGCGGCGCTGACCGCGCTGGTCAAGGACGTTCCGGCGACGGAGCCGATCACGGTCCCCGCGCCGCTGAAGCTGCTGTTCCGGGGGCCCGGCCTCGACCGGGCCGGCCTCGGCCTGGCGGTCGGCGGTGCCGCGCTCGCAGCGGGCGCCGTCGTCGCCGTCGCGCGGGTGCACACCGGCGAGCTGGGCGGCGGGGACGCCGGATACGGCGCCGTCCTCACCGGGCTGGCCGTGGGGCTCGCGTCCGGTCTGTTCCTCGGGCCCCGCGTGCTCGGGCCGTTCAGCCGCCGGCGGCTCCTCGGCCTCGCGGTGATCGCCGCCGCGCTGCTGCTGGTCGTCGACGCGCTCGTGCGCAACCTCGTCGTCGTGGTGTTCGTGACGGCGTTCCTGGGCGTCGCCGCCGGTGCCGCGTGGTCCAGCGGCGTCGCCTCTGCCAACGACTCCGACCGCGACCCCGACGCGCCGCAGGACGACCGTCCGCGCGCGTTCCTGCGCTCGGTGGTGCTCGTCGCCACGCTGGTCGCGTTCGCGGCCGTCCCCGCCGTCGCGGGGGCGCTCGGCTCGCACCGGATCGACGCCGGCGATGGCTACGACCTCGACGGGTCGATGGCCGCGCAGCTCATCGCCGCCGTCCTCGCCCTGGTGGCCGGGCTGGCGGCGTACCGGAGGCTGGACGACCGGCCCGGGATCCCGCTCGTCGCCGACCTGCGGGCCGCGCTGCGCGGCGAGGTGTACGTCCCGCCCTCGCAGATCGTGGAGCCCGAGCCCGTGCGCCGCGAGCACGGCGTGTTCATCGCGTTCGAGGGCGGTGAGGGCGCGGGCAAGACCACGCAGGCGCGGCTCGCCGCGATCTGGCTGCGCGACCACGGCTACGACGTGATCACCACGCACGAGCCGGGCGCCACCAAGATCGGCATGCGGCTGCGCGCGATGCTGCTGGACCGGGACACCACCGGGCTGTCCGACCGCGCCGAGAGCCTGCTCTACGCGGCGGACCGCGCCGACCACGTCGCCAACGTGATCAGGCCGGCGCTGGAGCGCGGCGCGATCGTGGTGAGCGACCGCTACCTCGACTCGTCGCTGGCCTACCAGGGCTACGGCCGGCGGCAGCCGGTCGAGGAGATCGCGCGGGTCAACGCGTGGGCGACCGGCGGCCTGATGCCCGACCTGACCGTCCTGCTGGAGGTCCCGCCGGCGGACGGGCTGCGCCGGCTGTCGGCGCCCGCCGACCGCATCGAGTCCGAGCCGCAGGAGTTCCACGAACGCGTCCGGGCGGGCTTCCGCGCGCTCGCCGAGGCCGATCCCGACCGGTACCTGGTGCTGGACGCGAGCCGCCCGCAGGCCGAGCTGAGCCGCCTGATCCAGTACCGCATCCGCGAGATCCTCCCCGACCCGATCCCGGCCGGCACCGAGGACGCGACGAGCACCTTCCCGGCCATCACGGACGTCTGACCGGCGCCTGGAGCGGAGCGCCAGCGGAGCGGAAGGCGACGGTCAGACCGCTTTGCCGGGGGGTCTGGGGGGTTGTCCCCCCAGGAGGGACTCTGAAGCCCGTAGCCTGGTGTCATGAGCGTGTGGGATGACCTGGTGGGGCAGGCGCCGGTCGTCGAGCAGCTGTCGTCGGCCGCCGACGGCACGGGCGGCGGCATGGCGCACGCCTGGCTGTTCACCGGGCCGCCCGGGTCGGGTCGGGTGACCGCGGCGCGGGCGTTCGCGGCGGCGCTGCAGTGCACCGAGACGCCGCGCGGCTGCGGGCACTGCGCGTCCTGCCACCAGGTGCTGCAGGGCACGCACGCGGACGTGGAGGTCGTCCGCCCGCAGGGGCTGTCGTTCGGGATCAAGGACGCCCGCGCGCTGGTGCTGCGGGCGTCGTCGTCGCCGAGCGGGCGCGGCCGGCAGATCGTGCTGTTCGAGGACGCCGACCGGGCCACCGAGGGCGCGGCGAACGCGCTGCTGAAGGCGATCGAGGAGCCGCCGCCGCGGACGGTGTGGCTGCTGTGCACGCCGTCGGCGGAGGACCTGCTGGTGACGATCAGGTCGCGGTGCCGGCAGGTGACGCTGCAGACGCCGCCGATCACGGCCGTCGTGGACATGCTCGTCCAGCGCGACGGCGTCGACCGGGACACCGCGGAGATCGTCGCGCGGGCCGCGCAGGGGCACATCGGCCGGGCGCGGCTGCTCGCGTCGGACGAGCGGATGCGCAGGGTGCGGGCGGAGGTCGTGGCGGTGCCGCGCCGGCTGACCGGGGTGAGCCCGGCGGTCGCGGCGGCGGAGACGCTGGTGAAGGCCGCGCGGGCGGAGATGGAGGCGCGGACGTCGGAGCTGAACGAGCCGGAGACGTCCGCGCTGCGCAAGGCGCTGGGGGAGAGCGAGAAGGGCCGCATGCCGCGCGGGACGGCGGGCGCCCTGAAGGATCTGGAGGACCGGCAGAAGTCGCGGTCGACGCGGCTGCTGCGCGACGCCCTGGACCGCACGCTGCTCGACCTCGCGTCCTATTACCGGGACGTGCTGGCGATCCAGCTCGGCGCGGGCAGCGAGCTGGTCAACATCGAGCTGGGGCCGGAGCTGCGGACGGCGGCGGGCGCGGGCCGCCCCGAGGACACGCTGCGCCGGCTGGACGCGATCATGGACTGCCGGGAGAAGCTGGCGGCGAACGTCAACCCGCAGCTGGCGTTCGAGGCGCTGACCCTCGCGCTGCGCACGGGCTGAGCACCCTTATTCGACGGCTCGTCTTGGATTAACACAAGTCGTCCCATTTTGTTACAACTCCGTACGCGTCTCTCAACAGACGCACCCGTACCGTCTGCTGGCCAAAGCACGCCGAGAAAGGGCGAGCTCCCCCCATGGCCAGGAGGTCTGCTTTGCGGCGAGCCTTGATTTCCGCCGCGTGCGCCGTCGTCACCACGGCGGCGCTCGCGATTCCAGCGTCCGCGGCACCGGTCGAGCCGCGCGCGAAAGGCGAGGCGTCGGAGTACGTCGTCCTCTACAAGGAGGGCGTTTCGCCGGCCCGGGCCCATGACGCGGTGAAGGCGGCCGGCGGCTCCGTCGTCAGCGAGAACACCGATGTGGGCGTCGCGACCGTGCGATCGAAGAACCCGGAGTTCGTCCGCGCGGCGATGGGGCAGGGCGCCCTGGACGGCGCCGCGCACAACCGGGTCATCGGCGAGGCCCCGAAGGAGAAGAAGGCCGCCGCGAAGAAGGTCGAGAAGACCGTCGGCGCACAGGGCCGGCTGGCGGTGAAGGGCAAGCCGTCCAAGGACACCGAGCCCCTCGCCGACCTGCAGTGGGACATGAAGCAGATCCACGCGACGGCGGACGGGTCGTACCGGGCCGAGCCCGGCGACAAGAAGGTGCTCGTCGGCATCCTCGACACCGGCGTGGACGGGGACCACCCCGACATCAAGCCGAACTTCGACCGCAAGCTCAGCCGGAACTTCACGCACGACGTCCCTTACGACGCCGACGGCAATGTGCTGGACGGCCCCTGCGAGTTCAAGTCGTGCGTCGACCCGGCCGACTGGGACGACAACGACCATGGAACGCACGTCGCGTCCGAGATCGCCTCGCCGCGCAACGGCCTCGGAATGGCGGGCGTCGCGCCGAAGGTGACGCTGGTGAATCTGCGGGTCGGCCAGGACTCCGGGCAGTTCTACCTGCAGCCGACCGTCGACGGCCTCACCTACGCCGCGAAACACGGCATCGACGTCGTCAATATGAGCTATTACATCGACCCGTGGCTGTGGAATTGTGCCAATAACCCGGCGGACAAGCCGGAGGACCAGCTCGAGCAGCGCACCATCATCCAGGCGACGCAGCGGGCCCTGGACTTCGCGCACCGGCACGGCGTCACGCTGATCTCCGCGGCGGGCAACGACTTCGTCGACTACACCAAGACCAACATCGACGACACCAGCCCGGACTTCCCGTCCTACCCGGGAGAGAAGCCGTACGAGCGGACGATCCCGGCGAGCTGCCAGTCGATGCCGTCCGAGGGGAAGCACGTCGTCGCGATCTCGGCGACCGGGCCGAGCACCCGCAAGTCGTACTACAGCAGCTTCGGCAACGGCTACGTCGCGGTGGCCGCGCCCGGCGGCGACAAGGTCGACAACGCCGCCCAGCGACCGGACGACCGCGGCGGCATCTGGGCCGCCTACCCCGAGCGCCTCGCCAAGGAGCGCGGCGAGCTGAACGCGGACGGCACCCCGAAGGTGTCGTACGTGATCCGCAGCTGCAAGGGCAAGACGTGCGCCTACTACCAGTCGCTGCAGGGCACCTCGATGGCGTCCCCGCACGCGGTGGGCGTCGCCGCGCTCATCATCAGCAAGTACGGGCACCGCGACCGCCAGGGCGGCGGC
Source organism: Actinomadura sp. NTSP31 (assembly GCF_041951385.1). Classification (NCBI taxonomy): domain Bacteria; kingdom Bacillati; phylum Actinomycetota; class Actinomycetes; order Streptosporangiales; family Thermomonosporaceae; genus Actinomadura; species Actinomadura sp. NTSP31. The sequence continues at coordinate 13,795 of NZ_JBGNUT010000038.1, read as the reverse complement.
CTCACGCTCGACCCGGACTTCGTGGAATGGAAGCTGCGCGGCAGCGCCACCCCGAAGGCGTGCCCGAGCCCGAGCACCGTCGAGTACGTCTGGTACACGCAGACGGACGGCAAGTGGGTGAAGCACACCTCCACGCAGACCTGTGAGGGATCCAAGGAGCAGAACGGGTTCTTCGGGAACGGCATCGTGGACGCCCTCCACGCCGTCCAGCGGTAACCCCTCCTCCGACACGCGGCCCCCGTCCCCTCCCGGCCGGGGGCCGCGCCCTTGCACGGGGTGCGGCCGCGTCCCCCTGAAAAGAATCCACCGCGCGAAGCAACCTGTGGTGCTCGGTGGCGTCTCTGGGACATGGAGACTAAAACGGTGCTCCCCGAACTGGACCGCCCCACGGCCTCAGCGGCCCATGACGCGGCGGACGCGGTCACGGAGCTGTACCGGGGGCACGCGCTCGGGTTGATGCGCCTCGCCCTCGTGATGGTGGGCGACCGCGGGACGGCGGAGGACGTCGTCCAGGACGCGTTCGCGGGCCTCTACAAGCGGTGGTCGCGGTTGGACGACCGGGACAAGGCGCTGACGTACGTGCGGTCGGCGGTCCTGAACGGGTCGCGGACGGCGCTGCGCCGCCGCCGCAGGCCGCTGCGGGCCGTCCACGCGGCGCCGGTGTGGTCCGCCGAGGCCGCGGCGATGGTCGGCGAGGACCGCCGCGAGGTCATGGAAGCGCTGCACGGGCTCCCGCACCGCCAGCGCGAGGCGCTGGTGCTGCGGTTCTTCGCCGACCTGTCCGTCGAGGAGATCGCCGCCGCGATGCGGGTCAGCACCGGCACCGTCAAGTCGACCACGTCCCGGGCGCTCGCCGCGCTCGGCCGGATCCTGGAGGAGGAGCAGTGAACGCGACCGAAGAGCGCCTGGCGGACGCGCTGCGGACCGTCGGCGAGACCATCGGGCCCGAGGACGTCCCGCCGCCGCGCTTCACCGGACGGCGCCGTGCGGCGTTCCGGCGCCCGATGCTGCTGACGGCCGCCGTCGCGGCGTCCGCCGCCATCGTGGCCGGTGGCGCGGTCGCCGGAGGCGCCCTGTCGTCCGGCCACGAGAACGGCCACAAGACCGGTGCGCTGACCGTACCGGCCGGCGAGGTGCAGGTGGAGGTGAACCTGTGCACCAGGACGTCCTCCAACGCCTCATGCGAGGGCAAGGAGATGACCGGCGCCCAGAGGGCGGAGCTCCAGAGGGCCCTGAAGGCGGACCGGCGGGTGCGGGAGGCCGTGTACATGACGAAGAAGCAGCGCTTCGAGCGATTCAAGGCGCGGATGGAGAGCTCGGGGGCGCCGACGCCGTCGTCGGGCTTGCCCCGGGACATCCCGGAGGCGTTCATCGTGACGGTCGCGCGCGCGGACGCGAAGAGCGTCATGCAGTCCTACCTGGGGCGTCCCGGCGTCGACACCGTCATCGTTGTGGGGCGCTGACCTCGGGCATGATGGGGCCATGCCGTACCGAGTCACTTTCGTCTGCACGGGGAACATCTGCCGCTCGCCGATGGCGGAGGCGATCCTGCGCCATCACGCCGAGGAAGAGGGGCTGGACGTCGAGGTCGACAGCTCCGGCACCGGCAACTGGCATGTGGGCGACGGCGCCGACGAACGGACCGTCGCGGCGCTGCACCGGGCCGGCTACCGGTCGGCGCACATCGCCCGCCAGTTCGAGGAGTCCTGGTTCGACCGGTACGACCTGATCCTGGCGCTCGACCAGGGGCACCTGCGGGCGCTGCGGTCGATGGCGCCGGACGACGAGGCGCGGGCGCGGGTCCGGCTGCTGCGCGAGTTCGACCCGGAGGCGGGCGACGACCTGGACGTTCCGGACCCCTACTACGGCGGCCGGGCCGACTTCGACCTCGTGCTGGAGCAGGTGGAGGCGGCGGTCCCGGGCCTGCTGGAGGAGATCCGGGCCGGGTCGAAGGCCGCCTGACGTGCGGGAGCGCATCGGACGGCTGCTGGGCAGCCCGGTCGAGTCGGTCCGCGGTCTCGGGTCCAGCCACGCGTGGACGCTGCACCGGGCGGCGCTCGCCGACGGGCGCGAGGTGTTCGTGAAGGCCGCGCCCGACCAGGCGGGCGTGTTCGCGGCGGAGGCGGCCGGGCTGCGCTGGCTGGGGGAGGCGGGGCCCGGCGCGCCCGTCCCGGACGTCCTGGCCGCCGACGACCGGATGCTCGTCCTGCCGTGGCTGCCGTCGGGCGCGCCCACGCCGCAGGCCGCCGAGCGGCTCGGCCGCGAGCTCGCCGCCCTGCACACCGGTTCCCGCCCGGACGCCTACGGCGCGCCCTGGGAGGGGTTCATCGCCGACCTGCCGCTCGACAACACCCTCGACGGCCGCGGCTGGCCCCGCTGGTACGCGGAGCGCCGGCTCGAACCGTTCCTGCGCCGGGGCGAGCGGCACCTGTCGGCGGACGACGTCCGGCTCGTCGAGCGGGTGATGGAACGCGTCGAGGAGCTGGCCGGGCCGCCGGAGCCGCCGAGCCGCATCCACGGCGACCTGTGGTCGGGGAACGTCCAGTGGACGGGCGACCGGGCGCTGCTGATCGACCCGGCGGCGCACGGCGGCCACCGGGAGACGGACCTGGCGATGATGGCGCTGTTCGGCACCCCGCATCTCGACCGGATCATCGCCGCCTACGACGAGGTGGCGCCGCTCGCGGACGGCTGGCGTGCCCGCGTCCCGCTGCACCAACTGCATCCGCTGCTGGTCCATGTCGCGCTGTTCGGCGGTTCGTACCGCACGTCGATGGTCGAGGCGGCCCGTTCCGCACTGGGCTGATGTCCCGTTCCCGCGCGGTCATCCACTAGGGTCGTGGCGCCTCAGGCACGGGCTCGGACTCGAAGTGATAACTCCGCCAACACGGGCGTTTGCCGCGAGGTATGACAAAAGCCGAGCAGTGGAGAGGCGGTGCGGACCGGCGCCATGGACGGCGGACGCGACGAGCGCAAGAACGGGATACGGCTCCGGCAGGCGTGGCGGACCGCGCTGCCGGTCGGTGCGGCCGCCGCGGCGGCGCTCTTCCTCGGCGGCAGCATCGACCTGGTGCACCGCCACCAGCGCGAGGCGAACAAGAAGCACGACGCGGCGGCCGCCGCCGTCAGCAGCACGCCGCCGGGGCCGCGCTTCGTCGTCGGCGTCTCCCGCACGGGCACCGCGCTGACCGTCCGCGACGCCCGCTCCGGTGCCGCCGTCGGCCTGCCCGTCGCCGCCCCTCAGGGACGCCGCTTCGAGCGTGTGGCGGGCGACGGCGACTCCTACGTCGTCGCCTCCTACGGCGGCCGGAAGGTCACGTTCCAGCGCCTCAAGCTCGACGGCGACGGCCGTCCCGAGTCCCTGACGGAGCTCCCCCAGGCGACGATCTCCGGCGTCTCGGCGGCATGGTCGGACCTGGCCGTGGCGTCCGACGGCGACCGGATCGCCTACGTCACCTACCGGGACGCCCGCGCGCGCGTGGACGTCGTCTCCGCCCGCACCGGAGTTCACAAGGCCTGGACGACCCCGTACTCCGCCCGCGTCAGCAGCCTCTCCTGGGCCGGCGACACCCTCGCGTTCGTCTGGAACCCCGTCCGGCGCGTGCACGGCAGGCTCACCGAGACCGGCCACGAGATCCGCACGCTCGACACGGGCGGCGCCGCCGGAGACCTCAAGGCCAGCAGGGCGGTCGCGAAGCTGCCGAAGGGCACCACCAGCGCGGTCATCAGCCACGACGGCAAGACCGTCGTCGCGGGTGTCGTCCAGCGCTCCGTCGGGTCCCTCCAGGCGTACTCGGCCGCCACCGGCGCACCGACGAAGATCCTCTGGAGGCAGGCGCTGGAGGCCCCGATCACCGGGCTCGACTCCGGCGCCAAGGGAAAGCTGCTGATCTCCGCGGGCGACGGCCGCGTCTACGCCGTGGGCGCCGGCACGCTTCCCGGTAAGGATCTCGCCGACACCGCCTGGTGAGCGGAGCCCGATGAGCACCGCTTGGTGAGGAGTGTCACGCGTCCGCCGTACAGTGGACCCACGAACCGGGCGAACGGAGCGAAACCGTGGGCATGGTGATGGCCGTCAGCTTCACCCGTTACGGCCGCCTCTACTACCTCGACCCGGGCCCTCACACCCCGAAGGTGGGCGACAAGGTCCTCGTCCCCACCGACGCGGGCGCGGAGGTCGCCGAGTGCGTGTGGGCGCCGCAGTGGGTCTCCGAGGACATCGGCGGCCTCCCCGAATGCGCCGGCCCCGCCACCGACGAGCACCTCGCCCGCGACGACGCGAACCGCCGCCGCCGCGCCGAGGGCCGCTCGATCGCCAAGCGGCTCATCCGCAGGCACGAACTCCCCATGAAGGTCATCGGCGTCGACTACCTCGACGCCGACAACGTCTTCAAGATCTACTTCACGGCCCCGCACCGGGTCGACTTCCGCGCCCTGGTCCGCGACCTCGCCCGCAACATCAAGGCCCGGGTCGAGCTGCGCCAGGTCGGCCCCCGCGACGAGGCGCGCCTGCAGGGCGGCATCGGCCCGTGCGGCCGCGACCTGTGCTGCGCCACCTTCCTCAAGGACTTCGAGCCCGTCTCCGTCCGGATGGCGAAGGAGCAGGACCTGCCCGTCAACCCCCTGCGCATCGCCGGCGCCTGCGGCCGCCTCATGTGCTGCCTCAAGTACGAGCACCCGCTCTACGTCGAGGCGCACGAGCGGATGCCGAAGCTGGGCGCCCGCGTCGAGACCCCGCAGGGCCCCGGGCAGGTCGTGGGCCGCAACGTCCCGTCCGACAAGGTCGCCGTCCGGCTGAACAGCGGCGGCCGCTGCTCCTGCCCCTCCGCCTCCGTCTGCTCCCCCCGCCAGCAGCACGACGCCCAGTACAACCCCACCCCCGACGACTGACGCCTTCGGGGGCCGTTCAGGGGAGAAGACCGGTGAACGTGGTCCTGAAGGTGACGGGGTTCTCGAGATGCGCGAGGTAGCGCTCGCTGGTCACCTTCAGCGTGAAGTCGGCGCTCCCGCGCCCCGTCTTGGCCAGCTCGAACGCCATGACCATGCCCTTCGTGTGCCGCCGGAACCCGTCCGGGTCCGGCTTGAGGCTGACGAAAGGGCCGTCCTCGTCGGAGCCGAAGGAGCCGGAGAGCTCACGGCGGTGCCGCTCCTCGGCCTTCACGCCCGGCTCGTCCACCAGGAACCCGTCGGCGTCGACGCGGACCTTCCGCCCCATGAAGAGCTCGAACAGCCTCCTGAACTCGGCCTCGGTCGCGGGCGCCAGCGGCCCGGTCGCGGCATCGGGCCTGTCCCACGCGTCGATGATGAGCTGGACGCCGAATTCCGGCCTCCTGGAGAACTTGGTGTGATGAGCGTTCAGGGCCGTCACGGACCCCGTGAGCGTCCGCCCCTCCCGCGCGTTCAGCGCGACTTCCAAGATGTCGGTCATGGCCCGTCACCGTACCGACCACCTCCGACACCCCGACCCCTACCGGCCGGCGCCCAGGCGGACGGTCAGGCGCGGTTCTTCGGGAGGAGTTGGGCGAGGGCGGCGGTGGCGGCGCAGAAGCCGATGACCGGTAGCAGGCCCGCCTGGAAGGCGTCGGCGACGTCCGCCGGGACGGGGTGGGCGCCGAGGACGCCGTAGAAGACGATTCCGACGAGTGCCACTCCGAGTGCGCCGCCGACCTGCTGGAACGTCGACAGGACGCCCGCCGCCGAGGCCGCGTGGCTCTCGCCGACGCCGGCGAGCACGAGCGCCGACATCGGCGCGAGGACGAAGCCCATGCCCGCGCCGGCGAGGGCGAGGCCGGGGATCAGCCAGGCGACGCCGCCGTCCTGGGCGATGCCGTCGATCAGGAGCAGGCAGCCGGCGGCCTGGACGACCGCGCCGAGCGCGAGGACCTGCCGGCCGATCCGGGCGGCGACGGCACTGGCGCGGGTCGAGGCGGCGAAGTAGCCGGCGCCGAGGGCGGTGAACAGCAGGCCCGACTGCAGGGCGCTCAGGCCGCGTCCCTGCTGCAGGTAGAGGGCCAGGTAGAGGAAGAACGAGGCCATGGCGAGCTGGTAGGCGAGGGCGATGCCGACGCCGACGGTGAACGCGCGCTCCCGGAACAGCGCCGGGGCGATCAGCGGCGCGGTGCTGCGCCGCTGCCAGAGCGCGAACGCGGTGAGCAGGACGGCCGAGCCGGCGAACGAGAACCACGTCCACTCCGGCCAGCCGAGCCGGCGGCCCTCGATCAGCGGCAGGACGAGCGCGACGAGGCCGAGCGTGACCAGCGCGGTGCCGGCGAGGTCGAGCCGGGTGCCGCGGGCGGCCGGGGTCGCCGGGACGGTCCGCCGGACGAGCGCGATGGTGGCCGCGCCGATCGGCACGTTGATCAGGAAGATGCTCCGCCAGCCGCTGCCGAGGACGTCCGCCTGGATCAGCGCGCCGCCGATGAGCTGGCCGAACACGCCGCCGAAGCCCATCGTCAGGCCGTAGGCGGTGAACGCGCGGACGCGCGCCGCGCCCTCGAACGCGCCGTTGATGATGCCGAGCACCTGCGGCATCAGCATCGCCGCCGCGACGCCCTGCGCCACTCGTGCGGCGATCAGCGCGCCGGCCGTGGGGGCCAGCCCGCAGGCCAGGGACGCGGCGGTGAACGCGGCGAGCCCGATCGCGTACATCCGGCGGCGTCCGGCCAGGTCGCCGAGCCGCCCGCCGGTGATCAGCCCGCCGCCGAGCGCGAGCCCGAACCCCGCGACCACCCACTGCGTGGCGGCGGCGCCCGCGTGCAGGTCGCCCTGGATGTCGGGGATGGCGACGTTGACGATGAAGAAGTCGAGGGTGGTGATGAAGATGCCGATGAGCAGGACGAGCAGGCCGCCCGCCGGCGCTGCGTGCGCCGGCGCGGCCCCCTGCGGCTGCCTGCCCGCTCGCGGTGTCGCGGTCGTTGACAAGGGTGCTCCCCGGTTGGGTCCGTCGTGGTGTGCACCATGACGATCTCCCGCGCGCGGTCATCGGGTCGATGACGCGAGAGGTAATGCCGCGCGCGAGCGGCCGGGGTCAGGCCGCGGGTCGGGGTCAGGAGGCGACGGACGGGGTCAGGCGGCGACGGGTTCGCGGGTCGCGGGCTCCGGCTCCGGCTTCGGGGCGCCGCCGGGCAGCGCGTACCGGAAGATCTTCTTCCAGGTGCTCGTGACCTGCTTCGACAGCGAGCCGGTGTGGTACGGCAGGCCGTAGCGGGCGCACAGGTCGCGGACGCGCGGCGCGATCTCGGCGTACCGGTTGCTCGGAATGTCCGGGAACAGGTGGTGCTCGACCTGGTGGCTGAGGTTGCCGGTCATCAGGTGGAACAGCGCGCCGCCGGTGATGTTCGCCGAGCCGAGCAGCTGCCGGACATACCACTCGCCCTTCGTCTCGTCCTCGAGCGGGTAGTCCTCCTCGAACACGTCGATGTCGCCGGGGAAGTGCCCGCAGAAGATGATCATGTGCGCCCAGACGTTGCGGGCGACGTTCGCGGTGAAGTTCGCCGACAGCGTGGACAGGAACTGCGGGCCGCTGAGCAGCGGGAACGCCAGGTAGTCCTTGCCCCACTGGCGGCGGATCTTGCGCCCGATGGCGCGCAGCTTCGCCTTCGTCGCCTCCTCGTCGTGGGTGCCCTCGCGGATCCTGTCGAGCTCCAGGTCGTGCAGCGCCACGCCGTACTCGAAGAACATCGCCAGCAGCGCGTTGTAGACCGGCTGCGGGACGTTGCCCCAGCTCCACGGCTGCTCGGGCGCGACGCGCAGGATGCCGTAGCCGACGTCGTTGTCCTTGCCGAGGACGTTGGTGAAGGTGTGGTGGACGAAGTTGTGCGAGTGCTTCCACTGCTCGGCGGGGGAGACGTTGTCCCACTCCCAGGTCGTCGAGTGGATCTTCGGGTCGCGCATCCAGTCCCACTGGCCGTGCATGACGTTGTGCCCGATCTCCATGTTCTCCAGGATCTTCGCGACGGCCAGCGTCGCGGTCCCGGCGAGCCAGGCGGGCGGCAGCGCGGACGCCATCAGCAGCGCGCGGCCGCCGATCTCCAGCCCGCGCTGCCAGCGGATCACCCGGTGGATGTAGTCCGCGTCGCGCTCGCCGAGGTCGGCGGTGATCTCGTCGCGGAGCGCGTCCAGCTCGCGGGCGATCGCGGCGTAGTCGGCGGGGGTGAGGTGGTCGGTCGGTGCGGGCATCGTCGGTCCCTTTCAGAGTTCGATGTCGACGGGGCCGGCGGCGGCCGAGATACAGGTCTGGACGATCTGGCCCTCCTCGCCGTGCACCTCGCCGGTGCGCAGGTCGCGGACCCGGCCGGAGCGCAGCCGGCCGACGCAGCTGTGGCAGATGCCCATCCGGCAGCCGCTCGGCAGCAGCGCGCCGGCGCGCTCGCCGGCGTCCAGGAGCGGCGTGCTCCCGTCGGCGTCGGCCTCGACGCCGCTCGCGGTGAAGCGGACGCGGCCGCCTTCGCCGCCCGTCCCCGCCGCCAGGGCGGGGCGGAACCGCTCGACGCGGAGCCGGTCCTCGATCCCGGCCGCCCGCCAGTGCTCGGCGAGGTCGTCAAGCATTCCGGACGGGCCGCAGGCCCAGGTGTCGCGTTCCGCCCAGTCCGGGCAGATCGCGGCGAGATCGGACGGGGTGAGGCGGCCGTCCGCGGACGTGTACCGCTCGTGCAGGCGTATCCCGGGCATTCTCCGCAGCTCGTCGCCGAAGATGACGTCGCCGGCGTGGCGATCGGAGTGGACGAGCGTGACATCGGGCGCGATGTCGGGTGCGGCGTCGGGCGCGGCGTCGGGCGCGGCGCCCGTGCCGGCGAGGTGCCGGAGCATCGCCATGACCGGCGTGATCCCGCTGCCCGCGGTGACGAACAGCAGCCGGGACGGCGCGGGCGACGGGAGCGTGAAGTCGCCGTCCGCCGCGCCCAGCCGGACGATCGCGCCGGGGCGGATCTCGTGGACGAGGTGCGCTGACACGAAGCCGTCCGGCGCCGCCTTGACCGTGATGGTGATCCGGCCGTCCGGGCGGGACGGGGACGACAGCGAGAACGTGCGCCAGTGCCGGACGCCGCCGATGTCCACGCCGACCTTCACCCACTGGCCGGGGCGGTGGCCCCGCCACGCCGTCCCCGGCCTGATCACCAGGGTCGCCGCGCCGGGCGCCTCGTGCCGTACCGCCTCGACGCGTCCGCGCGGTTCGGCGGTGGACCACAGCGGGTTGAGCAGGCCGAGGTAGTCCTCGGGCAGGAGCGGTGTCGTCAGCATTCGGGCGGCCGCCGCGAGCCGGCGGCCCGGCCTGGACCGGCCCCGTCCGGAGCGGTCCGGCCTGGATCGATCCGGCCGCACCGGGGCGGCCGGGAGTGCAGAGGTCAAGGGTGCCTCCCCGTCGGCGCTCTGACATACGCGTGAGTAACCTACGGTTACGTAGCCGTAGGGAAGGAGCAAGCCCCGGCGCCGGAAAGCGACAGGCATCACACCATCGCACGATGGTCCATCCGATGGTGTAATGCCTGGTGACAACGTTCCACGTGGATATGTGGGTTGGGCGCTACCTCTCCTCGCTCAGACGACGGAACCGTCCGGTCTCAGAAACGCGACTTCGGCCGCTCCTGCAGCACCCCGTCGACGAAGACGTCCACTTTCTCGTTGTAGAAGCAGACCAGACCGGCCACCTGGCGGGACTCTTCCAGCGGCGTCCGGTACCCCCACGCCAGATCCTCGTGGACCTTGCCGCCGGCCCGCACCGACCAGTACTCCGCCGTGCCCTTGTAAGGGCAGTGGCTCACGGTGTCGGTGTGCTCTAGCAAATCCATCCGGACGTGCGTCTTCGGCAGGTAATACCGCACCGGAAGACCGGTCTCGAACAGCAGCCTGGGGCTCGACGACTCCGCCACCGTCACGCCGTCCACCTCCACGCGCACATGCCGCGAACTCGCCAGCACGTCGACACGCGTGTACGGGTTGCGCGGATGGACGAACACCTCCTCGTCCTCCTCGAACCAGGCGTCCATCGCGTCCCAGTCCAGCCGGACGAGCCCGCGCAGCTCCTCCACCGGCGACTCGGCATAGCGGAGCACCGCGCCCGGCGCCTCCGCCCCGTCCACCTTCACCGTGTAAGCCGTCGCGTCGCCCCGGCTCGGCGAATGCTTGCCCGGGCCGTCCTCGACAAGCTCGGCCCGCACGTCCGCCACAGGGAAGTAGTAGGTCGGGTAGTAGGGGATCTCCCAGACGAGATACGGCGACGTGGTGTCGGCCACCAGGTTGCCGCCGAGGTACGCCCTGACGCGCTTGCCGCTCTGCTCGATACGGACGCGGGTCCGCTCCTTCGGTGCACTCATGACCGCACCAACCCGCCCGTCGGCAGTGCTATTTCGCCTTCCGGCGGCCGCTTCCCGCCGCCTCGACCGCGACCCCTGTATCTGCCCACATGCGCCCGTCCTGTCACACCGGTCCCGGTTCTCTCATCCAATTCTCATATTCACCTCACCTCAGCCCCATGCGCGGCCAAGAGCCTGCTCGACATGAAATGGCCGTTCCAACGCCGGACCACGCTCATCAACGGCACCCTCGGCGTGCTGCTGGTGGCCGGAGCCGGCACCGCATACCTCACCCTCGGCGACGGAGGTGACGGCGCCGCCGCGGCCACCCGGGTCACGCAGGTCCAGCGCGGCACGGTGTCGGCGTCGGTCTCGGCGTCCGGTTCCGTCGCGAGCGCCCGCAGCGGCGACCTGTCGTTCGGCGCGTCCGGCACGGTCGCCAAGATCTACGTCAAGGCGGGCCAGAAGGTCCCCGCCGGCGCCGTCCTGGCCCGGCTCGACCAGACCGAGGCGCTCGAGAACGTCGACGCGGCCAAGGCCAACCTGGCCGCCGCCGAGGACGGCGACACCACGTCCGCCAAGGGCTACGCCAGCTACCTGCAGGTGAAGAACGCCTACAACTCCGCACTGCGCGCCTACCAGGGCACCGTGCTGAAGGCCCCGTTCGCCGGGACGGTCACCGCCGTCAACGGAACCGTCGGCGGCAGTTCCAGCGGCTCCGGGGCCTCGTCGTCCTCGTCCGGCTCCGGCGCGAGTTCCGGGGCGTCCGGCTCGGGGGCCTCCGCGGGCGGAGGGGCCTCGTCGTCCTCGTCGTCCGGGTCCTCCTCCTCGTCGTCGGGCTCGGGCTTCATCGAGCTCATCGACACCAAGCACCTGCAGATCGAGGGCGACTTCACCGAGGCCGACACCACCAAGCTCAAGACCGGCCAGACCGCGACCGTCTCCTTCGACGCGCTCACCGGCAAGACCGCCACCGGCAAGATCACCGCGATCGGGCTGTCCCCGACCACCACCGACAACGTGGTGAAGTTCCCCGTGACGATCTCGCTCACCAAGGTGCCGTCCGGGGTCCGGCTCGGGCAGACCGCCACCGTCGAGATCACCACCGCGTCCGCCGACGACGTCCTGTACGTGCCGACCGCCGCCGTCAAGACCGCCGGCGGGCAGAGCACCGTCACCGTCGTCCGCAACGGCAAGCAGGTCCCCGTCACCGTCGAGGTCGGCGTCAAGGGCGACCAGGGCACCGAGATCACGTCCGGCCTCGACGAGGGCGAGCAGGTCGTCGTCACCTCCAGCACCACCGGATCGACCGGCACCACCCAGCGCGGCGGCCTGCCCGGCGGCGTCGGCGGCGGTTTCGGGGGCGGCGCGCCGGGCGGCGCCGGAGGCCGCAGGTGATCCCCCAGCCGGTCCTCGACATCCGCGACGCGAGCAAGACCTACGGTGAGGGCGACACCGCCGTCCACGCGCTGCGCGGCGTCTCCCTCACCGTCGACACCGGCGACTACGTCGCGATCATGGGCGCGTCCGGGTCCGGCAAGTCCACCCTGATGAACATCATCGGCTGCCTGGACGTGCCGACCTCCGGCCGCTACCTCCTCGACGGCATCGACGTCGGCGGCCTCGACGAGCGCCGCCTCGCCATCCTGCGCAACCGCCGCATCGGGTTCATCTTCCAGTCGTTCAACCTCATTCCCCGGATGACTGCGCAGGCCAACGTCGAACTCCCGCTCGCCTACGGCGGCGTCAAAGGCCCCGAACGCCGCCGCCGCGCCCTCGCCGCCCTCCGCGAGGTCGGTCTCGCCGACCGCACCCGGCACGAGCCCAACGAACTGTCCGGCGGCCAGCAGCAGCGCGTCGCCGTCGCCCGCGCCCTCGTCACCGCCCCCACCCTGCTGCTCGCCGACGAACCCACCGGCGCCCTCGACAGCGGCTCCACCGCCGACGTCCTCGCCGTCTTCGACCGGCTCAGCCTCGCCCGCCGCACCATCGTCGTCATCACCCACGAGGACGACGTCGCCGCGCACGCCAAACGCGTCGTCCGGCTCGTCGACGGCCGCGTCGTCGACGACGTCCGCCGCGCGCCCGTCGCCGGCCCGCCGCCCGCCGTGTCCTGGACCACGGAGGGCGCCCGGTGAGCCCCCTGGAGATCCTGCGGTTCGCGCTGCGCGGCCTGTCGGCCAACAAGATGCGCAGCTCGCTCACCACCCTCGGCATCCTCATCGGCGTCGGCGCCGTCATCCTGCTCGTCGCCGTCGGCAACGGCTCGTCCGAGCAGATCAAGAAGAGCATCCAGCGGCTCGGCGCCGACTCCCTCACCGTCACCAAGACCACCACGGGCGGCGGCGGACGCGGCGGCTTCGGCGGTTTCGGCGGCGGCCCGGGCGGCGGGGGCGGCCCCGGCGCCGGCTCGCAGACCGGCCAGAGCTCCGGCCCCCGCACCCAGGCCCACGACCTGACCGCCCAGGACGCCGCGGCCCTCGTCGACGCCTCCGACGCCCCGTCCGTCAAGAGCGCCTCACCTGTCGTGACCAGCCAGTCCGTCACCGCCGGCTACTCGGGCACCAGCGCCACGATCAGCCAGTTCGTCGGCACCACCCCGACCTACTTCGCCGCCGCCAACAAGACCGTCGCCGCCGGCTCCGCCTTCACCGCCGCCGACGTCACCGCCGCGAACAAGACCGTCGTCCTCGGCAGCACCACCGCCTCCGACCTGTTCGGACGCGTCAGCCCGATCGGCAAGAAGATCGACGTCAGCGGCATCCGGTTCACCGTCGTCGGGGTCCTCAAGGCGACCGGGTCGTCCTCCTCCAGCTTCTCCGACCCCGACAGCATCGCGGTCGCCCCGCTGCCCGCCGTCCAGGAGGCCCTCACCGGCTACGGCGCCCTCGACCAGATCATCGTCCAGGCCAAGGACTCGGGCGCCGTCGACTCCGCCCAGGCCGAGATCACCGACATCCTCGGCCAGCGGCACGACACCGCCTCCTCCGGCACCGCGGACTTCACCGTCTCCAGCCAGGCCAGCGTCCAGTCCGCGGTCTCGGAGTCGAACAGGACCTTCACCGTCCTGCTCGGCGCCGTCGCCGCGATCAGCCTGCTCGTCGGCGGCATCGGCATCACCAACATCATGCTGGTCACCGTCACCGAGCGGACCCGCGAGATCGGCATCCGCAAGGCCGTCGGCGCCCCCCGCGGCGCCATCCTCGGCCAGTTCATCGCCGAGGCCACCGTCCTGTCCCTCATCGGCGGCGTCCTCGGCGTCGTCGCGGGCGTGGTCGGCAGCCTCTTCACGATCGTCGGCGTCAAACCCGTCCTGGTCCCGTCGTCGATCGTGCTCGCCCTGGCCGTCTCCGTCGCGATCGGCCTGTTCTTCGGCAGCTACCCGGCCAACCGCGCCGCCAAGCTCCGCCCGATCGAGGCGCTCCGCCATGAGTGACCGCCCAAGGAGCCACACGTGACCCCCAGGCGCCACAGCCCCGACCGCCCACGCTCCCGCCCCACCC
>NZ_JBGNUT010000037.1:0-109135 GCF_041951385.1 Actinomadura sp. NTSP31 | reverse complement strand
GTGTCCCGAGCTGCTCCCGGTACCGGGCGCCCTCGTGCTAGTCGAGGTCCACGCGGCGGCCCATGTCGGCGCCCACCTCGGCGGTGATCGCGTCCACGAGCTGCGCCGGGATCCCCGAGTCGACGGTCAGCGCGATCAGCGCCTTGCCGCCCTTGGCGTCCCGGCCGACCTGCATGCCGGCGATGTTGACCGCGGCGTCGCCGAGCAGCTTGCCCACCGCGCCGACGATGCCGGGGCGGTCGACGTAGGAGAAGAACGCCATGTGCGCGGTCGGGACCAGCTCCATGTTGTAGCCGTTGATCTCGATGATCCGCTCGGCGTGCTTCGGGCCGGTCAGCGTGCCGGACACCGACACCACGGCGCCGTCGGCCATCGTGCCGCGCACCTGCACCACGTTGCGCCAGTCGGGGCTGTCCTCGCTGGTGGTGAGGGTGACCTCGACGCCGCGGTCGCGGGCCAGCAGCGGCGCGTTGACGAAGGTCACCGCCTCCTCGGTCACGTCCACGAACACGCCCTTGAGCGCGGCGAGCTCCAGCACCTTGACGTCATGCTCGGCGATCTCGCCGCGCACCACCACGTCCAGCCGGACGGGGACCCCGCCGGCCAGCGCGGTGAAGATGCGGCCGAGCTTCTCGGCCAGCGGCAGGCCGGGCTTGACGTCCTCGGCGACCGCGCCGCCCTGGACGTTCACCGCGTCCGGCACGAACTCGCCGGACAGCGCCAGCTTCACCGAGCGGGCGACCTGCGTGCCGGCCTTCTCCTGCGCCTCGTGGGTGCTGGCGCCCAGGTGCGGGGTGACCACGACGTTGTCGTGCACGAACAGCGGGCTGTCGGTGCAGGGCTCGCTGCTGAACACGTCGATGCCGGCGCCCGCGACCCGGCCGTCCTTCAGCGCGAGGTCGAGCGCCTCCTCGTCGACGATCCCGCCGCGCGCGGCGTTGACGATCCGCACGCTCGGCTTGACCTGGTGCAGCTCGCGGTCGCCGACGAGGCCGAGGGTCTCGGGGGTCTTCGGCAGGTGCACGGTGATGAAGTCGCTCTGCTGGAGCAGCTCGTCGAGGGTGACGAGCTTGACGCCGAGCTGCGCCGCGCGGGCCGCCTGCACGTACGGGTCGAACGCGATCACGTTCATGTCGAACGCGGCGAGGCGCTGGGCGACCAGCACGCCGATGCGGCCGAGGCCGAGCACGCCGACGGTCTTGCCCTGCAGCTCGACGCCGGTGTACTTCGAGCGCTTCCACTCGCCCTGCTTGAGGGCGGCGTGGCCCTGCGGAACGTTCCGCGCGGTGGCCAGCAGCAGCGCGATCGCGTGCTCGGCGGCGGTGACGATGTTGGAGGTCGGCGCGTTGACGACCATGACGCCGGCCTTGGTGGCGGCCTCGACGTCGACGTTGTCCAGGCCGACGCCGGCGCGCGCGACCACGCGCAGCCTCTTGGCGTGCTGGAAGACCTCGGAGGTGACCTTGGTGGCGCTGCGGACGATCAGGGCGTCGACGTCCGCGACGGCGGGCAGCAGCTTGGCCTTGTCGCTGCCGTCGACGTGACGGACCTCGAAGTCGGATTCCAGCACGGCGATGCCGGCCGGGGAGAGCTCTTCTGCGACGAGGACGACGGGCTTGCTCAAGGAAACAGTCCTTCGGGAAGTCGGATGTTCGGCTGATGTGCAGGTGAAGTCGCGAGTCACCTCGTCGTGCCCTCGCCCCCAGCGGCGAGTCTATCCCCCGGCGGGCGGCCGGGTTCGCGGCAGGGAAACACCGGCCGGTAACTCCCCTGTGTCGGCCGTGCCGGGCCCGCCCTTACCTCCGGCGGGCCCGCAGGCCTGCGGATCCAGGCCGGATCCAGGCCGCAGCCAGGCCGGATCCGGTTCAGGCCGAAGCCGGTCAGGCCGCGTTCGGCTCGGGCACCGAGGCCAGCACGGCGGCGACCCGTTCGGCGTCGGCGACCCGGACATGCGGGACGTCCACGAACACCCGCAGCGGCCCCGCGGGCAGGCCCAGCTCCTCGGCCACCTGGAGCTGGACCTCGCGCAGCGGGACGTAGGCCAGGTAGCCCCGGAAGACGTCCTGCGACCGGAACATCCCGGTCATGATCAGCCGGTAGCCGCGGATGCGGAACGACAACGCGGTCAGGCACGGCACCGCGGCGGCGTCCTCCCCCGGCAGCGTCAGCGAGATCCACGCGCTGGTCGTCCACGGCCGGGCCCGCAGCAGGCCGACGACCCAGCGCAGCTGGTCGACGCCGTCGAGGTCGCGCAGCCGCGGCCCGTACCGGCCGGCCGCCGCGTCCCGGGCGCGCTCGCGGGCGCGGCGCGCGATCCGGTCGCGGTCGCCGTACTCGAGCAGGAGCGGGTCCTGCCAGCTCAGCGAGTTGATCTCGAACAGCAGCGGAGGGCCCTCGATGATGGGCCCCACGTCCTCCATGCCGGCCACTCCGGCCGCCCACACGTGCCGCAGGACGCCGATCCACGCCCTCCCGCACGTCTCCCAGCGCCGGACGCCGTTGTCCCCTCGCGCCTGCACGTCATCTCTCCGCGCCATTGCCGGCCCGATCACCGCCAATGCGGAACGGGTGTTCTCCTGCCCGCGGCATTGCCGCGCCGGTGATGAATTGCGCCGCGCGCCCGGCCGGCCGCCCCGAGAGGATCCTTGACAGCCTCTCACCACTCATGGACTCGCCCCAACGCCGCTCCGGCGGCGGCCACGTGAGTGTTCGCGCAGGTGCTCCCGCGCCGGCCACGGCCGTCGCGACTTTCTTCAAGTATCCGGCAACGTGGGCCAAAAGGATAGGTTCTTTTACCCCTCAGGCCATCTCCACCGGCATTCTGACCACCCGGCCGCACAAGGGTCACTGGACAATCTGTCCAAACGATCGATCGCCTTTAACTCCAGGCGCGGGCGGGCTCCCTCACCACGGGTCCGGGCCGTCCCGGTGCAGCACGACGTAGCCGTCCCGGCCGAACACCTCCCGGTAGCCGGACGCCGTCAGCTCGGCGACCCGCCGCTGCTGCTCGGCCACCGACGTGAAGGGGAACGTCCGCCGCCGCACGTCCGCCACGACCCAGGGCGCGTTGCGCGGCTGCCAGTCCCACAGCAGGACGCGGGTACGGGCGGTCAGGCCCGGGCCGACGCCGTTGGCGGCCTCCACGAGCGCCCCGTCGGGGACCCTCGCCACCGCCGCCGCGGCGGCCGATGCCCGTTCGTTGCGCCGATACAGCGCGGGGTCGCCGAGCGCGCCGAAGGCGAAGAACGGCACGGCGACGATCGCCGCCGCCAGCAGGCCGGCCGCCGGGACCCAGGGCGGGCTCAGCCCCTCCCCGAGCCGCCCGCGCAGGCGCACGCGCGCGCGCAGCCGGTCGCTGCGGCGCAGCCGTGCGGCACCGTCCACGGCGGCCAGGACGAGCGCCGCGACGATGAAGGCGTTGTAGTGGTAGTGGGGCGCCCACCAGTTGGCGAACCGGTCGGCGAGCATCCGCTCGATCAGCGGCGGCAGGACGACCAGCGTCAGCGGCGAGGCCAGCGGGAGCAGCAGCAGGGGCAGGACGAGGAGCCCCATCATGGCGAGCTTGGCCGGCGGGCTGCCGATCTCCGCGGCGGCGTCCCAGGGGTGGGTCAGCGCGTGCACGGCGGCGTGCGGGAGGTCGGGGCCCAGCGAGGTGTAGGCCCAGTAGTAGTCGTTGTCGCCGCCGAACACGGCGATGGCGACCTTGGAGCACACGGCGGTCGCGACCACGCCGACCGCCAGGTGGGCCAGGCCCGCGCGCCGCTCGCCGCGGCGGGTCAGCAGGAACAGGCCGAACCCCGCCAGCAGCAGCCCCATGTCCTCCTTGACCAGCAGGAGGAGGAACGCGGCGAGCGCCGCCCGGCCGCGCCGCCCGGCGTCGTACCGCTCGATCATCACCGCCGACAGCAGCGGGACGAACGCGACCTCGTGGAAGTCGAACGCGAGCGCCTCGGCGACCGGCCAGGACAGCGCGTAGGCCGCCGCCGCGCAATACCCGGCGCCCGCGCCGAGCCGCCGCTCGGTGAACCGCCAGATCGGCACGATCGCCAGCGCGAACAGCATCCCCTGCGCGACCAGCAGCGTCCCCGGGCCGTCGTGGATCCAGTACAGCGGCGCGAGCACCGCCAGGATCGGCGAGAAATGGTCGCCGAGCACGGAGAAGCCCGGCCCGAACCCGTTGTGGACGCCCTTGACGATCGCCACCGGGGCACCGAAGCGGCTGTAGGACCGGACCGCCTGGTCGAAGATCACCAGGTCGTAGGTGCTGGTCCGGAAGGCGTGCAGGCGCAGCAGCGCGAACGCGGAGTTCAGCGCGGCGCTCGCGGCGACCAGCGCGGCGAGCGCCCAGGCCCGCCGCCGCCCGCGCGCCGCCCGGTCCGCTGGAGCGCCGTCCGCCGCCCCCGGCGCCGCCACCGCCTCGACCTCCGCCACGGGCCGGACGCTACCAGCCGCAGGCCCCTGCCCAGGCGCGCGGCGCCGCCGCCGCGGCGGGACCCTCACGCGGGGACCGTCACACGGCGGCCCTCACAGAGCGGCGGGGCCGGTCAGCGACGCCTCGCAGTGGTCCAGCCAGCGGACCTCGGCCTCCGCCTGGAAGATCATCGCCTCCAGGACGAGCCGCCACGCGCGGGCGTCGCGCCCGCCGCCCTCCTCCGGGCCGCCGGGCCCGCCCTTGGCCACGGCCTTCTGCCGGTCGAGGTCGCGCAGCCCGCGCAGGGTGGCGGCGCGCTGCGTCCGGACGACCTGGCGGACGTCCACGCCGGGGGCGGTGACGGCCATCGCGAGCTTGATCGCGAGCTCGTCGCGGGGCCGGTCGGCGCGGCCCAGCGGGGTGGCGAACCAGCGCCGCGCGTCCGCCTCGCCGGCCGGGGTGATCCGGTAGACGAACCGGCCCTCGCCGTCGGCGCCGTCGCGGACCACCAGCTCGTCGCGCTCCAGGCGGGCCAGCGTGGAGTACACCTGCCCGATGTTGAGCGGCCACGACGCGCCGGTGGACGCCTCGAACTCGGCGCGCAGCTGGTAGCCGTAGCGGGGGCCCCGGGCGAGCAGCGCCAGCAGGCCGTGACGGATGGACATGATCACCGAGTATGCATACCCGGTATGCGCAGCGCAATACCGAGTATGCATCCCGGAGGACACGCTACCGGAATTTCACTGTGCGCAGCGACCGCGCGCCTTACCGTGACGATGTCCCCGGCCGATCAGGAGAGAAGCGTGACCTCGGACAGCACGATCAGCGTCCTGCGCGACGTCCTGCGCGTCTACGACCACCGGTACCTCGACCTCGACCGCCGCCAGCGGGACCGCCTCGTCGACGGCACCCGCCGGGTCATCGGCGAGGAGGGCCTGAGCGACGCCGCCCGCGCCGCGCTGCCCGCCGCCGACCGGCTGCGCGCGTTCTGCATCCAGTACGGCCTGCGGGAGGAGCTGGAGCGGCTGATCCGCGACGAGGTGGAGGGCAGCCCGGCGGGCGCCGTCGTGGTCGGCGGCCGGATCTACGCGATGTACCCCTACCTGCGCGGCGTCCCCCGGCAGGACGCCGACATCACCACCGAGGTCGGCGTCGAGCACCGCCTCGACGCGGTGTCCTGGCACGGGAGGCGGGTCCGTGTCCGCGGCACCGCCCTGCTGGAGCGCGTCGAGACCAACCGGACGGCCGTGGACGTCATCCTGCGCGAGCGGACGACCGGCAAGGAGCACGTGTTCCCCGCCGGACCGCGTCAAGCCGCGGACACGGGAGGCGGCGGCTTCGAGGCGTTCGCCGACCCGTCCGGCGTCGAACCGGGCCGCTGGGACGTGCACGTCGCCGCGACCGCGCACGGCGTGACCCGCGAGGCCCGCTTCGGCTCCCGCCGCGCGGACGGCCTGAAGACCGCGCCGCAGCGGCGCGCCGTGGGCCCCCACCACGTCTCGGTCTACTTCACCAAGGGCGGCCACCTGGCGCTGGTGATCCGGGAGGACGCCGGCGCCGCGCCCCTGCGCGCCCGCATCCGCCGCCGCCTCACCCGCCGGACCGCGCCCCGCTGAAACACCGACGGGGGCGAGCACCGCGCGCCCGCCCCCGTCCAAACCCCTGCTAGTCGTTGAGCCAGCTCATCATCGGGCGGAGCTCCGCGCCGGTCTTCTCGACCGGGTGCTCGGCGAGCTGCTCGCGGTACTTGCCGAACTGGGCCTGGCCGCCCTCGAACTCCTCCACCAGCTCCTTGGCGTACTCGCCGGACTGGATCTCGCCGAGGATCTTCTTCATCGCGGCCTTGGTCTCCGGCGTGATCACGCGCGGGCCGCGGCTGTAGCCGCCGTACTCGGCGTTGTCGGACACCGACCAGTACATCTTGGAGATGCCGCCCTCGTACATCAGGTCGACGATCAGCTTCAGCTCGTGCAGCACCTCGAAGTAGGCCACCTCCGGCTGGTAGCCGGCCTCGGTCAGCACCTCGAAACCGGCCTTGACCAGCTCCGACGCGCCGCCGCACAGCACGGCCTGCTCGCCGAACAGGTCGGTCTCGGTCTCCTCGGTGAAGGTGGTCTTGATGCCGCCCGCGCGCAGCCCGCCGATGCCCTTGGCGTACGACAGCGCCAGCGGCCAGGCGTTGCCCGTCGGGTCCTTCTCCACCGCGACGATCACCGGGACGCCGCGGCCCGCGACGAACTGGCGGCGGACGAGGTGGCCCGGGCCCTTCGGCGCGACCATCGCCACGTCCACGCCCTCCGGCGGCTGCACGAGGCCGTAGCGGATGCTGAAGCCGTGGCCGAAGAACAGCGCGTCGCCCTCGACGAGGGCCGGCTTGATGTCCTTCTCGAAGATCTCGCGGTGGTGGTGGTCGGGGGCCAGCAGCATGACGAGGTCGGCCTCCTCGGCCGCCTCCGCCGGGGTGACCACGCGCAGGCCCTCGGCCTCGGCCTTCTCCCGGCTGGCCGACCCCTCGCGGAGCCCGACCCGCACGTCCACGCCGGAGTCGCGCAGCGACAGGGCGTGCGCGTGCCCCTGGCTGCCGTACCCGATGATCGCGACGTGCCGGCCCTGGATCACGCTCAGGTCGGCGGCGTCGTCATAGAACATCTCAGCCACAGTGCTGTTGCCTTTCTTCGATGTGTTTTCCGGTCAGGCGCTGCGTTCGATGGCGCGCAGCGAGCGGTCGGTGATGGACCGGGCGCCGCGTCCGATGGCCACCATGCCGGACTGGACCAGCTCCTTGATGCCGAACGGCTCCAGCACCTTGATGAACGCGTCGAGCTTGTCGCGGTTGCCGGTGGCCTCGATCGTGACCGCGTCGGGCGCCACGTCCACCACCTTGGCACGGAACAGCGTGACGGTCTCCAGGACCTGGGAGCGGGTCTCGGCGTCCGCGCGGACCTTGACCAGGACCAGCTCGCGCTGCACCGACGCCGCCGGCTCCAGCTCGACGATCTTCAGCACGTTGATCAGCTTGTTCAGCTGCTTGGTGACCTGCTCGAGCGGCAGCTCGGCGACGTTGACCACGATCGTCATCCGGGAGATGTCCGGGTGCTCGGTGGTGCCGACCGCGAGCGACTCGATGTTGAAGCCGCGGCGGGAGAACAGGGCCGCGACGCGCGCGAGGATGCCCGGCTTGTTCTCCACCAGGACCGAGAGGGTGTGCGAGCTCATGTCAGTCTCCGTTCTCCCACTCGGGCGCCATGTCCCGCGCGATCTTGATGTCGTCGTTGGTGGTGCCGGCGGCGACCATCGGCCAGACCATCGCGTCCTTGTGCACCACGAAGTCGATCACGACGGGGGCGTCGTCGATCTCCATCGCCTTGGCGATGACGGCGTCCACGTCCTCGGCCTTCTCGCAGCGCAGGCCCACGCAGCCGTAGGCCTCGGCGAGCTTGACGAAGTCGGGGATGCGCTTGGCCGCGTGCCCGGCGCGGGGCTGCAGGCCGGTGTTGGAGTACCGGCCCTCGTAGAACAGCGTCTGCCACTGCCGGACCATGCCGAGGTTACCGTTGTTGATCACGGCGATCTTGACCGGGATGCCCTCGATCGCGCAGGTGGCCAGCTCCTGGTTGGTCATCTGGAAGCAGCCGTCGCCGTCGATCGCCCAGACCGTGGTGTCCGGCGCGCCGACCTTGGCGCCCATCGCCGCCGGGACCGAGTACCCCATCGTCCCGGCGCCGCCGGAGTTCAGGAACGCGCCCGGCCGCTCGTACTTGATGAACTGCGCCGCCCACATCTGGTGCTGGCCGACGCCCGCGACGTAGTACGCGTCCGGGCCGGCGATCTGCCCGATCCGCTCGATGACGTACTGCGGGGACAGCGTGCCGTCCTCGGGGGTGTCGTAGCCCAGCGGGTAGGTGTCGCGCCAGGCGTTGAGCTGGCGCCACCAGTCCTCGTAGTTCCCCCGGTGGCCGTTCTCGTGCTCGTTCTGCACCGCGACGATCAGGTCGGCGATGACCTCCCGGGCGTCGCCGACGATCGGGACGTCCGCGTGCCGGTTCTTGGAGATCTCCGCCGGGTCGATGTCGGCGTGCACGACCTTGGCGTGCGGGGCGAACCCGTCGAGCTTGCCGGTGACCCGGTCGTCGAACCGGGCGCCGAGCGCGATCAGCAGGTCGGCGCGCTGCAGCGCGCCGACCGCGCCGACGCTGCCGTGCATGCCCGGCATGCCCATGTGCAGCGGGTGGCTGTCGGGCAGCGCGCCCTTGGCCATCAGCGTGGTGACGACGGGCGCGCCGGTCAGCTCGGCGAGCACCTTCAGCTCGGCGGCCGCGCCGGCCTTCAGCACGCCGCCGCCGACGTACAGCACCGGGCGCTCCGCCCCGGCGATCAGCCGGGCCGCCTCGCGGACCTGCTTGGAGTGCGGCCGGGTGACGGGACGGTACCCGGGGAGCTGCATCTGCACGGGCCACTGGAAGTCGACCGTGGCCTGCATGGCGTCCTTGGCGATGTCGACCAGGACCGGGCCGGGGCGGCCGGTGCCGGCGATGTGGAACGCCTCGGCGATGGTGCGGGCGATGTCCTCGGCCTTGGTGACCAGGAAGTTGTGCTTGGTGATCGGCATCGTGATGCCGGCGATGTCGGCCTCCTGGAAGCCGTCCGTCCCGATGAGGGAGGTCGCCACCTGCCCGGTGATCGCCACGATCGGGACCGAGTCCATGTAGGCGTCGGAGATCGCGGTGACCAGGTTGGTGGCGCCGGGGCCGGAGGTGGCCATGCAGACCCCCACCTTGCCGGTGACCATCGCGTAGCCCTGCGCGGCGTGGCCGGCGCCCTGCTCGTGCCGGACGAGGATGTGGCGCAGCTTGTTCGAGTCGAACAGCGGGTCGTAGGCCGGGAGGATCGCGCCGCCCGGGATGCCGAACACGGTGTCGACGCCGACGTTCTCCAAGGCGCGGACCAGCGCCTGGGCTCCCGTCATCTGTTCGGTCGTCATGTCTGAGTGTCCTTGGGAGAGAAGGTCTGGGCTCGCCGGGGCAACAAAAAACCCCCGCCGCCGGAAGCGGTCGAGGGGAGGCGCGCAGGTCGGTGAGCTTGGTCAGCCTGCGCGCCGACCAAGTACTACGAGGATGCCGCTGATGGTGTTCTGCACGGAGCCACTTTCGCCGAGATCCCGCCCACCGTCAAATCCGTGGACAATAAATCTCGTCATATGAGACGGCAAAGCGTGCGAGGTCAGCCCGGCAGCGGCAGCGGAAGATCGCCCGAAAGATCCTGTGCGGCCAGGTTCGTGCGGACCAGCGACTCCACCCGCCCGGCCGCCATCGGCCGCGCCACCAGGAACCCCTGCCCGCGCGGGCAGTCCATCGCGCGCAGCAGTTCCAGCTGCTCGGGCCGCTCGATGCCCTCCGCCACCACGGTCAGCCCGAGGTCGCGACCCAGCCGGACGATCGTCCGGGTCAGCAGCGACAGCGTCTCGTCCGAGCCGAGGCCCGCCACGAACGACGGGTCGATCTTGATGACGTCCACCGGGAGCTGGCCGAGGTAGGCCAGCGACGCGTACCCGGTGCCGAAGTCGTCGATCGCCAGCCGCACGCCGAGGTCGCGCAGCTCCGACAGCCGCGCCACGTTCTGCCCGCCGTCCTCGACGAGCACCTCCTCGCGCACCTCCAGCGTCAGCGCCTGCGGCGGCAGCCCCGTCTCCGCCAGCGCCGCCGCGACCGACTCCACGAACCGGGGCGCGGCGATCTGCCGGGCGGTGAAGTTCACCGACAGGCCCACGTCCCAGGAGTCGCGGCGCCACCGCGCCACCTCCCGGCACGCCTCCCGCAGCACCCAGTCGCCGAGCGGGATCATCAGCCCCGACTCCTCCGCCGGGCCGATGAACTCCTCCGGCGGCACCGACTCGCTCCCCCGCCACCAGCGCAGCAGCGCCTCCACCCCGGTCACCCGGGACGTCGCGAGGTCCACCACCGGCTGGAACTCCACGGCGAACTGCTCCTCGGCCAGCGCCCGCTGCAGGTCGCTGCCGAGCTCCAGCCGCCGCACCACGTCGGCGTGCATGTGCGGCGCGAAGACCTCGACGCGCCCGCCGCCCAGCTCCTTCGCCCGCGCCATCGCCAGGTCGCCGTTGCGGATCAGGTCGGCGGCGGTGCGGCGCAGCCGGCGCCCCGCGTCCGCGCCCCGGGCCTTCACCGGGTCCGCCGGCGCCTCCTCGTCCCCGGCGAACGCGATCCCGACGCTCGCCGTCAGCACGATCTGCTTGCTGCCCACCTGGTACGGGTCGACCGACAGCACCCGCAGCAGCCGCCCCGCCAGCTCCACCGCCGCGCGGGTCTCCCGGTCGTCGGACGGCAGCTGCACCAGCACCGCGAACTCGTCGCCGCCCCACCGCGCCACCGTGTCGTCGGCCTGCACGTTGGCGCGCAGCCGCCGCGCCGCCTGCGCCAGCACCTGGTCGCCCGCCGCGTGCCCGGCCGAGTCGTTGACGTCGGTGAACCCGTCCATGTCGACGAACACCACCGCGACCCGGCCGCCCGGCCGCTGCTGCGCCAGCACCTCCCGCGTCCGCTCCTCGAAGTAGGACCGGTTCGGCAGGCCCGTCAGCCCGTCGTGGAACGTCAGGTGCGCGACCTGCCGCTGCAGCGCCGCCTGCTCGCTCAGGTCGCGGGTGGTGACCAGCAGCCGGCCCGGCGCCTCGCCCGTCCCCGCGTACCGGGAGATCGTGGACTCGGTCGGCAGCCACGTGCCGTCCGCCGCGCGCACACGGCACGACACCCGCAGCGACCCGGCGGCGCCCGGACGGTCCGCGCCGGCCGCGTCCTCCTCGTCGAGGAACTCGGTGAACGCCTCCTGCACGCGCGGCAGGTCCTCCGGGTGGATGATCTCGTGCAGCGGCCGGCCGAGCAGTTCCTCGGGCGTGTAGTGGTAGGTCCGCAGCGCGCCCGCGCTCGCGTACTGGACGGTCGCGTCGAGGTCGCAGATGAGCACCGCGTCGTTGCTGCTCTCCGACAGCGCCCGGAAGTGCTCCTCGCCGGTCTCCACGGCGCGGCGCAGCCCGTCGTTCTCCCGCAGCAGCCCGGCCAGCCGCGCGAGCAGCACCAGCGCCGCCGAGCCCGCCACCACCGACACCACCGGCTCGAGCCCGTTGTCGCCGGTCAGCGAGTGCCCGGCGACGAACAGCGAGGCCGCCGCCGCCACCGCCGCCGGAGCCAGCCCCGGGCCGGTCATCCGGCCGCGCTCCTCCGGCCCCGGCGCCGCGTCCGCCGGGACGCCGTCGGGGATGTCGTCGGACGGGCCGTCCGGCGCCGCCTCGGGCGCGGGGCCCGTCCACGGGACCAGCAGGAGCAGCAGCAGCCCGGCCAGCCGCAGGATGTCGGACGGGTCGTCGGACGGCCCGCCGCCGTCCAGCCGGACGAACGTCGTCACCACGTCGGCGGTCGCGAACGCCGCCAGCGCCCCGAACCCCATCCACGCCAGCCGCCGGTGCCCGCGCGCCGCGCCCAGCGCGAACGGCAGCGCCCCGCACACCAGCACCACGTCGATCAGCGGGTACAGCAGCTCCAGCAGGTACTCCGACGCCGACTCCCCCGACTGGTGGTACAGCGAGCCGAAGATCGCGACCCAGCCGAGCACGAACACCGCGCACGCGCAGACGTAGGTGTCGGCCAGGTAGCGCAGCCACATCCCGACGTCGCGCGACAGCCGCACCGGCACGATCAGGCCGATGACCAGCGCCACCACGGCCAGCAGGTAGAACAGGTCCGGCACCGACAGCGACAGCGCGCTGCGCGAGACGTTGTCGGCGACCGCGCTGCCGACCGCGCCCGCGAACCAGCCGGCCGCGGCCACCCCGTACCAGCGCCACGACGCCCGCCAGATCCCGCCCGAGGACACCCGCCGGATGATCCCGGCGTCGCCGGCGTCCGCCGCGGCGCCCTTCGGCCGCCCGGCCGACATCAGCAGCGAGACCGCGGCGGCGCCGGCGGCGACCGCCTCGGTCCAGGCGATGAAGGCCGTGCCGCCCCAGCCGAGCAGCGACCCGGTGGCGTACAGCACGCCGACGATCGCGGCCATGGCGACCGGCACCGCCCGCGGCGGCATCCGCCTGGCGTTCTCGCCGCTCATCGCGCCGTGTCCCTTCCTGCCCCGCGGGGAGCTGACGGTCCCTCGCGGACGCGGCGGCGCGCCAGAGGGGACGTGGGTCCGGAGACCTCACCGGTCGCAGGGATAACGCCCGGAGGGTCGTGGATCGTGCCCCGCGCAGGGTCGGCGCGAGGCGGCGAGCGCATCGGCTGCGCCGGCCGGAGATCAGCGACGTTGCTGCACTGCGGGATCACCGTGATGCTCAATGTACGTTCCGTAGGTCACGGACCGATTGAGACCGGGCGTCCTCATGGCGACGAACCGCCATGTCGGCGATCCGTTCGGGACGACCGAAACGCGATCGTCACCGAATCGGCGCCTTGCCCGGCATCACGCTGAGTGACCGCTTTCGGGGGTCCGAGCGGCCGGGTGCGCCCGTTGTCCCCCGCCGTCCGCTGTGGGGGACGGCGTGATCCGCACGGCATCGGAATGCCATCCTGGGTGCGGGAGGCGTTCTCATGCGAAAGCACCTGATCGTCCTTGTCGCGTTGTTCCTCGCGGGCTGTTCGTCGTCTCCGGCGAAGGACACCGGCGGTGCCCGCACGCCGCCGCCGCTGCCGTCCGGCGGCACCGCGGCGCCCGGGACGCCCCGGGTTCTGGCCACCGGGTTGAAGATCCCCTGGGCGATGGCGTTCCTACCCGGTGGTGACGCGATTGTCACCGAACGTGACTCGGCCCGGCTGCTGCGCGTCACGCCCGCCGGCGGGGTCACGCCCATCGGCACCGTCCCCGGCGTCTCGCCCGCGGGCGAGGGCGGGCTGCTCGGCGTCGCCGTCTCCCCCGGCTACGCCCGCGACCACCAGATCTTCGTGTACTACACCGCCTCCCGCGACAACCGCGTCGCCCGCATCGGCTACGACGGCGGGCTCGGCGCCCCGCGGCCGATCGTCACCGGCATCCCCAAGGGCGAGATCCACAACGGCGGCCGCCTCGCCTTCGGCCCCGACCGGATGCTGTACATCACCACCGGCGAGACCGGCGCGGGCGACCCGGCCCAGGACAAGGGCTCCCTCGCCGGCAAGATCCTGCGCGTCACCCCCGACGGGAGGCCCGCGCCCGGAAACCCGTTCGGCACCCGCGTCTGGACCTACGGGCACCGCAACGTCCAGGGCCTCGCCTGGGACGCCGTGGGCCGCCTGTACGCCACCGAGTTCGGCCAGGACCGCTTCGACGAGATCAACCTCATCGAGAAGGGCCGCGACTACGGCTGGCCCGACGTCGAGGGCTTCGGGAACCGCAAGGGTTTCACCGACCCCCTGCTGACCTGGAAGACGTCCGAGGCGTCCCCGTCCGGCCTCGCCTACGCGAACGGCTCCCTGTGGGCCGCCGCGCTACGCGGCGAGCGCCTCTGGCAGGTCCCGCTGTCCGCCGACGGCAAGGCGGGCCGCCCGATCGCCCGCTTCACCGGTGACTACGGCCGGCTGCGCGCCGCCGTCCGCGCCCCCGACGGCTCCCTCTGGCTCACCACCAGCAACCGCGACGGCCGCGGCGACCCCGCGAAGGACGACGACCGCATCATCACCGTCCCGCTCCGCTAGGCCCACCAGAACTCTCCACGACGCGCGGGGCGCCGGGATTCCGCCGTCCCGCGGGGTTCCGCGGGACGGCGGGCCGGTCAGGAGGCGCCGAGCTTTTCGAGGATGAGCTCGCGGGCGCGGCCGGCGTCGGCCTGGCCCCGGGTGGCCTTCATCACGGCGCCGACGAGGGCGCCGGCGGCGGCGACCTTGCCGGCGCGGATCTTGTCGGCCACGGCGGCGTTGTCGGCGATGACCCGGTCGATGATCGAGGCCAGCTCGCCCTCGTCGCTGACGACCTTCAGGCCGCGGGCGGCGACGACCTCGTCCGGGCCGCCCTCGCCCGCGAGGACGCCCTCGAACACCTGGCGGGCCAGCTTGTCGTTCAGCTCCCCGGCGGCCACCATCGCCTGGACGCGCGCGACCTGCTCCGGCGCGATCGGCAGCTCGGCCAGCTCCACGCCCTGCTCGGTCGCGCGCCGCGACAGCTCGTTCATCCACCACTTGCGGGCCGCGCCGGCGTCGGCGCCCGCCGCGATCGTGGCCTCGATGAGGTCGACGGCGCCGGCGTTGACGACGTCCCGCAGCTCCAGGTCCGACAGCCCCCACTCGCCCTGGACGCGGCGGCGGCGGGCGGCGGGCAGCTCCGGCAGGGTCGCGCGCAGCTCCTCCACCCACTCCCGGGACGGCGCCATCGGCACCAGGTCGGGCTCGGGGAAGTAGCGGTAGTCCTGCGCCTCCTCCTTGCTGCGCCCGCTGGTGCTGCGGCCGGTCTCCTCGCTGAAGTGGCGGGTCTCCTGGATCACCCGACCGCCCGCGTCCAGCACGCCCGCCTGCCGCTCGATCTCCGAGCGGACGGCGCGCTCCACCGAGCGCAGCGAGTTGACGTTCTTGGTCTCGGTGCGGGTGCCCCACTCCGACGCGCCGCGCGGCATCAGCGACACGTTCACGTCGCAGCGCATGGAGCCCTCCTCCATGCGGACGTCCGAAACGCCGAGGGAGCGCACCAGCTCGCGCAGCTCGGTCGCGTAGGCGCGGGCCACCAGCGGGGCCTTGTCGCCGGTCGCGGGGATCGGCTTGGTGACGATCTCCACCAGCGGGATGCCGGCCCGGTTGTAGTCGACCAGCGAGTGGTCGGCGCCGTGGATGCGGCCCGTGCTGCCGCCGACGTGCAGCGACTTGCCGGTGTCCTCCTCCATGTGGACGCGCTCGATCTCGATCCGGTACGTGTCGCCCTCGACCTCGACCTCCAGGTGGCCGTCGACGCACAGCGGCTCGTCGTACTGGGAGATCTGGAAGTCCTTCGGCATGTCCGGATAGAAGTAGTTCTTCCGGGCGAACCGGCACCACTCGACGATCGTGCAGTTCAGCGCCAGGCCGATCTTGATGATGCCCTCGATCGCGGCGTGGTTCGTCACCGGCAGCGACCCGGGCAGCCCCAGGCAGACCGGGCACACCTGGGTGTTCGGGTCCGCGCCGAACGCGGTCGGGCAGCCGCAGAACATCTTCGACGCGGTGCCGAGTTCGATGTGCGTCTCCAGGCCGAGGACGGGCTCGTACTTCGCGAGCGCCTCGTCGTACGGCATGAGTGTCGGGGTGCTCACTTCGCCTCCGCCAGTTCGGGGGCCTTGGCCAGCAGCGGGCCGCCCCAGCGCTCTTCGAGGGCCCGCTCGACGGCGGCCCCCACCCGGTAGACGCGGTCGTCGCCGAGGACGGGCGCCATGATCTGCAGGCCCACCGGCAGGCCGTCGGCCAGGCCGCACGGCACCGAGATCGCGGCGTTGCCGGTGAGGTTCGCCGGGATCGTGCACAGGTCGGCGAGGTACATCGCCATGGGGTCGTCGGCGCGCTCGCCGATCGGGAACGCGGTGGTCGGCGTGGTCGGCGAGACCAGCACGTCCACCTGCTCGAACGCCGCGTCGAAGTCGCGCTTGACCAGCGTGCGGACCTGCTGCGCCTTGCCGTAGTAGGCGTCGTAGTAGCCGGACGACAGCGCGTAGGTGCCGAGCATGATCCGCCGCTTGACCTCGGGCCCGAAGCCCTCCGCGCGGGTCAGCGCCATGACCTCCTCGGCGCTGCGGGTGCCGTCGTCGCCGACGCGCAGCCCGTACCGCATCGCGTCGAACCGGGCCAGGTTGGACGAGGCCTCCGACGGCGCGATCAGGTAGTAGGCGGGCAGCGCGTACGCGAAGTGCGGGCACGACACCTCGACGACCTTCGCGCCGAGCGACTCCAGCAGCTCGACGGCCTCGGTGAAGCGGGCCGACACGCCCGGCTCGTAGCCGTCGCCGCCGAACTCCTTGACGACGCCGACCCGCAGGCCGTCGACGTCACCGCTGCGCGCGGCCTCCACCACGGACGGGACGGGCCGGTCGATCGAGGTCGAGTCCATGACGTCGTGGCCGCTGAACGCCTCGTGCAGCAGCGCCGCGTCCAGCACGTTCCGGGCGAACGGGCCCGGAGTGTCCAGCGACGACGCGAACGCGATGATCCCGTACCGGGACGAACCGCCATAGGTCGGCTTGGTGCCGACGATGCCGGTGACGGCGGCGGGCTGCCGGATCGAGCCGCCGGTGTCGGTGCCGGTGGACAGCGGCGCCTCGTACGCCGCGACCGCCGCCGACGACCCGCCGGACGACCCGCCCGGGATGCGCGTCAGGTCCCACGGGTTGTGCGTGGTCCCGAACGCGCTGTTCTCCGTGGACGAGCCCATCGCGAACTCGTCCATGTTCGTCTTGCCGAGGATCACCAGGCCGGCCTCGCGCAGCCGCTTGGTCACCGTCGCGTCGTACGGCGGCCGCCAGCCCTCGAGGATCTTCGATCCGGCCGTGGTCGGCATGTCCGTGGTGGTGAACACGTCCTTGTGCGCGATGGGGACGCCGGCCAGCGGGCCGAGCTCCTCCCCCGCCGCGCGCCGCTCGTCCACCTTCCGCGCCTGCGCCAGCGTGGTCTCCGCGTCGACGTGCAGGAACGCGTTGACCTGCCCGTCGACGGCGGCGATCCGGTCCAGGTGCGCCTGCGCGACCTCGACCGCCGACACCTCGCCGGCCGCCAGCAGCTCCCCGAGCTCCGCGGCCCTCCTGCGGAACAGCTCGCCCATCAGGCCTCCTCGTCCAGGATCCTCGGTACGCGGAAGCGCTGCTGCTCGCTGGCCGGGGCGCAGGCGAGCGCCTGCTCCGGCGTCAGGCACGGCCGCACCTCGTCGGGCCGGTACACGTTGGTCAGCGGCAGCGCGTGCGAGGTGGGCGGGATGTCCTCCGCGGCGACCTCCTGCACCCGCGCGACCGCGGAAATGATCTGGTCGAGCTGGGCGGCGAGATGGTCGAGCTCATCGTCGCCGAGCGCCAGCCGGGACAGCCGGGCAAGGTGCGAGACCTCGTCACGGGTGATGGCGGACATGATGAGAAACCGTTCCTGCGATCGATTGGGATACCCGCCATCCTATTGGCCGCACCCGCGCCGCCCGAACGGTTTACCCCGCGCCGCCCGCCGCGCCGTTTCAGATCCTGGTGCGGGGAACGCTCCCCACGTCCACCCCCGGGACGACGAGAGGAGCCCGCCGTGACCATCGGCGGCAGCATCGCCCTGATCATCATCGGCGCGATCCTGGCATACGCGGTCAACTACCAGTTCAGCGGCATCGACATCCGGCTGGTCGGTGTCATCCTGATGATCGGCGGCCTGATCGGGCTGGTCGTCGGGATCGTCCGGATCGTCTCCGCGCGCCGCACCGTGGAGCGCCGTCCTCCGCCCGCCGTGCGCGAAGAGCACTACTACGAGGACGACCCCTACGAGCCCCGCCGCCGCTACTGAGGGCTTCTACGCGGCGGGTTCGGGGGCTCGCTGGACGTTGCGGCGGAGCCAGTCGGTGGCGGTGTCGGCGTCCATGGGGCGGCCGAAGTGCCAGCCCTGGGCGGCGTCGCAGCCCATCTCGCGGAGCATCCGCGCGGTCTGCGGGTCCTCGACGCCCTCGGCGACCGAGCGCAGGCCGAGGGTGCGGACGAGGTCGACGATCGAGCGGACGATCACCGCGTCGTCGGTGGACTCGGTCAGCCGCCCGACGAACGAGGAGTCGATCTTGATCTCCTCGACCGGGAGGCGCTTCAGCCGGACGAGCGAGGAGTAGCCGGTGCCGAAGTCGTCCAGGCTGAGCGGGATGCCGAGTTCGGCGAGCTTGGCGACGGTGTCGGAGGCGTAGGCGGGCTCGTTCATCAGGATCCGCTCGGTGATCTCCAGCTGGAGCGCGGCGGCGGGCAGGCCGCGCGCGAGCAGGCCCTCCTCGATCGTCTCGGTGAGGCCGGTGTCGAGCAGGTCGCGGCCGGAGGCGTTCACCGCGACCTGGACGGCGAGGTCCTCGCGCCACCACGCGGCGGTCTGGGCGAGGGCGGCCTCGACGACGTGGTGGGTGATCGAGCGCATCAGGTAGGTCTGCTCGGCGATCGACAGGAACGCCTCC
Source organism: Actinomadura sp. NTSP31 (assembly GCF_041951385.1). NCBI lineage: Bacteria > Bacillati > Actinomycetota > Actinomycetes > Streptosporangiales > Thermomonosporaceae > Actinomadura > Actinomadura sp. NTSP31. The sequence continues at coordinate 90,624 of NZ_JBGNUT010000037.1, read as the reverse complement.
GGTTCGAGCAGGCCCTTGTCGGGGTGCCGCCAGCGCAGCAGGGCCTCCATGCCGACGAGCTGGCCGTCCCGCAGCGACACCTTCGGCTGGTAGAACAGCTCCAGCTCGGACCGGTCGATGGCGCGGCGCAGGTCGCCGAGCATGGTGAGCCGCTCCGGGGAGTTGCGGTCGCGGGCGGGCGAGTAGACCTCGACGCCGGTGCGGCCCTCCTTGGCGTTGTACATGGCCACGTCGGCGCGCTGGAGGAGCAGCTCGAAGTCGGGGGCGTGGTCGGGGAACAGCGCGATCCCGACGCTGGCCTCCAGGTCGAACGACATGCCGTCGAGGCGGACGGGCTCGCCGAGGGCGGCGCGCAGCCGGGCGGCGACCTCGCGGGCGGCGGCCTCGTCGCGGACGGACGGCAGCAGCACCGCGAACTCGTCGCCGCCGAGCCGGGCGACCAGGTCGCCGGGGCGGACGCTGTGGGTGAGCCGGTGCGCGACCAGCTGCAGCAGCCGGTCGCCGGTGGGGTGCCCGAGGGTGTCGTTGACCTCCTTGAACCGGTCGAGGTCGAGCAGGAAGAGCCCGGCGCGCTGGTCGCGCTCCTCGGTGGCGGCGCGGCGCCGCGACGGCTTGATCGACGCCGCGCCGCGGCGGAGGGCCGCGCGGCGCTTCTCCGCGCCGCGCGCCTCGGCGAGCGCTTCCTCGGTCCGGACGATCAGCAGCTTGCGGTTGGGCAGCCCGGTCAGGCCGTCGTGCAGGGCCTGGTGCTCGCGCCGGACGGCGACGGAGGCGTTCAGGTAGACGGCGATGAACGGCAGCAGGATCAGCGGGACGAACAGCGCGGAGCGGTCCATCGCGATGACCATCATCGGGGCGAGGCCGAGCAGCGCCAGGTGCACCAGCACCTGGTAGGCCAGGTCCCAGCGCAGCGCCTTGACCAGGGAGACCCGCTCGTGCAGCGCGACGGCCGAGCCGACGAGGGTGTCGTTGCAGACGAAGTAGACGGCGCCGGCGAGCGCGATGGCGGGCAGGTCGGCGCCGTCGGGGACCCAGGTGCCGGACGGGGTGGCGAGGTCGCCGAAGAGGGCGAGGACGAGCTGGGCGGCGCCGAGGCTGAGGGTGTACTGGGCGGCGTTGAAGGCGATGCGGTGCGGGGTGCGGCCGCGGAAGACCCCGCAGGTGACCACGGCGATCGCCTGGAGCGCGGCGGCGACGGGCAGCCCGGCGTACAGCAGCGCGGCGAAGGCGAACGTGGTGGAGGTGGTGGCGCCGTTGTTCTCGGTGGAGCCGGGGGTGATGATGGGGCGCAGCTCGCCGAAGACGATGAAGCAGCCGAGGATCCAGAAGACCGGATTGCCGGCGAGCGCGTCCAGGTCGGCGGCCGTGAGCCCGGCGAACGCGGCGGCGCAGGCGGTGACGCCGAGCAGGATGACGGCGACGAAGTAGATCCACAACGGGGAGCCGCGGCGCGGGGCCGTGTTCCGCGTGTTGTTCGGGTCCTTCATCACATCCTCGGGGGGTTCGGGGGGCCGTCCCCCGGCACCGGACGTGCCGGACCTCGGGGGACTCCTCCCGGGTGGTGCGTCCGGAGATTCAGGTGGGTCGTGATGTCAGGGAGAGTACGGCCTTTGCTCAACTTCGCGAAACCGGTTGCGTACGTTCCGTTATGCCCTTTCCGTGCCGTCCCCTCACCTGTCGGTAGCTGAAGTGTACCCCTGAGTAACGCGACACTGGTGAGGGGGCGCTTAACCACGCCCGGTCATGCCTCCGCGCGCAAAGTTACATTTTTGGCCGCTTCTGGCCCATCGGCGAGGAGCACCCGGAACCCGTCCTCCGCCAGGACCGGTACGCCGAGTTTGACGGCTTTGTCGTACTTGGACCCCGGGCTGTCGCCCACCACCACGAAGCCCGTTTTCTTCGACACCGACCCGGACACCTTCCCGCCGAGCCGCTGCACCGCCTCCGTCGCCGAGTCCCGGCTGAACCCCTCCAGCGACCCGGTGATCACCACCGTGACGCCCTCCAGCGGCCGCGGGCCCGCCGCGCCCTCGTCCTCCATCCGGACGCCCGCGGCCCGCCACTTGTCCACGATCTCGCGGTGCCAGTCGACCTCGAACCACCGCCTGATCGACGCGGCGATCGTCGGGCCGACGCCGTCCACCGCCGCCAGCTCCTCCTCCGTGGCGTTCGCGATCGCGTCCATCGACCGCATCTCGCGGGCGAGGTCCCGCGCGGCGGACGGCCCGACGTGCCGGATCGACAGCGCCACCAGCACCCGCCACAGCGGCTGCCCCTTGGCCTTCTCCAGCTCCTGGAAGAGGACCTCGACCGTCTTCTTCGGCTCGCCCTCCTTATTGGCGAAGAACGACACCACCTTCGGCTCGCCGGTCTTCGGGTCGGTCTTCGTCGTCCCGGTCCGCTGGTCGAGGACGTGGCTGCGGATCGGCAGCAGCTGGTCGACCGTCAGGTGGAACAGGTCGCCCTCGTTCTTCACCGGCGGGTCGCTCGGCTCCAGCGGCTGCGTCAGCGCCGTCGCCGCCACGTACCCGAGCGCCTCGATGTCGAGGGCGTTGCGGCCGGCCACGAAGAACAGCCGCTCGCGCAGCTGCCCCGGGCAGTACTGCGCGTTCGGGCAGCGGATGTCGGCGTCGCCCTCCTTCTCGTACGCCAGCTCCGTCCCGCATTCCGGGCAGTGCGACGGCATCTCGAACTCGCGCTCCGAGCCGTCCCGCAGCCCGGTCACCGGCGCGACGATCTCCGGGATCACGTCGCCGGCCTTGCGCAGCACGACCGTGTCGCCGATCAGCACGCCCTTGCGCCTGACCTCGCCGGCGTTGTGCAGCGTCGCCCGCTCGACCGTGGACCCCGCGACCTGGATCGGCTCCATCACCCCGTACGGCGTGACCCGCCCCGTCCGCCCGACACCGACCTTGATGTCCAGGAGCTTGGTGTTGACCTCCTCCGGCGGGTACTTCCACGCGATCGCCCAGCGCGGCGCCCGGCTCGTCGACCCCAGCCGCCGCTGCAGCGAGAACTGGTCGACCTTCACCACCACGCCGTCGATCTCGTACGCCGGGTCGTGCCGGTTCTCGCCGTAGAAGGCGATGTACTCGCGGACGGCGTCCAGCCCGCCCACCACCTTGTAGCGGTCGCTGACCGGCAGCCCCCACTCGCGCATCATCTCGTACGCGCCGGACTGGCTCTCGGGCCGCCTGCCGCCCTCCCACGCGCCGAAGCCGTGCACGAGCATGCTCAGCGGACGGTGCGCCGTGACCCGCGGATCCTTCTGCCGCAGCGAGCCCGCCGCCGCGTTGCGCGGATTCGCGAACGGCTCCTTGCCCGCCTCGATCTGCACCGCGTTGACCTGCTCGAACCCCTCCACGGGCAGGAAGACCTCGCCGCGCACCTCCAGCACGTCCGGCCAGCCCTCCCCGGCCAGCCGGTCCGGCAGCGCGTCGATGGTGCGGATGTTGTTGGTGACGTCCTCGCCGGTGCGGCCGTCGCCGCGGGTCACCCCGCGGACCAGGCGCCCCTTCTCGTAGGTCACCGCGATCGCCAGGCCGTCGATCTTCAGCTCGCACAGGTAGCCGGCGACCTCGCCGACCTCCTTGACCACCCGCTCGTCCCACGCCAGCAGCTCGTCCGCGCTCATCGCGTTGTCGAGGCTCTGCATCCGCTCCAGATGCTCGACCGTCGCGAAGTCGGTGGTGATCGGCGCGCCCACCCGCTGCGTCGGCGACTTCGGCGTGACCAGCGCCGGATGCTCGGCCTCCAGCGCCTGCAGCTCGCGCATCAGCCGGTCGTACTCGGCGTCGGTGACCGTCGGCTGGTCGAGCACGTAGTACCGGTAATTGGCCTCGTCGATCCGCTCGCTCAGCTCCAGATGCCGCTGAGCCGCCTCCGTCGGAACGCCCTCGCTGGTGGTCATGGGCCTATTCTCGCCGCTGCCAACGACAATATGACGCCCGGCACGCCTGCTTGCCCAGCGGCTTGCCCGGCTGCTTACTCGGCGGCCTCGTGCAGCATGCGGGCGGTGTCGCGGCAGCGTTTCAGGGCATCGCGGACGTAGCGCGGCGACGCTCCCGCCATCCCGCACGCCGGCGTGATCACCACCTGCTCCGCGAGGCGCGCGGGCGGGAAGCCGAACCGGCGCCACAGCTCCTTCACCGGTTCCGCGGTCGCCCGGAGGGACGGCAGCGCGGCGTCCGTTCCCGGTACCACGCCGAGGAACAGGCCGACGCCCGCGTCGATCGTCTCGCCCACCGCGTCGTCGTCGCGCCGCGGCACGAGCCCCAGGTCCACCGAGATCGCCTTCGCGCCCGCAGCGCGGAGCAGGCCGTACGGGACGTTCCGGGCGCAGCAGTGCACGACCGGGAACGCGTCCGCCGCGTCGATCACCTGCCGCAGCGCCTCCTCGGCGACGGGCGCCTCGATGGCCCGCAGCCGCGAGAACCCGCTGGCGGTCGGGACCGTCCCGGCGAGCGCGGCGGGCAGGCCCGGCTCGTCCAGCTGCAGGACGATCGTCGCGGCCGGGAGCCGCCGCCGGACGTCCGCGACGTGCGCGGCGACGCCCTCGGCCAGCGACGCGACCAGGTCGCGGACGGCGCCCGGGTCCTTCAGCGCCCGGTCGCCGTGCCGCAGCTCGATCGTCGCGGCGAGGGTCCACGGCCCGCACACCTGGATCTTGAACGGGCCGTCGTGGCCGCCCGCGACCTCCTCCAGGACGTCCAGGTCCCGCGCGAGGTGGTCGAGGGAGCGCAGCGTGTCGCGGCCCGGCCGGTCGGAGAACCGCCAGCCGGACGGCTCCACCCGCACCGGCATGTCCACCAGCAGCCCGGCCGTCCGGCCGGTCAGGTCGGCGCCCGGCCCGCGCGCGGGCAGCTCCGGCAGATGCGGCAGCTCCGGCAGTTCGCCCAGGACGATCCGCAGCGCCTCGACCGGGTCGTCCCCCGGATAGGACCCGACCCCGGTCGCCGTCCCCGCCTGCCACGGAAAGTCACTCGTCACGGACCGAACCCTACCGACGAAACGATCAGAGCAGACCCGCCAGCCCGTCGAGGCGCCGCAGCGTGTCGTCCTCGGGCTCGGTCGGGAGGTTGAACAGGACCTCGTCGACGCCGGCGCCCTCCAGCCCCTCGATCACCTCGGGCTTCGGCGGGACGGCGAACAGCGTCACCGGGACCCGCCGGCCGGCCCGCTCGCGCAGCTCGGCGATCTGCGCCGCCAGCGCGTCGGTGCCCCGCCCGAAGATCGGCATCCAGCCGTCGCCGAACTCGACCACCCGGTCGAACGTCGTCGGCCCGGACCCGCCGACCAGCACCGGCGGATGCGGGTCCTGCACCGGCTTCGGGTAGGAGAACACCGGGTCGAAGTCGACGAACTCCCCGTGGAACTCCGCCTGCTCCTGCGTCCACAGCTCCTTCACCGCGAGGACCCGCTCGCGCAGCAGCCGCATCCGGGTCTTCGGCTCGGTGCCGTGGTTGCGCATCTCCTCCCGGTTCCAGCCCGCGCCGACGCCCAGCACGGCCCGCCCGCCGGAGACCAGGTCGAGCGAGGCGACCTCGTTGGCCAGCACGATCGGGTCGCGCTGGACGATCAGCGCGATGCCCGTGCCGACCCGCAGCCGCTCGGTCGCCGCCGCGGCGGCGGTCAGCGTCACGAACGGGTCGAGCGTCCGGTAGTAGTGCCGGGGCAGCTCGTCCCCGCCCGGCCACGGCGACTCCCGCTTCACCGGGATGTGCGTGTGCTCGGCCACGAACAGCGACCCGAACCCGCGCTCCTCCAGGCCCCGCCCCAGCGCGGCCGGCCCGATCCCGTCATCCGTCACGAACGTCGAAACACCGAACTTCACAGCACCCTCCAAGCGCAGATCACCGACGACCCTAATGCCACCGCAGGACGCCGGCTCACGGCGAGTCGTCGTCACGGCGGCGCGTGGACCCGCGCCGACGTGCGCCCAGGGCGGGTCAGGCGGGAACGCGCGTGGTCTCGGCGATCGTGGTGGAGGCGAGGACGCGGTCGCCCGCGTAGAGGACGGCGGCCTGGCCGGTCGCGACTCCGCGCGCGGGGGTGGCGAGGCTGATGCGCAGCGCGTCGCCGTCCGGCTCGGCGGTGCAGGCGTACACCTCGCCGTGCGCGCGGAGCTGGACGTGGCAGGCGAACGGCCCGGCCGGCGCCTCGCCCAGCCACACCGGGCGCTCGCCGACGATCTCGTGGACGTCCAGCGCCTCGCGCGGGCCCACCGTGACGGTGTTGGTGACCGGCGAGATGTCCAGGACGTAGCGGGGCTTGCCGTCCGGCGCGGGGACGCCGAGCCGCAGGCCCTTGCGCTGCCCGATCGTGTAGGCGTACGCGCCCTCGTGCTCGCCGACGCGCGTCCCGTCGGCGTCGACGATGGGCCCCGGCGCCGAGCCGAGCCGCTCGGCCAGGAACCCCCGGGTGTCGCCGTCGGCGATGAAGCAGATGTCGTGGCTGTCGGGCTTGTCCGCCACCTGGAGGCCGCGCCGCTCCGCCTCCCGCCGGATGTCGGCCTTGGTGGTGTCGCCGAGCGGGAACATCGCGTGCGCGAGCTGCTCGGGCGTGCAGACCGCCAGCACGTACGACTGGTCCTTGCCCTCGTCGACCGCGCGGCGCAGGACGCCGCCGTCCAGCCGCGCGTAGTGCCCGGTGCAGACCGCGTCGAAGCCGAGCGCCATGGCCCGGTCCAGCAGCGCCGCGAACTTGATCTTCTCGTTGCAGCGCAGGCACGGGTTGGGGGTGCGGCCCGCCGCGTACTCGCTGACGAAGTCCTCCACCACGTCCTGGTGGAAGCGCTCGGCGAGGTCCCAGACGTAGAACGGGATGCCGATCACGTCGGCGGCGCGGCGGGCGTCCCGGGAGTCCTCCAGGGTGCAGCAGCCGCGTGCCCCCGTCCGGTACGACTGGGGGTTGCTGGACAGGGCCATGTGGACGCCGGTGACGTCGTGCCCCGCCTCGGCGGCGCGGGCCGCGGCCACCGCGGAGTCGACGCCGCCCGACATGGCGGCGAGTACGCGCAGAGTCATAATGCCTACGAGCGTACGCGGCGTCGCAGGGTCGGCCGTTGTCAATTCCGCGTACGATGAGGCGGGTTATGGGAATCTTCCGCCGCCCTCGCGAGTCCTCCGCCGCGACACCGCCCGCGATCAGCGAGTTCTGGGAATGGTGGGCGCAGGCCCGCCCGACGATCGAGGCGTCGCTGGCCGCCTCCGGAGCCGAGCCGGAGGAGTCCGCCGGGCCGGTGCCCGGGGAGGGCCTGTCGGCGGAGGCGATCGAGGAGCTGTCCCGGCGCGTCCACAAGATCCACGCGGACCTGCAGTGGGAGATCGGCGGCGCCGACCGGGCGCCGTCGCTGACGGTCACCGGCGCCGGCGACCCCGAGCTGCGCGGGCTGGCCGAGCGCTGGTTCCGGGCCAGGCCGTCCGGCGCCGCGGCCGGCGGGTGGACGTTCCACCCGGCCCGCCAGGCGGACCTGGAGATGCTCTCGCAGGACCTCGTGCTCGGCGACCACGAGTTCGACCTGGAGTACGTCCGGCTCGGCATGCGCGCCGACACCGACCGGGCCCGGGTGCACATCACCGCCTACCACCCCGACTTCCTGTTCGTGTCGGAGGAGCAGCGGTTGGCGGTGGCCCTGCACGTCCTGGACTGGGCGCTCGGCGAGGACGACGTGGCCCGCTGGATCGGCGACGTCGCGATCGCGACCGAGACGCCGATCGACTCGCTGCCGCCCTCGATGCTGTCCGCGGTCGTGGAGCAGGTCGCCGAGCCGTTCGGCGAGCCCGCCTGGCTGACCGGCGAGGGCCGCACCCCGCGCGGCCACCCCGCCCGGCTGGGCGCCCGGTTCCCGCTGCACCGGCAGGACTACCCGCTGTGCGACCTGCACGTGGCGATCACGGTCCCCTACGCCAACAGCAACCCCGACCGGCTGCCCGTGGAGCCGTCGGCGGGGGCGCTGCGCGCGTTCGAGAAGAAGCTCGCCAAGCTCGGCGACCGCGCGGTCCTCGCCGTCCGGGAGACCGGCGACGGCCTGCGGGTCTTCCACCTGTACGCCGACCCGGACTCCGGCGTGATCGGCGAGCTCGACCAGCTCGCCGCCGGCTGGGGCGAGGGCAAGGCCAAGGTCGCCTCCACCGCCGACCCCGGCTGGAAGGCGCTCGCGCCCTACCAGCCGTGAGGACCTACCGGCCCTGAGGCAGCAGCCGCCGCACGCCGCCGCGGCCCGTCCGGCCGCGCAAGCCGCTCCGGACGGCCTCCACCTTGCGCCAGCGCGCTTCACAGAAGGAGTAGGCGCCGAAGACCAGCAGCCCGGCGGCGACGACGACCAGCAGCCACGGGCCGGCCGGGGTCCCGGCGAACTCGCGCAGCGTGCCGTCCAGCCCCTTGGCCTTGCCGGGGTCGAAGGTGGCCGCCGCGTACACGAGGAAGACCCCGACGCCGCCGAAGACGATGCCGCGGGAGGCGCGTCCGACGATCCCGAGCGGCTGCACGACGGCGCGGGTGCGCCGCCCCATCTGGCCGGTGTTCAGCCGTTCGAGGAACTTGCGGCGGACGGCGTTGACGACGTTGCCGATCCCCCAGGCCACGAAGCCGAGACCGATCGCCAGGATGAGCCAGCGCCCTCCGGAGTGCTCCATCGCCCGCGCCGTGTAGGTCTTGGACTGCTCGTTGCTGGAACTGCCGCCCTCGCCCAGCACGAAGTTCAGCATGGTGATGAAACCGCCGGTGTAGAACACGCCGCGGCCGAACGACGCGAGCCGCTTGCCGGCCTTGCGGCCGTCGGCGAAGGGCTGCCCGAAGGCCGCCTCCGAGAAGCGCCAGAGGGCCAGCCCGGCGAAGCCCACCGCCATGACCCACAGCATCGCCGTACCGCCGGGCTTGTCCGCTACGGTCTGGAGCGCGCCCTTCTTGTCGGCCTCCTGGCCGCCTTCGCCCATCCCGATCTGCACGGCCAGCCAGCCGATCAGCAGGTACAGCACGCCCCGCGCCACGAGGCCGGCCCGGCAGAACAGGTGGAAGGCCGAGTTCCCCGCCACCCGACGGCCCGCGCGGCGCATGCCGCCCTCGGCCACATTGGAGGTCATTTCCGCCCCTTCTCGTCGTGGACGGCAGAGCTGTGCCCCGCAGCGACCGGGTCAAACTCCGGCAAAGTGCAGCTCAAGCGCCGCCGTCGCGGCCCTCGACCGGCTCGACGTCCTTGATCTTGCGCCACCGGATCTCGCAGAAGGAGTAGAGCCCGAAGGTCGCCAGCCCCACGGCGATCGCGACCAGCCCCCAGCCGCCGGCGGGGGTCGCGGCGAACTCGCGCAGCACACCGTCCAGCCCCTCCGCCCGGTCCGGCGCGAAGGAGATCGCCGCATAGACCAGGAAGGCGCCGACGGCCCCGCCGATCAGTCCGCGCGCGACATTGCCGATCACGCCGAGCGGCTGGACGATCCAGTGCGCCGCCGTCCCCATCTCCCCGGTCTTCAGCTCGTCCCTGAAGGCGCGCCGGGCCGCGTTGACGAGGGTGACACCGCCCCAGACGAGGAAGCCGGCACCGGCTGCGAGGACCACCCACCGTCCTCCGGGTTCGGCCATCGCGCGCGCGGACAGGGCCCTGGACTGCTGGTCGCTGGAGGCGCCGCTCTGCCCGAACAGGAAGCCGATCGTCCCCGCGCATCCCGCGACGTAGGTGAGCGCGCGGAACAGGGCGGGGAAACGCATCCGCTTGCGCCGCCCCTTCGGCAGAGGCCGGCCGTACAGGGCCTCGGCGAACTGCCACAGGGCCAGTCCGGCGAAACCCACTCCGAGCAGGAGGAGGACGATCCACCCGCCCGGGGTGGCCGCGACGGTCCGCAGCGCGCCCTTCCGGTCGGCTTCCTCCTCGCCGTGCCCCAGTGCGATCAGCAACGCCAGCCAGCCGATCAGCAGGTAGAGCAGGCCGCGCGCACCCAGCCCGGCGCGGGAGAGGTGGCGGAACCAGGGATGTCCGGCCGCGCGCCGCCCGATGTCGCGCGCCGCGTCGCTCGCTGCCATTGCCGCCTTCCCTAACCGGCTGGCCTGTCCCCGCTCAAGAAATGGCCAAACCCCGGGCGGCTCCAGGGCTAGGAGAGGCCGGCGCGGCGGGCGCGTTCGACGACGGGGCCGATCGCGTCGGCGAGCGCCTTGACGTCGGCCTCGGTGGAGGTGTGGCCGAGGGTGAAGCGCAGCGATCCGCGGGCGCGTTCGGGGCCGGCGTCCATCGCCGTCAGGACGTGGCTCGGCTGGGACACGCCGGCCGAGCACGCCGACCCGGTGGAGCAGGCGATGCCGCGGGCGTCGAGGAGCATGAGCAGGGCGTCGCCCTCGCAGCCGGGGAAGGAGAAGTGGGCGTTGCCGGGGAGCCGGTCGCCCGGGTCGCCGTTGAGGATCGCGTCGGGGACGGCGGCGCGGACGGCCTCGATGAGCCGGTCGCGCAGGTCGGCGAGGCGGCCGGCCTCGGCGTCGCGGCGGGCGACGGACGCCTGGACGGCGGCGGCGAACCCGGCGATCGCGGGGGTGTCGAGCGTCCCGGACCGGACGTCGCGCTCCTGGCCGCCGCCGTGCAGCAGCGGCACCGGGTCGAGGAACAGCGGCTCCTTCGGCTTGGCGAGCAGGAGCGCGCCGACGCCGACGGGGCCGCCGAGCTTGTGGCCGGTGATGGTGAGGGCCTGCGCGCCGCTCGCCGCGAACCGGACGGGCAGGTGGCCGGCGGCCTGGACGGCGTCGGTGTGCAGCGGGACGCCGTGCTCGCGGGCGACGGCGGCCAGCTCGGGCACCGGCTGGACGGTGCCGACCTCGTTGTTGGCCCACATCACGGTGGCGAGCGCCACGTCGTCGCCGGTGCCGAGGGCAGCGCGGAGCGCGTCGGGGCGGACGCGGCCGAGGCCGTCCACCGGGATCCATTCGACGGCGGCGCCCTCGTGGTCGCCGAGCCAGGTGACGGCGTCGAGGACGGCGTGGTGCTCGACGGCGCCGGCGAGCACCCGGACGCGGGCCGGGTCGGCGGCGCGGCGGGCCCAGTAGAGGCCCTTGACGGCGAGGTTGTCGGCCTCGGTGCCGCCGGAGGTGAACACGACCTCGCTCGGCCGGGCGTCGAACGCCTCGGCGATGATCTCGCGGGACTCCTCGACGACCCGGCGGGCCCGCCGGCCGGCCGCGTGCAGCGAGGAGGGGTTGCCGAGCTCGTGCAGCTCCGCGGTCATCGCCTCGATGGCCTCGGGCAGCATCGGGGTCGTCGCCGCATGGTCGAGGTAGGTCACCACGCGCTCAACAGTATCCGCGCGGCCCCTGTTCCTCGCCGCCGCCCGGCCGGATGCCGGGCGGGGACGGGTGCGGCCGCCGGGACCTGGGAATAGCCGCGGGGGGACCGCGGTTGGCCTGTATACCGTCCGGCCGGTACAGTGGAGGCGCCATGAAACGAGAAGCCCTCCTGGACGCCGCGGAGTCCGTGCTGTTCGAGCACGGCACGCAGGCGCTGACGCTCGCCGCGGTCGCCGACCGCGCCGGCGTCAGCAAGGGCGGGCTGCTCTACCACTTCCCCACCAAGGAAGCACTGGTCAAGGCGATGGTGGCGCGGGTCATCGAGGAGTTCGACGGCCTGATCGCCGCCTTCGACGACGGCACGCCGGGCTCCTACACCCGGGCCTACGTCGAGGCCACGTTCCAGATCCTCGGCGGAGAGGCCCGCGCGTACCGGCGATGGTCGGCCATCACGGCCGCCGCGGCGGATCCGGAGCAGGCCGAGCCGCTGAACGAGGCGATGCGGCGCTGGCACGGCCGCGATCCCGCCGACGACCCGGACCCGGGCGCCGCGCAGGTCGTCCGGCTGGCGGCCGAGGGCCTGTGGGAAGTGGTGAGCCACGCGCCCGAGCTGTACGACGGGGAGCAGCTCGAGGCACTGAAACGGCGGCTGCTGGCGCTCCTGCCGTAGCACGCCGACGACACCGGGCGCCTCCTTTGGCGCCCACCCGGCACCGTCCGAGACGCTCCCGGCCCCTTTCGGGTCTGGAGCGTTCCATGACGCCCGGATCCCTGTCACAGAAGCACCACGCGCACCTGCGCGCGCACGCACCGCATGCGCGACGAGCCGAGAAAGAGGTGAACCATGCTGTTCCGCGCCCGTTCGGGGACGTTCCTGACCTTCGCTCTGGCGGGCCTGCTCACCGGAGTGTGGGTGGCCCGGATGCCGGCGCTGGCCGGAAAGTTCGGGACGAGCGAGGGCGAGATCGGCATCGTCGTCCTCGTCTGGGGGCTCGGCGCGATCGTCGCCATGCAGGTGCTGCGCGGCGTCATGGCCCGGGCCGGCAGCCGCGGCGTGCTGCGCGTCGCGCTGCCGCTGACCGCGCTGTCCTACGTCGCCGTGGCGCTCGCCCCCACCTACGGGACGCTGCTCGGCGCCGTCGCGCTGTTCGGCATGACCTTCGGGATCACCGACATCGCGATGAACGCCCAGGGCAGCGTGGTGGAGCAGGCGTACCGCCGGTCGATCATGAGCGGGATGCACGCCGGCTGGTGCGTCGGCGCGATGAGCGGCGGCCTGTACGGCGTCGCGACCGCGGCGGCCGGGCTCGGGTTCACCGCCACCGTGCTGATCGCCGCGCTGGCCGCGGTGCCGCTCGGGCTGGCGCTCGGCCGCACCTACCTGCCCGACACCTACCCGATCGACATCGGCGCCGTCCCCGCGGCGCCCGCCGCGTCCGGGACCGGACGGGCCGCCCGCCGGCTGCCGCCCGCCGTCTACCTGATCGGCGTGCTGGCGTTCATCGCGTTCATGACCGAGGGGTCGATCGCGGACTGGAGCGGGCTGCTGCTGCACGACGAGCTGCACGCCACGCAGGCGCTGGCGGCGCTCGGCTACCCGATGTTCGAGCTGGCGATGCTGTTCGGCCGGCTGGTCGGCGACCGGGTCCGGATGCGGCTCGGCACCCGCCGGCTGCTGACCGGCGCCGGGATCGGCACCGCGCTCGGCATGACGGCCGTGGTGCTGGCGCCGTCCGCGCCCGTCGCGATCGCCGGGTTCTTCGTGACCGGGCTGGTGGTCTGCACGGTCGTCCCGACGACGATCTCGCTGGCGGGCACCGCCGCGCCGGGCCGCCCGGCCGCCGCGGTCGCGCAGGTCGGCGCGATGGGCTACGGCGGGCTGCTGCTCGGCCCGGTCGTGGTCGGCTTCCTGTCGGACGCGACGTCGCTGCGCGTCGGCGTCGGCGTGGTGGTCGTGCTGGCGCTGCTGATCGCGGCCGGGGCCCGGTTCGTCCCGCTCCGGACGTCCTCCGACATCTCGGCGCACTCCCCCGAGGCGCCGGTCGCCGCCGCGGAGATGCCGGGCGGCCCGTCCCGCGACGACCCGAACGGCACGCGTCCCGAGCCCATCGCGGCCTGACCCGGACCCGCCGCCGCTCCGCCGACGCCCCCTTCGGGGCGGCGGCGGGGCGTGGTCCCGCCGCCGCACCCCTGACGTGCGGCGGCCCATCCGGTGTATAACGCCCTTTGGATCGACGAACGGGGCGGTGCATGGGCGGCTGGCAAGTGCCGGGCTACAGCGAGTTGCGGGTGCTCGGGGAGGGCGCGCAGGGCCGTGTCGTGCTGGCCAGGCACGACGGCACCGGCCGCCCCGCAGCGATCAAGTACCTCGCCGGGCCGCTCGCCGGCGACGCGGAGTTCCGCGAGCGGTTCCGCGGCGAGGCCGACCTGCTGCGGCGGCTGCACAACCCGTTCGTCGCGCGCCTGTACGGGCTGGTCGAGACGCCCGACGGCGCCGCGATCGTCATGGAGGCGGTGGACGGGGCGCCGCTGAAGGCCGTCCTGGCCGAACGCGGCCCGCTGGAACCCGAGGCCGCGCTGACCGTGCTGAAGGGCTCGCTGCTGGGCCTGGCCGCCGCGCACGACCTGGGCATCGTCCACCGCGACTACAAGCCCGCCAACGTGATGGTGCGCGCCGACGGCCTCAGCAAGCTCATCGACTTCGGGATCGCGGCCGAGGCCGGGGAGGCCGGCCGGTCGGGCACGCCGGTCTACATGGCGCCCGAGCAGTGGCGCGGCGAACCCGCCTCCCCCGCCACCGACGTGTACGCCGCGACGTGCGTGTTCTACGAGTGCGTGACCGGACGGCGTCCCTACACCGCCGAGGACCAGGCCGGGCTGATGGGCCGGCACCTGACCGCGCCCATCCCGGTCCAGGACGTCCCCGAGCCGCTGCGCCCGCTGCTGGAACGCGGCCTGGCGAAGAGCGCCTGGGACCGTCCGCTGGGCGCCGCCGCCTTCGTGTCCGAACTGGAGTCCGCCGCGTCCGGCGCCTATGGCGCCGACTGGGAGACCTTGGGCGTCCGCACCCTGGCCGGCGCCGCGGCGGCGCTGTCCATGCTGTTCCCGCTCACGGCGCTCGGCCTCGGTTCGAGCGGCATCGGAGCCGGCGCGGCGGCAGGCGGTGCAGGCGCGGGCGGTGCGGGCGCCGCGGGCAGTGCGGGCGCGGCGGGCAGTGCGGGCGGGGCCGGTGCGGGCGCCGGAGCCTCCGGGACGGCCGGGACGGCCACGGCGGGCAAGGGCGTCATCGGCGCGCTCGGCGCGAAGGGCGCCGCGGCCGCCGTGGGCGGCGCGGCCGTCATCGCGGCGGGCGCCGGCGCCGCCGTGTACGTCGCCGAGGCGAAGGACAAGCCGGAGCCGAAGCCGCTGGTCGCCTCGCTCACCGCGCTGAACGAGCCGCGGCGCGACCTCGGCCAGGGCGTGACCTTCCAGGCGCGGGGCCAGGTCGTCACGGTCGCGGACGGGCGGCCCGCGCTCGTCCGGAAGATCGACCGGGCGCTGCGGGCGCCGCTCGAGGAGCGCTGGGCCAAGACCCTCAAGGGCCTCACCGGGGGATCCGGCCGGGGCGCCTACACCGACGTCGTGAAGCCGGCGATCCTGATGCGCAACGACCGGCTGCTGTCGGTCTGGTACACCGTCAACCTGCAGGGAGAGCGCGGAACCGGCTGGGACCACTCGCCCGCCGTGACCGTCGACCTGCGGACCGGCGCGGCCTACCGCCCGTTCGACCTGTTCCGCGTCCCGACCGAGCGGGGCCTCGCGCCGCTGGACGAGAAGATCAAGGCGCACCTGCCCCACGGCACCTACTGCTACAGCGACGTCGATCCCGGGACCGGGGGCATCAGGCCGCACGGCACCGACAACCCGTCCGCGTTCGTCAAGTCCGGGGACGTCAGCATGGCGCTGACGCCGGCCGGGCTCCGGGTGGCCTTCTACGGCTCCGTTCTGGGCTACGAATCCGCGTGCGGCGAGGAGGACACGACGGTCCCCTACGCGGAGGTCGCGGACATGCTCAAGCCGGAGTTGCTGAAGGCCGTCCCGTACCCGTCGCCCGCCAGGTCCTGAAACGCCGGACGCCCCGCCCCCCGGAGCGTTCCGGGGGCGGGGCGCCGGCGAGAGGTCACTTGCGCTTGTTGACCTCTTCGGTGAGCTGCGGCGCGACCTGGAACAGGTCGCCCACGATGCCGTAGTCGACGAGCTCGAAGATCGGCGCCTCGGGGTCCTTGTTGATGGCGACGATGGTCTTCGAGGTCTGCATGCCGGCCCGGTGCTGGATGGCGCCGGAGATGCCGACCGCGACGTACAGCTGCGGCGACACGGTCTTGCCGGTCTGGCCGACCTGGAACGAGTGCGGGTACCAGCCGGCGTCGGTCGCGGCGCGGGAGGCGCCGACGGCCGCGCCGAGCGAGTCGGCCAGGTCCTCGATGATCTTGAAGTTCTCGGCGCCGCCGACGCCGCGGCCGCCGGAGACCACGATCGCGGCCTCGGTCAGGTCCGGGCGCTCGCCCTTCTCCTGGACGACCTTCTCCACGACCTTGGTGGCCTTGTCGGCGTCCGACAGCGTCACCGAGACCGCTTCCTCGGCCGGGGTGGCCGGGGACGCCTCGGGCGCGACGGAGTTCGGCCGCACGGCGATGATCGGCGTGCCGGTCTTCACCTTGGCGTGGGCGATGATGCCGCCGCCGAAGATGGAGTGCTCGGCGACGAAGCCGTCGGCGACGTCCACCACGTCGGTGAGGACGCCGGAGCCGGTCTTGACGGCCAGCCGGCCGGCCACCTCCTTGCCCTCGGCCGTCGCGGAGACCAGCACCGCGGCCGGGGACTTGTCGGCGACGAGCTGGGCCAGCAGCGCCGCCTTCGGCGCGACGACGTAGGAGGTGAGCTCCTCGTCGGCCGCGACGTAGAGCTTGCCTGCGCCGTACTCGCCGAGCCTGTCCTTGGCGCCGTCGGCGCCCGGGCCGATCCATACCGCGGCGGCCTCGCCCAGCTTGTTGGCCAGCGTCAGCAGCTCGAGGGTGACCTTCTTGACCTCACCGTCGACGTGGTCGACGAGGACGAGAATCTCAGCCATGGTTCCTTAATCCCCTTCCTCGGTCAGACGAACTTCTTCGACGCGAGGAACTCGGCGATCTTCGCGCCGCCGTCGCCCTCGTCGGTGACGATCTGACCCTGCGCGCGCGGCGGCGCCTCGGCGAAGTCGACCACCTCGGTGGCGGCGTTCGCCAGGCCGACCTGCGCGGCGTCGATGCCGGCGTCGGCGATGCCGAGCGTCTCGACCGGCTTCTTCTTGGCCGCCATGATCCCCTTGAACGAGGGGTAGCGAGGCTCGTTGATCTTCTCGACCACGCTGACCACGGCGGGCAGGGTCGCCTCGACGCGGTCGAAGCCGTAGTCGGTGACCCGCTGCGCCTTGATGGACGACCCGTCGATCTCCACCTTGTTGGCCAGCGAGACCTGCGGCACGCCGAGCCGCTCGGCGAGCATCGCGGCGAGCACGCCGGTGCGCGCGTCGGTGGACTCCGAGCCGAGGATCACCAGGTCGAAGCCGGTGCGGCCGAGCGCCTGCTGGATCGCGTAGGAGGTCTGCAGCGCGTCGGAGCCGGCGAGGGCGTCGTCGAGGAGGTGGACGGCCTTGTCGGCGCCCATCGCCAGCGACTTGCGGATGGAGTCGGTGGCCTTGTCGGGGCCCATGGTCAGAACGGTCACCTCGCCGCCCTGGGCCTCCTTGATGCGCAGCGCCTCTTCGATGGCGTACTCATCGAGCTCGTTGATGACACCGTCCGCGGCAGCGCGGTCGAGCGTGCTGTCATCGGACTTCAGCTTGCGCGGGCTCTCCGTATCGGGAACCTGCTTCACCAGGACGACGATGTTCATGGCCGGTGGCCGACCTCCCTGCACTCAGTTGGCCGCTGGGGTAAGCGGACAGAGGGGCGCCGCCCATGACGGGTCGACGCGGGCATGCGCTTTCGTGGTCACAGCCTGCCAAACACCCGAACGTGCTTCGGAGCCGGGTCCCCGGTTCGGCCGTGCACGACAAATGTTACTCATCGGTAGCCTACTGGCAAATCCCAGTTCGTGAGACCTTACCCACGTGCCCGCCCGGTTCACGGCGCCCGTCCCGCCCAGCGGGCGGCGTGACGCAGCTCATACTCACCCGCGGTCCATGGCGTTCTGCAACCGGTCGATCGAGCGCTCCAGCGAGCTCTGCCACCCGTACATCGGCGCGAAGCTCGGCGTCAGCGACATCGCCCCGACCACCGCGAGCAGCGCCAGCACCCCCAGCGCCACCCCCGCGACCGCGATGTGCCGCGGACTGCCGGCGACCGCCATGAACATCCGCTCCAGCTGCCGGCGCGGCGCGCTGACGCCCGGCGCCGTCCACAGCACCGCCGCGCCCGCCCCGGCGCCGAACGCGCAGGCGCCCAGCGAGTCGATCTCCCCGCCGATGACGGACGCCGCGGCGAGCCCGAGCGGCACCGCCACCGTGAGCGCCGCCGCATACGGGACGGTCAGGGCGGTCCGGCCGAGCGCCCACGCCCAGCCCGCCACCGTGTCGGACATGGCCGTCCGCAGCAGCGTCACCGCCACCAGCGTCAGCAGCAGCCCGACGATCGGCATCATCACCGCGACGCCGACCCCGATGACCACCACCATCGCCGCGAGCAGCCGCGCCCACCCCTGCGCCACCGCAAGTTCCTGCGCCTTCACCGGTTCCCGGACGGGCGCGGACGCCACCGCCGGCACGCCTTCCTCCGCCACCGGCGGCGCCGGCGCCGGGACGGCCCGCGCCGGCCGCACTTCCAGCCGGGACGCCGCCTCCGCCAGCCGCTCCGCGTCCGGCCGCGCCGCCGGATCGGGGTCCGCGGCCGCCGCCACCAGCGGACGCAGATCGGCGGGCAGCGCGTCAGCGGGCACCTCGAACCGCCCGGTCGCCGCGAACGTCACCGTCGCCGCCCACGCGTGCACGTCACCGGGCCCGTGCGCCCCTGCCGCCAGCCCGAAATCCACCACGACGGGAGCGCCGTCCACCACCAGCACCGTCTCGGGCCCCAGCTCCCCGTGGGCGAGCCCCGCCCGGTGCACGGCGGCCAGCGCCTTCGCCAGCCCGACCGCCACCCGCCGCAGCGCGTCGCCGGACATGGGCCCCTGCTCCGCGACGACCGTCCCCAGCGGACGCCCCGGCACGAACCGCGACACCACATACGGCCGGCGCACGCCGGACTCGCCGTCCAGGACGTCCGCCGCGTAGGGGCTGAGCACCGCGCGCATCCGCTCGATGTCGGGCGCGGCGCCCGGCGGCAGCAGCCTGATCGCCACATCGCGGCCGTCCGGGCCGGTGGCCCGGTGCACGCCGGTCCCGTCGCCCGGCCGGGACAGCAGCCGGTACGGACCGATGTGCTCCTGGTGGCTCGTCTCGCCGCTCATATGGCCCGCCACCCTACCGACCGCCCCTACCGCCCCGCAGCGCTCCGGCCTCAGAGGTAGCCGGTGCGGCGGAGTTCGGTTTCCAGGGCGGCGAGGAAGGCGTCGACCTCGTCCTTGTCGTAGGTCTCGCGGAGGCGGCGCAGGGTGAAGGCGCGGGCGCGGACGTCGTCGGCGCCGATCACCTCGGCGAGGGCGCGGCGGTCACCGACCAGCCACGCGCGGACGCGGCCCACGAAGCCGTCGACCTCGGCGGGGTCGTAGCCCTCCTTGAAGCGGGCGCGGGTGAAGCGGGCGGTGCCGAGCAGGGCGACGACGCGGCGGACGTCCGCGAGCTGCCCCGGCATCACCGGTCGGCCCTGCAGGAGGCCCTGCGCGTGCCGCGCGTACAGGCTCGCCGCCCGGTAGATCTCGGCGAGGCGGGGGCCGTTGGCGGGGACGCCGGTGCCGGTCTGCGCGTCGCGGGCGGCGCGGGTGGCGGCGGCGAGCGACTTGCGGGCGTAGCCGGCGGTGTGCTCCGACCACGTCCCGCCGATGGCGTGGCTGCGCTCGGCGGCGACGAGCTCCCGCTTGGCATCGGCGAGCGACACCTCGATCACCGACACCGTCAGCGCGAGGCCGGCCTGCGCGAACGCGGCGCGGCCCGCCACGACCCGGTCGGCGGGCGGCTCGGGCTTCGGCGGCGGGGGCGGCTCCGGTCTCGGCTCGGGCTTGAGCTTCAGCCGGGGCGCGATCGAGCCGGGGTTGGCGAACCGCGCGGCCAGCTCCGAGGCGTCCGGCCGCACGTCGGGGTCGCGGTCGAGCGCGTCCTCCAGCACCTCGCGCAGGTCGGGGTCGATCCCGGCGAGGTCCGGCCATCCGGTCAGGACGCGGCGGACGAACGCGGCCGGGCTCGTCGCCTCGTAGGTGCGGCGCCCGGTCGCGGCGTAGGCGATCGTCGCGGCCCAGCCGAACACGTCGGTCGGCGGGGCGGCGGGCTTGCCCTCCAGCACCTCGGGCGAGACGTAGCCGGGCGTGCCGACGGGCCCCTGGGTCAGCCGCGCCGCCCCGGTGAGGTAGGCGATGCCGAAGTCGATCAGGATCGGCTCGCCGGACACCAGCATCACGTTGCCCGGGTTGACGTCGCGGTGGACGCTCTCCGCCTCGTGGACGGCGGCGAGCGCGTTGGCCAGGCCGCCGGCCAGCCGGAGCAGCCCGTCGCGGGGCAGCGGGCCGCGCCCCTTCACGGTCTCCAGCAGCGAGGTGCCCTCGACGTAGCGGGTGACGATGTAGGGCGGGTCGCCATCCACGTCGTGGTCGACGAGCTCGACGACGTTGCGGCTGCGGATCCGGCGCATCGCCTCGACCTCGCGGCGCAGCCGGTCCTTGGCCTGGAACTCGGCGGGCAGGAACGGGTGCAGCGTCTTGATCGCGACCATCCGGCCGTCGTCGGCGCGGGCGAGGAAGACGTCGCCCATGCCGCCGCGCCCGAGCCGCTGCAGCGGGCGGTACGGGCCGATCGGCGCGAGCGGGCGGGGCCGCCCGCCGGGCATGGGGCCGCCGGTGGACACGGCGGGGCCGCTGCCGCTGGACACCCTCAGCCCGGCCGAGTCGGGGCGCAGCGCCCGCAGCCGCCGCACCAGCGCCTCGGCGGAGGGGCGGGCCGACGGGTCGGCGGCGAGCGCGTCGGCGAGCAGGGGGCGCAGCTCGTCCGGGACGCCGCTCAGGTCGTGGTCGCCGCGGATGATCCGCACACAGACCGCGGCGTCGTTGGGCGCGTCGTACAGGTCGACGCCGGTCGCCGCGAACGCGATCGTCGCCGCCCAGGCGAACACGTCGGCGGGCGGGCCGGCGTCCGCGCCCTCCAGCAGTTCGGGCGCGAGATACCGCCAGGTACCGGACCGCCCGCCGCCGGTGTGGGTCAGCCGGGTGTCGTCGACGCCCTGCGAGATGCCGAAGTCGATCACGACCGGCTCGCCGGCCTCCAGCAGCACGTTGCCCGGCTTGATGTCACGGTGCACCACGCCGGCGCGGTGCACGGCCTCGAGGGCCTCGGCGGTGCCGACCGCGATCCGCCACAGCGCCGCGCCGGTGATCGCGCCGGCGCCGCGGACCTCGTCCAGCAGGGGCCGGCCCTCCACGTACCGGGTGACGATGTAGGGGACGCGGGCGTCGACGTCGAACTCGACGACCTCGGCGACGCGGGGGCTGGTGACCCGGCCCATCGTCTCGACCTCGCGGCGCAGCCGGGCCCGCGAGTCGGCGGCGTCGACCAGGTGCGGGTGCAGGGTCTTGACCGCGAACGTGCCGCCGCGCGGGTCGCGGGCGCGGAACACCTGCCCCATGCCGCCGGAGCCGATCAGCTGCATGGGCCGGTACGGGCCGATCATCTCGGCCTGGTCCTCGTCCACCGGCCCGGCGGGTGCGGGCTCAGCGGATGCGGCGGGTGCGGATGCGGAGGGCGCGGCGGGCGGGAGGGCATCGGCCGGGAGGGCGTCCTGCGGGAGCGGCGGCGCGGGGACCGGGGCGGCCGCGAACGGCGGCGGGCCGTCGGGCGCCCCGGACGGCGCCGGCGGCTCGGGCGGTCCTGGCGGCTCGGGCGGCGGGGGGACCCAGGCTCCGTCAGACGAACGGGAACCCGGTGACGAGGTCGTGGACATCGCTGCGCAGGCTCTCCAGGTTCTGGCTCATACCGTCCAGCGGGGTGGTGTCGGGGGGCTGCTTCTGGGAGAGGCCGACCAGCACGGCCGCGAAGATCCCCAGAATGAGGGCGGCGGCGAGGGCGGCCTCGGTGCGCGGGAGCGTCGCGCCCCAGATCCGGGCCAGCTGCCGGCGCGGCGCGCCGCTGCCCGGCGCCAGGCAGAGCAGCCCGATCACCGCCATCGCCGAGTACGCGATCGCCCGGGACGCGGTCATGTCGGACTTGGTGAAGATCAGCACGCCGAGCAGGACGAACCCGGCGAACAGGCTGAGCGCCGACAGCAGCGCGGTGACCATGACCGCGCCCGGCAGGTGCAGCGGCGTCCGGAACGCCGCCGCGACGACGTCGCCGGAGCGCGGGCCGCGCCGGGTCCGCTTGCCCTCCATCCCCTGGGCGGCCTTGTCGGCGCTGCGCAGCACCAGCACGCCCGCGATCGTCACGCCGACCGCGAGCAGCGGCGCGATGTTGGCGAAGCCGAGCAGTGCCACCAGCACGATGAAGCCGAGCACCCGGTACCAGCCGTACGGCTTGCGGGCTTCCCTGTCCCTCTCGTGCCGGTCACGCTCGTCGCGCGGGGGCTCCGGACGGCGGCGCTGCGCGTCCTGCTGCGGGTCGTAGGGGCCGCCCTGCTGCGGCCCGCGCTGCAGCGCGTTCGGCGGCGGCTGGGCCGGCGGCTGGTTGTAGGGGCCGTAGGCGGCCGGCGGGTAGGTGCTCTGCGGCCCGTAGTTCTGCGTCCCGTACCGCGGCGCGGCGTCGTAGGGGCCGGGCGCGGGCGGCGGGACGGGCGGCGGCGCGGCGGGCGGCAACTGCCCGACGAAGTCCTTCGGCTGCGCCGGGACGGGCGCGGGCGCGGGAAGCGGGGCCGGCGCGGGCGCGGCGGTCTGCCCGCTCGCGCGTCCGCCGGTGCGCCCGGTCGTCTCGCTCGGCGGCATGGCGAACTGCCGGGCGTGGTCGGGCGCCGGCCGCTCGACCGGCTGCGCCGTCCCGTCCGGGCGGGTGTAGTGCTGGTCGACCCGCGTCTGGTCGGTGATCGTCGCCTCGAGGTGGATGCGCCGCCCGAGTTGCACGAGGTTGACCGCGGTGGGCCGCTCGGCCGGGTTGCGGGCCATCGCCGAACGCAGCAGCGGCAGCAGCGCGTCCGGTACGCCGTCCAGGTCGGGCGTGCCCTGCATGATCTTGTAGAAGATCGACTCGAAGGTGCCGGAGCCGAACGGCGGGCGGCCGGTCGCGGCGTAGGCGACCGTGCCGGCGAGCGCGTGCACGTCGGACGGCGGGCCCGCGTCCTCGCCCTCGATGATCTCCGGGGCGAGGTAGCCGGGGGTGCCGATGACCATGCCGGTGGCGGTCAGCCGGGTCGCGTCCGCGCCCTGCGCGATGCCGAAGTCGATGACGACCGGCTCGCCGTCCACGATCATCACGTTGCCGGGCTTGAGGTCGCGGTGCACGATCCCGGCGCCGTGGATCGCCGACAGCGCCGACGCCAGCCCGACGGTCAGCCGCTGCAGGCCCTGCCCGTAGATGGGGCCGTTCTCCTCGACGACCTCCTCCAGCGTGCGGCCGGGCACGTACTGGGTGACGATGTACGGCTGGTCGGCGGTGACGTCGGCGTCGAGGATCTCCGCGACGTGGGGGCTGTGCACGCGCCGCATCGAGTCGACCTCGCGGGCCAGCCGGCGGCGCGCCGTGGCGTCGCCCGCCACCGCGGGCCGCAGCACCTTGATGGCCACGTTGCGCCCCTCGGGGTCGGCGCCGAGGTAGACGACGCCCATGCCCCCTTCCCCGAGGGTCTGGAGCACGCTGTAGTGGCCGATACGGTCCCCGGACGTGACTGCTCCCTCCATCGTTTCCGAAACCCTACCTTCGCCGCCCCCGCCGGAAGGATCCAACGGTCATCTCAGGCCGCCGCAATCCGGCCGCGAACCGTGATAGGGTCGTCACTTTGCGCGAGCGCCCCCGCGATCCAGCGCGCGGACGGCCGCTCCGCCGGGTCCCGCGCCAGCGCCCGGCGCAGCACGGCGAGCAGCGGCTCCGGCACCCCGTCCAGGTCGGCCTGCCCGCGCAGGATCCGGAAGCACACCCCGTGCAGCGAGCCGCGCCCGAACGGCGGACGGCCCGTCGCCGCGAACGCCGCGGCGGCCGCCCACGAGAACACGTCCGACGCGGTGGTGGCGCGCTCCCCCTCGATCAGCTCCGGCGCCAGGTAGGCGGGCGTCCCCACGACCATCCCGCGCCGGGTGATCTGCTCCATCCCGGCCTGGTGGGAGATGCCGAAGTCGATCAGCGTGGGCCGGTCGCCCATCACGATCACGTTGCCGGGCGAGACGTCCCGGTGCAGCACGGCCGCGTCGTGCACGTCGGCGACGGCCAGCGCCAGCCGCCGCGCGAACCGGACGAGCCGGCCCGCCTCCAGCGGCCCGTACGCCCGGACCAGCTCGTTCAGCGGGCAGCCCGGGACGTACTGCATCACCACGTACGGCCGCTCGGCCGACACCCGCCCGTCCAGCAGCCGGGCGACGTACCGGCTGTTCACCCGCGCCTGGACGGCCAGTTCGCGGGCCAGCCGCGCCAGCGCCTCCGGCTCGCCCGCGATCTGCGGGCACAGCTCCTTGACCGCGACCTCGCGGCCCCCGGAGTCCAGGGCCAGGTGCACCACCGCGGTGCTCCCCCGGCCGATCTCGTCCAGCAACCGATACTCGCCCAGCCGCCGATGAGTCCCCATGAACACTGAGACGCCGGAAACGGCGCCCGCGTTCCTGGCGGTTCAGCCCTGGCGGTTCAGCCCTTGCGGGCCGCCTGGCGGGCGCGGCGCTCTTCGCGGCGGGTCTCGAACTTGGCGGCGGCGGAGTCGAGGCCCTCCAGGAACTCGGCGAGCTCGTCGCGGGCCTTGTCGCCGTCGCCGGTCAGGTCGGTGCGGTCGAAGACGCCCCACTTGCGCAGCACCGGGGTGAGCACGTCGTCGTGGTGCAGGCGCAGGTCGTAGATGCCGGCGTTGGCGATGACGACGGACTTGCGCAGGAACCCGTCGATGCTGTGGCCGGGCATCTGGAACGCCTTGACGACGTCGGTGACGGCCCGCATCGTCTCGTTCGGCGCGATGTCGAGCGCGGCGCCCATGAGGTTCCGGTAGAAGATCATGTGCAGGTTCTCGTCGGCCGCGACGCGCGCCATCATCTGCTCGCAGAGCGGGTCGCCGGACGCCCTGCCGGTGTTGCGGTGCGACACGCGGGTCGCCAGCTCCTGGAACGCCACGTAGGCGGTGCCGTGCAGGAACGACTCGCCGTGGTCGGCCTCGTAGCCGGCCTCCATGTGGCGCATCCGGGCGCGCTCCAGCGCGATCGGGTCGACGGCGCGGGTGACGGTGAGGTAGTCGCGGATGACGATGCCGTGCCGGTTCTCCTCGGCCGTCCACCGGTTCACCCAGGTGCCCCAGGCGCCCTCGCGGCCGAAGACGGTGGCGATCGCGCGGTGGTAGCCGGGGAGGTTGTCCTCGGTGAGCAGGTTGACGATGAGGGCCTCGCGCGCCTCCGGGGTCACCTTCGAGTGCTCGATCGACCACGGCTCGCCGTCCAGCGGCCCGTCGAAGTCGCGGCCCTCGCTCCACGGCACGTACTGGTGCGGGAACCACTCCTTGGCCATGGACATGTGCCGGTTGAGCTCCGTCTCGACCACCGGCTCGAGGTCGAGCAGGAGATCGGTCTGGAACTTCTCTTCGGGGGTCACGGACATGCGCTTCCTTCGCTGGACGTGTCGGAGTGCCGGACGGTGCCGCCGCGCCCGCGGCACGGAATGGGGCGCCCAGCAGGCCGTTCTAACCTACTCAAGCGTAGGTTCGATGGTCGCCAGTCCACCCGACCCGCGTCAAGTCACCCCCGTGACAATCAGGCCCGGGGGTGTTTTGTAGATCGGAGTGAAACCGGCCGTCCGCTTTCGTCACCGCGTGTCGGCCGCCTGGTGCCACATCCGGTTCACCGCGGCCCTGAGCAGCGGGCGCGGGACGAGCTTCAGCGCGGGCAGCGCCGCCTTGTACTGGACGCCGGGGACGCTGAGCGCGCGTCCGGCCGCCACCGCGTCCAGACCGGCCCTGGCCACGTCGTCGCGGCGCAGCCACAGCAGGTTGGTCGGGGCGTCGTCCTCGGTGCGGGTGAAGCCGGGGCACAGCGCGGTCACGTGGACGCCCTTCGAGGCGACCTCCGCGTGCAGGCTCTCGGAGAAGGACGCGACGTAGGCCTTGGTCGCGCCGTAGGTCGCGCTGCCGGGCGACGGGGTGAACCCGGCCATGGACGCGACGTTCAGCACTCCGCCGCGTCCGCGCAGGACCATCCCCGGCAGAGCGGCGTGGGTGAGCCGGACGAGCGCGGTGACGTTCAGCTCCAGCTGCCGGAGGTGGTCCTCCACGGGCAGTTCCGCGAACGCTCCAAAAGCGCCGTGCCCCGCGTTGTTGACCAGCAGCTCGACGGGTTCGGCGCGCAGCCGCCGCTCGATCTCGGCGCGCTGCCCGGGATCGGTGAGGTCGGCCGCGAGCACCTCGACCGCGACCCGGTACCGCTCGACCAGCTCGCGGGCGAGCCCGTCCAGCAGGTCGCCGCGGCGGGCCACGATCACCAGGTCGGTGCCGCGGGCGGCCAGGATGCGGGCGAAGCTCTCGCCGATCCCGCTGGAGGCGCCGGTCACGAGCGCGGTTCGGTACGCGTGTCGCATGGCGGCAGATGCTAGCGGCGATCTTGGCCGCGCCCGGCGGCACTCGCCGAAATAGCCTCACAATTGGTGCGAAGTGGACCGTGAAGAGGAGGCGGCACTGCGGGAGACAACGGGTGTCCCATCGCCAGTCCCCCAACAGGAGCCCACCATGGCCTCACGAAGAGGACCCGTATGACGGCCATCCGGTCCCGGCAGCGGGCCGGCGTCGCCCCGGACGCAGAGGCGGCCGGCGCGTACGCCAGCGACGCCGAGGTCATCCGCCGTTCGGTGCACGACCCGGAACGCTTCGCCGTGCTCTTCGACCGGTACGCCGCGCAGATCCACCGCTACGCCGCCCGGCGGCTCGGCACGCAGGCGGCGGACGACATCGTGGCCGAGACGTTCCTCACCGCGTTCCGCAAGCGCGGCACGTACGACCCGGGCCGCCCCCTCGCGCGGCCCTGGCTGTACGGGATCGCCACCACGCTCGTCGCGCGGCACCACCGCAGTGAGGAACGGCATTACCGGGCGCTGCAGCGGACCGGGATCGACCCGCTGCCCGAGCCGGAGGCGGAGGCCGTCGTGGCGCGCGTCACCGCGCAGCAGCAGGAGCGGCTGCTCGGCGGGGCGCTGGCGGAGCTGCCGGCCGGCGACCGCGACGTCCTGCTGCTCGTCGCGTGGGGCGACCTCGGCTACGAGGAGGTCGGCGAGGCGCTCGGCATCCCGCCGGGCACCGTCGGCTCCCGGCTGAACCGCGTCCGCCGCAAGCTGAAGGCCGCCCTCGGCGGCGCCGACCCGACCGCACCGGAGGCGGAGTGATGGACGAGATGACCCAGTTGCGCGAACTGCGGTCGGCGACGCCGCCGATCACGCCGGACGCGGCCGAGGCCGCGCGGAACCTGCTGCTCGCCGAGGCCGGCGCGACGGGCCGGCCGCTCGCCGCGGCCGCCGGCCCGGCCGTCCGGCCGCGGCCGTTCTGGGCCCGGCCGGCGTGGCGGGCCGGAGCGGTGGCCGCCGTCGCCGCGGCCGCCGCCGCGGTCACCGCGGTGGCCATGACCGGCGGATCCGGTGGCGGAACCGGGAACGGGCCGAAGAACTTCGCCCCGGTCGCCAACGTGAAGGAGCTCGGAACCCGCGCGGCGAAGGCCGCCGAGACGGGCACCGCCGTCGCCCCGGGCCAGTGGACGTACATCAAGACCATGGACGCCGGCAGCACTTACGGCTCCACGAGGATCACGGGCAAGCGGTCCACGAGCGAGCGGTGGGCGAAGTACAACGGCCGGGCGCACGACGTCCAGCGGGAGGGGCGGACGGTGCGCATGCCTCCCGACCCCGAATGGGCGAACCTCGGGCGATACTCCACCAATCCCAACGTCCTGATCGGCCAGCTCGAGAACAGGTCCCTGTTCAAGAACCCGCCGGACTTCGCCGCGCCGTGGCAGGGACCCGACACGGCCGCGTTCCTCCTCGTCCGCAGCCTCATGGACTACGGCGCGCCGTCGCCGAAGCTGCAGGCCGCCTTCTACCGGGTGCTGCCCCGCCTCAAGGGCGTCACGCTGGAGCGGAACGTGGCGGACGCCGCCGGCCGGCGCGGCATCGCGTTCGCGCTCGCGGTGAACGGCGGCGGCCAGCGCGAGGAGATCATCCTCAACCCGAAGACCTACGCCTACATGGGCCACCGGACGGTGTCGCTGACGCCCCAGGTGGAGTACCCGGACAGAGGCCAGGGCAAGCGGCTCGACAACTGGCGGCCGAAGCCGACGGGCACCGCCCCGGCGGGCACGGTCACCAGCCTGTCCGCGCAGCTCGTCAAGGCCCCGGTGGCGAAGGAGGGCGAGCGCCCCTGAGCCGGGGTGGCGGGGCGGCCCCCGCGCGGAGGCCCCCCCCCCCCCCCGCGCCACGCCGTCAGCCGGCGGGTTCGGACGTCCGCTGCGGCGCCCGGGCCATGACCACGGCGGCCGGGGGCAGCATCGCCAGCGGGTCCTCGCCGGCCGTCCACAGCCCGACCAGGAACGCCGTCGCGGCCTCCAGCAGCGCCGCCCGGTCCAGGCCGCCGCCGTCCATCGGCACGCAGCCGAGGTCGGTCACCAGGCGGCGCGCCACGGCCAGCGCGTCCGGGTCGTCGCCGCACAGCGGGACGCCGAGCGGGCGCCCGCCGAAAGCCGGCGGCGTCATCCGCCACACCGGGTCCGGGCAGGTGTTGAACGCCTTCACCACCCGCGCCCCGGTCAGGTCGGCGACGCGGCGCGCCGCCGAAGGGCCGCCGTCGGTCTTCAACCGCTCGAACGGCGGTTCCATCGGGTTCGTGCAGTCGATGAGGACGCGTCCCGCGAGGGGCCCCGCTTGGCGCAACGCGTCCTCGACACCTTCATGGGTGACGGCCAGCAGGACCGCGTCCCCGAACTCGGCCGCCGTCCGCAACGTCCCGCCTTCCGCGCCGTGGCCGATGCGTCCCGCCAGCGCGACCGCCTTCTCCGGCGTCCGCGCCCCGATCCGGACGTCGTGTCCCTTGCGCGCCCATTGCGTGGCGAGCGCGTCCGCCATGTTGCCCGCACCCAGCACACCGATCCGCATGACGACCTCCCGTGTCGATTACCGTCGGACGGGACGCTAAGCGGTTCGTTCCGCACCATCGGGTGCGTATCGGGAGGGGCAGAATGGACGATCCCGAGTTCATCGCCGACTGCCAGACGCGGCTCGGCCTCGACCTGCTGTCCGGCACGTGGACCGGCGTCGTGCTGTGGACGCTTCAGCACGGCCCGCTGCGTCCCGGCGAACTCCAGGACCGCATCGGCGGCATCAGCCACAAGGTGCTGACCGAGACGCTCCGGCGCCTCGAGCACAACGGGCTGGTCGTCCGCCGCCGCTATGCCGAGGCGCCGCCGCGCGTCGAGTACGAGCTGACCGGCCCGGGACGCGGGATGCTGGAACCCCTGAACGCCCTGGGCCGCTGGACCGAGCGCTACGCCGCCGACGTCGTGGACGCGCAGGAACGCGCCGCGACACAGGAGGGCGCGCTCAGCGGCCCGTGAACTTCGCCTTGCCCGGCCCCTCCTCCATGAAGGACTTCATGCCGTTCTTCTGGTCCTCGGTGGCGAACAGCGCGGCGAACTGCACCCGTTCGATCTCCAGCCCGGTGGCGAGGTCGACCTCCAGGCCGGAGTCGATGGCCTGCTTGGCGGCGCGCAGCGCGATGGCGGGCCCGCCCACGAACGTCGCCGCCCACTCCTTCGCGGCCGTGTAGACGTCGGCGTCGGGGACGACCCGGTCCACCAGCCCCATGGCGAGCGCCTCGTCCGCCTTGACGTGCCGCCCGGAGAAGATGAGGTCCTTGGCCTTGGACGGGCCGACCAGCCGCGCGAGCCGCTGCGTGCCGCCCGCGCCCGGGATGATGCCGAGCTGGATCTCCGGCTGCCCGACCTTCGCGCCCTCGCCCGCGACCCGCAGGTCCGCGGTGAGCGCGACCTCCAGCCCGCCGCCCAGCGCGTACCCGGTGATCGCCGCGATCACCGGCTTCGGGATCGCCGCGAGCGCCCTGGTGAAGTCCTGCAGCAGCCGCGAGTGGCCCGCCGCCATCTCCGCGTAGGACATCGGCGCCATCTCCTTGATGTCGGCGCCCGCCGCGAACACCCGCTCCCCGCCGTACAGCACCACCGCGCCGACCTGGTCGTCCTCGGTGACCTGCCGGGCCGCGCCGATCAGCTCCCGCTGCATCCGCGCGTCGAGGGCGTTCATCTTCGGACGGTCCAGCCTGATCGTCGCGACGCCGTCCTCGGCCTCCACCCGCACGAACTCGCCCACGAACGCCTCCAAGATCCTCCGGTCGACCGACGCCCCGAGCCTAACCAGCGGCGCCGTTCGCGCGCGTCGCCGGACCGTCCGGGACGGCTGGTAACTTCGGGGACCATGCTCGTCGCCCACGCCACCTGGCACGCCGGCGCGCTCTGTCTCTGGGCCGAACGCACCGGCCCGTACCAGCACGATCCCGACGTCCACCCGTTCGCGACCCGCGACTTCGCCGGGACGTCCTACGAGCCGCTCCTGCGCACCGCGTTCCGCGTCGAGCTGACGATGGCGCTGCCGACCCACGGCGACCATCCGCTGCCGTCCGCCGAGCTCGGCCCCGAGCCGGTGCCCGGGGAGCCCGAACTGCGGCCGTGGCGGGTGCCGGCGCTGGTGCTGGAGCCGTTCCCCGCGATGGCGCTGCTCCAGGCCGCCGAGCACAGCGGCGACGTCGTCCCCGGCTCCGACCTGCGGTTCCTGTGCGTCCTGGCGGAGGAGGCCGTGCACCTCGCCGGGCGCGGCCAGGTGCTCCCGGCGCTGCTGCGCGAGGACGGCGACCTCGTCGCGCGCTGGCGGCCCGTCCTGGACGACCCGGCCCGGTTCCGCGCGCTGGCCCGCGCGATGCCCGCCGCGTGCCGCGCGGCCGACGGGGGGCGGCCCGCCGCGCAGGTGCTGCGGGAGGCGCTGTCCGGGCTGGTCGACACCGCGGTCCGGGGCGTCGTCCCGCACCCGCTGCTGCCGCCCCGGCGCGGCAAGGTCCCCGACCGGCTGCCGCTCGCCGAACGCTGGGCGGAGGCGCTGACCGGCCCGTCCGCCGAGGTCGCCCGGGAACCCGGCGACGACCCGGACGAGCTCGTCGCCGAGCTGGACGCGTGGGCCGCCGCCGCGCGCCGCCCGTCCGGGCCGCTGCGCGTCTGCTTCCGGCTCGCCGAACCGGGCGCCGCGGAGTTCACCGCCGACCCGTTCCCCGAAGGGGAGGATAAGGACGAGCAGGACGAGCCCGGCGACACCTGGCGGGTCGAGTTCGCCCTCCAGGGCACCGAGGACCCCAGCCTCTACGTGCCCGCCGCGATGGTGTGGGACGGGGAGGCGACCTCCGTCCAGGACGCGGAGGAGACGCTCCTCACCGGCCTCGGCCGGGCGCTCCGCCTGTTCCCCGACATGGCGCCCGCGCTCGACGGCCCGGCGCCCGCCGAGCTGATCCTCGACACCGCCGGCGCGTTCCGCTTCCTGCGCCGGGCGGCGCCGATGCTGGCCGCCGCCGGGTTCGGCGTCCTGCTCCCCCAGTGGGCGGGCAAGGCCAAGCTCGGCATGAAGCTGACGACCCGCGCCGACGACCCCGAGGCCTCCTCGGGCGCCGCCGCGCCGTCCGGCTTCGACCTCAAGGGCATGGTCGACTTCCGGTGGGACCTGGCCATCGGCGACGCGAGCATCGACGAGGCCGAGCTGGAGGAACTGGCCCGGCTGAAGACGCCGCTCGTCCGGCTGCGCGGCCAGTGGGTCGAGCTGGACGAGGAGCAGCTGGAGGCCGCGCTCGACTTCCTGCGGCACCCGCGCCAGGGCCGGATGGCCGCGGCCGAGGCGATCCGCGCGATCGTCCACGCGGGCGACGACGCCCTCCCGCTGACCGCCGTCGACGCCGACGGCACCTTCGGCGACCTGCTGTCCGGCGAGGCCGACCGCCGCCTCACCCCGATGCGCACGCCGGACGACCTGGACGCCGAACTGCGCCCCTACCAGGAACGCGGCCTGGCCTGGCTGACCTTCATGGACGATCTGGGGCTGGGCGCCCTTCTTGCGGACGATATGGGGCTTGGCAAGACGATCTCCGTTCTGTCCCTTCTCGTCCATGAACGGGAGAACGGCGCCCGGCCCGGCCCCACCTTGGCGATCCTGCCGATGTCGCTGGTCGGGAACTGGCAGCGGGAGGCGGCGCGGTTCGCCCCGAAGCTGCGCGTCTACGTCCACCACGGGACGAGCCGGCACCGCGGCGACGACCTCATCGAAGCGGCCGGCAACGCCGACCTCGTCCTGACCACCTACGGGACGGCCACCCGCGACGCCGAAATGCTCGCGCCCGTCGAATGGGAGCGGGTCGTCTGCGACGAGGCGCAGGCCCTGAAGAACAGCGGCACGCGGCAGGCCAGGGCGGTGCGGAGCATCCCCGCCCGCAACCGGATCGCCCTCACCGGCACCCCCGTCGAGAACCACCTCACCGAACTCTGGTCGATCATGGAGTTCGCCAACCCGGGGCTGCTCGGGCCGCGCGCCGCGTTCCGGCAGCGGTTCGCCGTCCCGATCGAGAAGGAGGGCGACGAGCAGGCCGCGCTCGCCCTCAAGCGCGCCACGCAGCCGTTCATCCTGCGCCGCCTCAAGACCGACAAGTCGATCATCTCGGACCTGCCGGAGAAGCAGGAGATCAAGGTCTACTGCAACCTCACCACCGAGCAGGCGTCCCTCTACCAGGCGACCGTGGACGACATGCTGGAGCAGATCGCCGAGGCCGACGACAAGAAGCGGCGCGGGCTCGTCCTGGCGACGATGGCCAAGCTCAAGCAGGTCTGCAACCATCCCGCGCACCTGCTGAAGGACGGCTCCCGCCTGCCGGGCCGCTCCGGCAAGCTCGAACGGCTCGAGGAGATCTGCGCCGAGGTCCTCGACCAGGGCGAGAAGGCGCTCGTGTTCACCCAGTACGCCGAGTTCGGCTCGATGCTCCAGCCGTACCTCGCGGCCCGGCTCGAACGTCCCGTCCTCTGGCTGCACGGCGGCACGTCCAAGCAGGCCCGCGACGACCTCGTCCAGCACTTCCAGAGCGACGGGGAACCGGCGATCTTCCTGCTCTCCCTCAAGGCCGCCGGCACCGGCCTCACGCTGACCGCCGCCAACCACGTCGTGCACGTCGACCGCTGGTGGAACCCCGCCGTCGAGGACCAGGCCACCGACCGGGCGTTCCGCATCGGCCAGACCCGCAACGTGCAGGTCCGCAAGTTCATCTGCGTCGGCACGATGGAGGAGCGCGTCGACGAGATGATCGAGCGCAAGAAGGCCCTCGCCGAATCGATCGTCGGCACCGGCGAGGAATGGCTGACCGAGCTGTCCGTCGCCGAACTCCGCGACGTCCTGCGGCTGTCCCCCGAGGCGGTGAGCGACTGATGGACGACGAGGGAATCAAGGCCCGCACCAAGCGCGGCTCGATCGGCGCGCAATGGTGGTCGCGCCGCTTCATCGACCTCCTGGAATCCTTCGCCGACCAGGGCCGCCTGTCCCGCGGGCGCACCTACGCCCGAAAAGGCCAGGTCTACGACCTCCGCGTCACCCCTTACGAGGTCACCGCGAAAGTCAGGGGCTCACTCCCCGAGCCCTATGAGGTGGCCCTCGGCATCGAAGGAATAGAGCCCAGGAACTGGCGTGCCGTCGAGAAGGAACTGGCATCCCGCGCCGTCTTCCGCGCCCGCCTCCTCGCCGGCGAAATGCCCCCGGAAATCGAATGGGTCTTCGCCGAACTGGGCCTCGCCCTCTTCCCCAACACGGCCTCCGACCTGCACCTGATGTGCGACTGCCCCGACTGGGGCGACCCGTGCAAGCACGCCGCCGCCGTCCTCTACCTGCTCGCCGAGGCGTTCGACGACGACCCGTTCCTCATCCTCGAATGGAACGGCCGCAGCCGCGACCAGCTCCTCACCGCCCTGCGCCGCGGCCCCGCCGCCGCCCCCGACCCGTTCGCGATGGAGGACGAGCCCCTGTCGGCCACCGACTTCTGGACGACCCCGTCCGGCCTCGCCCGCCTCCGCGACCGCCCGCCCGCTCCCCCGGTCCCCCCGGGCTTCATCCTCCAGGTGGCGACACCGCCCCCGGTCAAGATCCGCCGCCGCCCCCTGACGGACGCCCTGCTCCCCGCCTACGAAGCCCTGGCCACCGACCCCTCCGACTAGTGGCCGAGGTTGACGTGCGCCCTGTGGTGGTCGCCTTTCTCGATCAGATCGACGAGCCCGAGGGCGTAGTCCGCGGCGGAGATCGCGCCGCCGTCCGCGGGCTGAACCGCGACGTCGTCGCCGAGCCGGTAACGGCCGAGTCGTTCGCCGGGCATATGCGCGCCGAACCTGAGCGCCGGGCTCACGAAGACCCAGTCGAGTGTCGCGGGCGCGGCCGGGAGGTCCTCGATGATGAACGCCGCCCCGGCGCGGATCTCGTCGTGGAACTCGGCGGGGATGTCGCTGAGGTCCGTGACGAAGCGATCGGCCCCGGGTGCGGGGCGCAGCGACGAGAAGCCGCCGACGATGAACAGGGGTACGCCCGCGGCATCGGCCGCACGCGCGATGGTGCGGTGGACGTCACGCCAGGTGCGGGCCACCGAACCGCGTGGGGCGACCGCGGCCACGACGACGTCCGCGTCCTCGATAGGTGCAGAGAGCGTTGCTTCGTCGGTGGCGTCGCCTTGGACATAGGTCACGTTCGGGATCGGCGCGTCGGGGAGCGAGCGGCTCAGTGCGGTGACCTGGTGACCACGGGCAGCGGCCTCCGCGACGATGGCAGAACCTGCATAGCCGGTGCCGCCGATGACGGTAATGCGAGACATGAGGTGCCTTTCTCCTGAACGAGGAGCGTCTGGCGACGCACAGCGGTTACGTTATGAGAGCAGCTCTCCAACGGGAAGAAGGCACTTGGTGGTAACCACCCCGGCCGAGTCGGTCCTCCACGGCAGCCCCTACCGCGCGGACTGCCCGACCCGCCGCATCCTGGATCGCATCGGCGATCGCTGGACCGTGCTCATAGTGGGCGCCCTCTGGGACGGCGAGGTTCGCTTCTCGGAGTTGCGCCGACGCATTGAGGGCATCTCGCAGAAGATGCTCACCCAGACGCTCCGGGGGCTCGAACGGGACGGGCTCGTGCGCCGCACCGTCCACCCCGAG
Source organism: Actinomadura sp. NTSP31 (assembly GCF_041951385.1). Taxonomy (NCBI): domain Bacteria; kingdom Bacillati; phylum Actinomycetota; class Actinomycetes; order Streptosporangiales; family Thermomonosporaceae; genus Actinomadura; species Actinomadura sp. NTSP31. The sequence continues at coordinate 55,851 of NZ_JBGNUT010000037.1, read as the reverse complement.
GTCCCGGTCCGCGTCGAGTACGCGCTAACCGAAGCGGGCCGCACTCTGCGCGAGCCGCTGCGCGCGCTGGAGGAATGGTCGATCGCACACCTCAGCGACGTGTCAGCGTCACAACACGCCTACGACCAAGCGAATCAACCCCCACCCCCACAAACCCCAACCAGTGACCCCCAGGGCTGATGCATTCTCACATGGCGAGACCGAGTAGCTGAAAGGCGTCGTCAGGGCGCGGGGACTTCCACCTTGATCGTGGACACCGGTTGCTATGCGGCAGCGGTCAGCGTGGTTGGTCCAGCCCATTGCGTGTTGAAGGGCGATGGCCAGGTTGCGCAGGCTGGCCATGACACGTGGTGCTTGACCTGTGCGGACACGGGAGGCGTCTTCGGCGAAGGTGACGTCGCGGACGTGGTGCAGAGCCTCGAGCTGCCAGTGGCCGCGGATGTCGCGGGCCAGTTCGGCCGGGCCGGTCTGCTCGGCTGCCAGGCTGGTGATCGCGTACACGGTGGTGATGGTGGTCTTGCCGGTCGCGATGTTGGCGCGGCGGCGCTTGATCTGGATCGCCTGGGCGGCGTGCGGGAACAGCAGCCCGCTCACGGTGCAGACCTTCAGTCGGCGGATCTCGTCCCGCCCGTGGCTGTGGTCGCGGGTCCGCTCGCCCAGCGGGACCTCACGCCAGGGCAGCCGCTTGAGCTGGGCGTGGAGGTGTTTCTGATTCCCCTTTGTGACCATGATGTAGTCGGCGTGCTTGTGCTCCACCAGCCAGTCGGCGTGCTCGCGGACGGTGTGCAGTGCGTCGGCGGTGACCACCGTGCCGTGCAGGTTCAATGGTCCCAGCAGGTCGGTGAAACAGCTGGTCTCGCCGCTCTTGGCGGCGACTTGGCGCTGAGCGAGCACGACACCCTCGTGGGTGGCGGCGGCGCCCAAGTGCGGGCGGTTCCCGTCAGAGCGGCGGGCACCACGCACCGATTTGCCGTCCACGGCCAGTCCAGGGCGCCCGTTCCCGATGTCTTCGCTGTTCAGGAGCGCGATGAGGTAGCTGCCCAGGGCATCATCGAGGGCGTCGCCGTCCACGCCGGCCAGGATCCGGCCAAGCGTGGTGGCCACCGGCAGCCGTGCCTGCCCGCCACTGGTGAGAGTGAACCCCAGTGCGGCCCAGATCACCGGATCGCACGAGCGCGCCCATCGGCAGACCTGGGCCAGCGATCGCGCTGGTCAGGAACCCGGTCCAGCACCTCGGCCAGTACGGGAAGGCCGACGACATCTGGCGCCGGCCTCCCGGGCAGGACGACGTCCTGGCAGTGGCGCACGAGGTTGTCGAGCAGGGAAGATGGCATGCGAGCGCGACCCAGTTCATGATCGACTGGTCTAGGCAACCTTGATCATCTGAGGTCGCGCTCGTTCGTTACTGTCATTTCGTTGCCCAGCCCGCCGGCGCCGAGCCCGCGACGGTGCCGCAGCTCACCCGCCGGTCATCCCACGACTGGAGTTGGCTCAATTTAGTGTGCACCGACCGGTCAGGTGATCAGTGCGAGGCGTTGCGTAGGCGGGCTGCGCCGAGTCCAAGCCGTCATCCGCACGTCAGAGGGCGACTTCAGTCCCACCAGAATGACCAGACCGGGGCGCCCACGATGGCCTCCGCATACTCCTCGAAGTCGAAGAACTCTTGTCTGAGATCGGGGCAGAAGGCGTGGTGCTCGGCGGCGACGCGGCGGGCGTGTTCGAGGCTCTGGGGCGGCCAGGCGACGGTGACGTTGAGGCTGGCGCCGCCAAGGGAGCAGACGCGCACGCCGTACCGCTCCTGCCAGGTGCGCAGCACCGCGGTGAGCGCCTCGTGGATCACGTCCGCCGGCCAGCCGGACGCGAGGACGGCCTCGGCGCCGTCGCGGGCGTGCACGAGGCCGAGATAGGGACCCTGGTCGAGCCAGGTGAGCATGTCGCGGATACCGGACGGGCTGGTCGCCACCTCGACGGCCCACTGATCGGGGTCGGGTCCAGGCTCACTCGCAGGAGCCGGGCCGGGCCACGCGTCGAAGGGGGAGGGCTCCTCGTCGTCGAACGCCTCGGTCCATTCTTCGGCGAGATAGGCCTCTACGTCGACCCCCTCCACCCTGCCCTGCGCGAGAGGGTTGTTGAGCTCGCCCGTGTGCCACGGCCTGCCACTGCGATCGCGGGCCCCCAGCAGTAGCGGCCACTGGCCGGTCTCGCGATGGTGACGAAGAAGACTGGCCCAGAGCCGACCCGCCTCATCCACATCCAGCAGGTCGTCGGTGATCCACAACACCGGCTCGGTTGGAGGTGAGTCATCGAACACCGAGAGTTCCGGCGTGATCAGACGACCACTCAGGCCTTCGGGAGGGTCGAATGCGGACATGGGCAGCAATGATCGTGTAAATCCCCAGCGCATCACAACCGCCAACCGCGCACACGCGCTCCCCGAGCCCGCCAGCCCACGATTAGTGAGCTGATTCCATCCTCATCGGTCCTGGTGATGGAGGGTGAGGATGGCCTGCACGATGGCGGTTAGGCGGCTGGGTGAGCAGCGGGCCTTCCGCAAGATGTGCCAGCCCTTGAGAGCAGCGGCGCCTCGCTCGCCCAAGGCGCGGACCTTGGCGTGGTGCCGGTTGAACAGCTTCTTACGTTTCCCAGCTTGCGATGCTTCTTGCGCTTGTAGGGGGTACCGACCGCGCCGCCGGCGCCGAGGAACCCCCTGTCGGCGGAGCAGGCGATCGCCCGGTCCGTCAGAGCGTCGATGATGCCGTGCTCGCGGGCTGCGGTCAGATCGTGGGTGGACCCCGGTAGGGCCGGCGACGCCCAGATCAGTTCGCCGTGCGGATCGGTGAGGAACTGGACGTTCACGCCATGGCGGCGGTGTTTGCCTGAGTAGTGGAGCCGGGCGCCTGCGCCCGACAGCCGGTCGGTGGCCACCAGCGTGCCGTCCAGGATGACGTACGCCTTGCCCTGTGCGATCCGCATGGCCTGCCGCAGGTCGGGAGCCAGGTCGGCGAGCAGTTCGATCACCTCGGTGACGTAGCGGTGCGCGGTCGCGGCACCGACGCCGAACGCCGCCGCCAGGCCGGCGAAGGTCTCGTTGCGGCGCAGGTGCACCAGGACCAGCAGCGCTTGGCGGCCTGGCGGCAACCGCCGCCAGCGTGACCCGACCCGGCGCCGATGCCTGCGGATCAGATCGGCCACGAACCTGCGGGCCGAGCGAGACAGATCGAGGGCAGCGCGATAGAACAGCATCGGAGCTCCTGGTGGTCAAGATCGTCGCAAGTCTCGATCTACCAGGAGCTCTCTTGTCGTCGCTCACGCCGCGCGGGACGCAACCGGCCCGTGACCTGCGGACTCAGGTTGGAATTTTCTCAGTGTGCAGATCCGCACGCCTACATCAACAAACCAACAGGTCAACGGCTCGCGCCTGCTGGGATGCCATCATCGTGGGCCAAGTCGGGTGTCATTTCGTTGCCCAGCCCGCCAGCGCCGGGCCCACGACGGTGCCGCAGGTCACCCGCCGGTCATCCCACGATGCGAGAACGCATCAGCCCTGCAGTGACCGCCGAGGCTTGAACTGAACACGCAAATCCAGATCCGCGAGTTGCTCGCTCCCCTCATCACCGACGGCGACGATTTTCTGCGCATCCACGTCGGTGACGACCCCACCCTCACCCCGGCCGAACTCCTGCACCCGGTCCTCTTCGACCCCGCATTCGACAGAGGCCCTTTCGTGAACTTCGCAACTTCCACGCTGGATGAGATCACCAGGGCGTTGAGCGCCGTACCGGCCACCGCAGAACAGATGCCGGCCTTCCTGGTGCACATCTCCACTCAAGACATGGCCTATGGCGGCCCCACAGGACCATGGACTCCGGAGACCGCGCGACCACCGTCCGAGCGCCTCGTCTCGCTGTTACAGCCGGACGCTCAGTGGTGGACCAACGTGCACTACGAGGCGTGGAACTGGGAGCACGGCGAATTCAACGACACCTTCGGCTCCAACCCGGTAACCGGCCACACGCTCGACTGCGCACTGGTCGGCATCGGCCGCGACGCCACCGTCACCTTCCTCGCCTACGGCGACAGCTGATCGCAGGATCCGAGCCGGCGCTTACCCCGCGCAAGTCCTCACACGCTCACAGAACTAAAGGTCGTACACGCCGGCCTTGATCGTATGGGCAACCGCGGCCCAGCCGTCGATGGAGACCGTCAACACGGGCCCGTCGGCGTCCTTGCTATCCCTGACCGCCACGCCATCGCCTATGGAGGCGACTTCGACACATTGGCCATTGCCGCTGCTGTAACTGCTCTTACGCCAGGTGACGTGAGCAATAGCCGCCTTGTCCCTCTGCATGGTCAACCGCACCTTTCTGGACCGGTTGCTAGGCGAAGCCTTGCGCCGCCTCGCGCAGGATCCGCGTTAACTCGCTGGGACTCTGCGCGGGCGCCCTCAAGTGGTCAAAAACAAGTCTATTTGGCGCACCGTCAGTGGTTGTCGGGGTCCGTTACCGGGCGACCGGCGTTCCATAGTTCGGCGACATGGCCGGCGAATCGGTCGAACATCCCGTCCTCCTGGCATCGCTGGATGTGGAACATCGGCGAGTCATGCCCCACCAGATGGGCCAGGTGCGGCGTCACCAGCATTTCGTCATCGAACACGAAGACGCTCATGGCCACGTGATCATCGCTGTGGCGCGCTTCGATCCCCGGCGAGTCCGCCAGTTTGGACAACTCGTCCAAAGTGATCTTGATGCGGGTTCCGACCGTGAGCGGCACGGCTTCGAGTTCCTCACGCCGGCGCGTGACCTCGCTGTCCGGATCGCCGATCAGGAAGCGCACGCGACAACCGCGCTCGGCCTTGCGGCGGAGCGCGGCCCGCAGGTTGGGAATCTCCAGCCACAGGAAATAGTTCGTGTAACCGGCGAAGGTCAACTCCTTGTCGGCATCGCCGATGAGACGGCGCCAGACCGACTTCGGACACGCGGACCGGTAGGGATAGACCGCGATGACCTCGCGGTCCACCCCGGTCTTCAGGTTCTTCCTGACGGCATCAGGCCAGAGCATGCTCTCCTCCACCCCAAGAACGTCCGATGCGGCCCAGCGGTGCCGGGGATGCGGCATACGTCCCTCGTCGGCCGCCCATCGACCCACCGTCTTCACATCCACTTGACACGCTTCCGCGAGTTCCTGCTCTGTCAGTCTCGCATTGCTCATGGCCTGTCGTAGTGCGTCGTTGCCCACAACGACCGGACGTATGGAACGTTCCCCCAATGCAACCCGGAAACGACCCGGACGTCCTGCGAACGGTATTCAGACGTCCCGCTCAATTGCCGATCATCGTGACCGCGAGGACGCACGTTGGTCGCTTGCGAAGCCGCAGGGCACGGAGAGATCGCCGCCTCTCGTCCCCTATGCAGAACAAGGCGGCCCCGGCCGGTGCTGCGAACACCGGTCCCGGGGCCTCGGCCCGACAATGGAGGTCGGACCTGTGAGCAATGTACCGAAATCCCCGTTTCCGGGAGTCGGAAATGCACGGCGGGGCGTGACGAGGGAGCGTCTTTGGCTGCTTGTTCGGCTGATGTGGGCGCTGCGCGGGCTGGGGCGGGGGTCGGTGCTGTATCTGGACGGGACGGCCGAGCCGGTGCTCTCGGTTCCGGTCGCGGCGCGGCGGCGGTCAATGGCGGTGTTCGCCGTCCAGGAGCACGGCGGCGGGTGGGCCTACGTCTGGGACGCGACGTGCCGGATGCCGGTGGCCTCGGTGCTGCTGGCGGCCCGGCAGATCGCGGAGGCCGGGCGGTGATCGTCTGGGATGAGGTGCGCACCGAGCGCATCTCGTCGTCCGAGGTGCTGGACGTGCGGGTCGTCCGGGCGCAGGTTCGACGGATGTTGTCCCGCTCGGCGGACCGCTTCGACCTGCGGGACGTGGACCTGATGGTCTGCGAGATCGTCACCAACGCCGTCCGGTACAGCGCCAGCGGCGAGCCGGGCGGCGGGGTGTGGGTGACGGTGCTGGTGTCGTCCGGCCGGCTGCGAGTGGCGATCCAGGACGACGGCGGCTCGGACGGGGGCTGCTGGTGGTGGCCGGGCTGGCAGATCGGTGGGGCGTCCTTCCGGGATGCAGCGGTTCGTCCAACGTCTGGTTCGAGGTGACGCCGTGAGCCGGTGTTCTTGTTCGCCGGGCTGACGCCTCAAGCGCGCAGTGCGCTGGAGGCTCGGGCCGGGAGGTCGCCGGTGGGCGGGGTCGGCTACTTGCCGGTGCCGCAGAGGCGGAGGCTGCTTTGGAGGCAGAGGGCCGCTGCTTCCTGGGCGGTGAGGCGGCCTGCGGAGAGTTCCGCGGCGGCGGTGTGCTGGAGCCCGATGACGGCGGCGGTGAGCCAGGCGGCGGAGAGCGCCGGGTCGAAGTCGCCCGCGCGCTGGCCCCGGCCGATGAGCCGTTCGAGGCGCGGGGGGACGACGTCGTGGGGGTCGTTGGTCTTCGGCCGCGGGATCCCGGTGAGCGTCGGGTCGAGGAGCAGGGGGTAGCGGCTCAGGAACCGCCAGCCGGCGTCGAGGAACCTCGCGAGCGCGTCGGCGGGCGGAGCGGTGTCGAGGTCGGCGGCGTCGAGCAGCGCGGAGTACTCGGCGGCCCCGGCCTCGATGAGGGCGGCGATCAGGGCGTCGCGCGACGGGAAGTGCGCGTAGACGGTCTGGCGGGTGACGCCGGCCGCGGTGGCGATCTCCTCCATGCTCGCGTCGTACCGCTCGCCGAGGACGGTGCGGGCCGCTTCGAGGATGGCGTCGATGCTGCGCCGGGCGTCGGACCGCCGGGGTCTGGCCGGTGCGGCGGCCTTGTCGTCCATTCCGGTGAAGATATCACCGCCCGCACAGAACCTTGACAAACCGTAAGAGATAGCCAACTCTTACAGCATGTCAAAGAACGGCGCGGGCGGGGACGGCCCGGCGATCGAGGCGCGCGGCCTGGTCAAGGTCTACGGCGGGAACCGGGCGCTCGACGGGATCGACCTCACCGTCCGGCGCGGTCAGGTGTTCGGGTTCCTCGGCCCAAACGGCGCGGGCAAGACCACGACGATCCGGATCCTGGCCACCCTGACCCGGCCCGACGGCGGCACCGCCCGTGTTCTCGGGCACGACCTGGTGCGCGAGCGGCAGGCGATCCGCGCCCGGGTGGCGGTGACCGGCCAGTTCGCCGCCCTGGACGAGGATCTGACCGGGCGCGAGAACCTGACCGTCCTCGGCAGGCTGCACGGCCTCTCCCGCGCGGCCTGCCGGGGGCGGGCCGACGATCTGCTCACCGCCTTCGAGCTGACCGGCGCGGCCGACCGCCCGGTCGGCGGCTACTCGGGCGGGATGCGCCGCAGGCTGGACATCGCGGCGGGCCTGATCGTGCCGCCCGACCTGCTGTTCCTGGACGAGCCGACGACGGGGCTCGACCCGCGCAGCCGGGGCCGGGTGTGGGAGACGGTCCGCCGGATCGCCGACGCGGGCACGACGGTGCTGCTCACGACCCAGTACCTCGAAGAGGCCGACCAGCTCGCGGACCAGATCGCCGTCATCGACCACGGCCGGATCGTCGCCGAGGGCACCAGTGCCCAGCTCAAGGCGCGGGTCGGCACGGGCACCCTGCACGTCCGGCTGCTCGACGGCGGGCAGCGCGCCCGGGCGCGGGACGTCCTGGCCGGCGCCCTGGACGGGACCGTGCGCCTCGCGGCCGACCCGCTCGCCCTGTCGATGCTCGTCACCGGGGCGAGCGACACGGCGCGGCTGGTCGGGCGCGCCATGACGCTGCTCGCCGACGCCCGCGTGGGGGTCGCCGAGGTCGCGCTCGGCCAGCCCAGCCTGGACGAGGCGTTCCTCGCCCTGACCGGCCGCACCACCGATCACGAGGAGGTGAGCGCATGAGCGCTCAGGCCGTCGCCCCCGCGAAAACCGACCCGATCGACGTACTGCTGAAAGGGGGCGGACCCCGCCGCCGCGCCGGGGCGCTCGCCGCGTCCGCGACGTTCGGGCGGCGCGCCATGCTGAAGCTCAAACACGACCCGAAGCAGCTGGTGGACTCGATCGCGATCCCGGTCCTGTTCACGGTGCTGTTCACGTACCTGTTCGGCGGCGCCATCAGCGGCTCGTCCGGCAGCTACCTCAAGCTCCTGCTGCCCGGCACGCTCAGCATGAGCATCGCCATCGTCACCATGTACGGCGGTGCCCGCCTGGCGCAGGACGTGACGACGGGGGCCTTCGACCGCTTCCGGTCGCTGCCGGTATGGCGCGGCGCGTTCGTGCTCGGCGGTCTGCTGAGCGACGCCGTCCGCTACCTGTTCGCCTCCGCCATCGTGGTGGGGCTGGGACTGGTCATGGGGTACCGGCCCGGCGGCGGCGCGGTGGGCGTGCTGGCGGCGGTGGCCCTGATCGTCGCGTTCGGGCTGTCGCTGTCGCTGCTGTGGGCGGTGGTCGCCCTGCTCACGCGCGACCCGGCGGTCGTCATCAGCATCGCCAACATCGTGCTCATGCCGCTCTCGTTCGCCAGCAACATCTTCGTCGAGCCCGGGACGATGCCCGGCTGGCTCCGGGCCTTCGTCGACGTCAACCCGCTCAGCCACGTCGCGACCGCGGCCCGCGCCCTGATGAACGACACGGGCGGGACCGGCGGTCCCGTCGCCTGGTCGCTCGTCGCGACGGCCGTCCTCACCGCGGTGTGCGCGCCGCTCGCACTCCACCTCTACGCCCGGCAGAACTGACCGGGACCTCAGCCGGGCAGGCGGGCCTGGACCCGGAAGCCGCCGGTGGCACGGGGGCCGGCTTCCAGGGTGCCGCCCAGGGTCTCGGCGCGGTCGCGCATGCCGCGGATGCCGCTGCCTTCACCCGGGGCGGACGCGGCGCCGGCGCCGTCGTCGTCCACGGTCACGGTGACGTCCCCGGCGCCGTAGCGGACGCGGACGACGGCGGACGCCGCGCCGGAGTGGCGGGTCACGTTGGTGAGGGCCTCCTGGACGATGCGGTACGCGGCGTGGTCGGCGGCGGGAAGCAGCGGGCGGGGGGTGCCCTCGGTCTCGGTGCGGACGGTGAGGCCGGCGGCGGTGATGCCGCCGGTCAGATCGTCCAGCCGGGCGAGACCGGGCCGGGCGTCCGCCGAGGGGGCGTCGACCTGGCGGAGCACGCCGAGGGTCGCGCGCAGTTCGCGGAGGGTGTCCTTGCTGGCGTCCTTGATCGCGGCGAGCGCGTCCTCGGCGCGGCCGGGCTCGCGGGGCAGGACGTGCAGCGCGGCAGTGGCCTGGACGTGGATCAGCGAGATGTTGTGGCCGAGCGCGTCGTGCAGTTCGCGGGCGATGCGGAGGCGCTCCTCGATGGCGCGGCGCCGGGCCTCCTCCTCGCGGGAGCGCTCGGCGGCGGCGAGGCGGTGCTCGGCCTCGCGCAGGTAGGCGCGCCGGTTGCGGGCGAAGCCGCCGATGGCGATGACGGCGACGAACCAGCCGGCGAGCAGGAAGGTGGCGGCGTCGGCGAGGTGGTTGACCTTGTCGGTGTCGTTGCCGTAGAGGGTGGCGGCCATCGCCACCGCGGCGAGCGCGGACGCCGCCGCGATGTGGCCTTCGACCGCCGCGGTGTAGAGCGCGATGACGAAGGTCATGATGATCGGGCCGTCCGGTGAGGTGACCGGGTAGTAGACGCCGCAGGCCACGAAAGTGACGAGCGCGACGGTGCGGGGGTGGCTGCGGCGGAAGGCCAGCGCGCCGCAGGCGATCAGCAGCAGCGCCCAGCCGTAGAACGACATGGTGCCGCGACCCAGCGCGTAGGTCGCGATCAGGGCGATCACGGTCAGGACGGCGAAGCAGGCGGCGGCCAGCAGCGCGTCGGCGAACCGGCCGCGCGGCGGCCACCGGAGCGCGGTCGCGGCGCGGTCCCGGGCGGGGGCTGGTGCGCGCACGGCTCCATCCTGCCAGGTTCCCCGTCTTGCGGCTCTGCGATGAGATGTAGTACTTCTACTATCAACGAACGAAGTTTCCATACGAACGGGGGGCGCATGGACGAGCCGGTGATCCGGACGCGCGACCTGCGGATGCGCTACGGCCGCACCGAGGTGCTGCGCGGCGTGGACCTGGAGGTCCGCGCGGGCGAGGTGGCCGCGCTGCTCGGCCCGAACGGCGCGGGCAAGACCACGACCATCGAGATCCTGGAGGGGTTCAGGCGCCGGTCGTCCGGCGAGGCGCGGGTGCTCGGCGAGGATCCCGGCACGGGCGGCGCGGCGTGGCGGGCGCGGCTCGGGATCGTCCTGCAGGACTGGCAGGACCACCCGCGGTGGGGCGTCCGGCAGCTGCTGGCGCACATCGCGGGCTTCTACGACCGGCCGCGCGACCCCGACGAGCTGCTGGCGGTCATGGGACTGACGGCGCAGGCCGGGCAGATGGTCGCGCGGCTGTCGGGCGGGCAGCGCCGCCGGCTGGACGTCGCGCTCGGCATCGTGGGCCGCCCCGAGGTGCTGTTCCTCGACGAGCCCACGGCCGGGTTCGACCCGCAGGCGCGCCGCGAGTTCCACGAGCTGGTCGGGCGGCTCGCCCGCGAGGACGGCATGACGATCCTGCTGACCACGCACGACCTCGCCGAGGCCGAGCGGCTCGCGGACCGGATCGCGATCCTCGTGCGGGGCGAGGTCACGGTGAGCGGCACCCCGTCCGGGCTGGCGTCGATCGTGCAGGCCGCGTCGGAGGTGCGGTGGCTGGAGGACGGCGCGCCCCGCACCGAGCGCACGCCGGACCCGTCGCGGCTGGCGTACGAGCTGCACCGGCGGTTCGGCGGCCCGGTCCCGGGCCTGGAGATCCGGCGGCCGACGCTGGAGCAGAGCTACCTGAACCTGGTCGCCGGCGCGGACGCCGGCGTGGAGGCGGGCGCCGGCGCGGAGGCCGCGGCCGCGGTCGAGGTCGAGGAGAGGACGGCGGCGTGAACGCCAGGGTGATCGGGATCGGGGCCCGGCGGGGCTGGGCGGAGCACGTGCACTCCCTGCGGAACCGGCGGGAGCTGCTCACCGGGCTGGCCGGGACGGTCGGCGTCTTCGTGCTGATGGTGCGCTGGCAGGGCGGCCACGACGCGGAGGGGACGCGCGTGTCGGAGGCCGTGCTGCTCGCGGCGGGCTTCGTCGCGTTCTGCGTGTTCTCGACCGGGCTGATGAACCTCGCCATGATGATCGCGGCGGACCGGGAGGAGGGCACGCTGCTGCGCCTGCGCACCGTGCCCGGCGGCGTCGCCGCCTACCTGGTCGGGCGGGCCGTCTCGGTGCTGCTGCAGATCGTCACGTACGTGGTGCTGATGCTGGTGGCGGGCGTGGCCTTCGCGGGCCTCGACCTGCCGTCCGACCCGGGCCGGTGGCTGACGCTGCTGTGGGTGCTGGCGCTCGGGACCCTCGCGGTCGTCCCCTTCGGCGCGGCGCTCGGCACGCTGCTGCCGGGGCCGCGCAACGCCGCGAGCATCCTGTCGCTGCCGGTGATGGGGCTGATGGTCGTGTCCGGGGTGCTGTTCCCGGTGACGTCGCTGCCGGCGCAGGTGCAGTGGATCGCCCAGGCGTTCCCGCTGTACTGGGAGGGGCTCGGGCTCCGGTCGGCGTTCCTGCCGGACGCGATGCTCGCCGGGGAGATCGGCGGGAGCTGGCGCCCGCTGGAGACGGCGGGGATGCTCGGCGCGTGGGCCGTCGCGGGCCTGCTGGTCGCGCCGTGGCTGCTGCTGCGCGCGACGCGGCGCGAGTCCGGGGCGCGGCTGGCGGCGCGCCGGGAGCGCCGCGCCGCCCAGGGCGCGTTCTGATCCACGGGTGCGGGAGACTGTGCCGGTGGCGGACGGCAGGGCGGGCGGCAGGGCGGACAAGGAGCACGTCCACAACCGGATCGCGGTGCTGCGCGCCGAACGCGGCGTGTCGCGCCGCGAGCTGGCGACGGCGCTGGGCGTCCACTACCAGACGATCGGCTACCTGGAGCGCGGCGAGTACAGCCCGAGCCTGCACCTCGCGCTGCGGATCGCCGCGTTCTTCGAGGTGCCGGTCGAGGTCGTGTTCTCGCTGGCGCCGTTCCCCCGGCTGGGGAGCGCCTGATGCCCGTCCCGGAAAGAGGAGCTCGCGGAATGTGGGAACGGTGGTCGCGCCACCGGGAAGAGGTGCTGCAGTCGGACGTGCTGCCGTCCTGGTACACGACCCGGCGCCGGCGGCGCGGGCTCGCCGCGGCCGGCCTGGCGGGGCTCGCCATGATCTGGGCGGGCACGGTCGTGTCGTGGCACCTGGCGCCGAGCGACACCGCCATGGTCGTGACGATCACGCTGCTGGCCGTGTCGGTGGTGGTCACGCTGCCGGTGGTGGCGCTGCTGAACATCGCCACCCGCGGGACGATGTCGCTGGCCGAGCACCGGCTGGACGAGCGGCAGGTCGCCGACCGGCTGCGCGCCTTCACCGCCGCGCACCGGATCATGCTCGGGGTGCTCGTCGCCGTGGTGGTCGCGGTGATGGCGAGCGGCACCGACCGCGTCCCGATGGCGGCCGTCGTGGTGGGCGTGGTCGCGCTGTTCGAGACGCACATGCTGCTGCCCGTCCTCGTCGCCGGGTGGCGGCTGCCCGACCCGCCACCCGACGACGAGGACGACGACGCCGCCGCCTAGCGCAGGTCGCCGTTCGTCATGCCGGGCGGCGCGGGCGGCAGCGCCACCAGCCCCATCTCGGCCCGTCCGGACAGCATCGGATGGTTCGGGACGACCCGGACGCCGTACCCGAACGCGCCGCTGCGCCCGAGCGGGACCTCGCCGGTGTAGCGCAGCCGCCCGTCGCCCGCCGGCTCGGCGCCGCCCAGCTCCACGTACGCCGGGTCGATCAGCGCGTCGGCGTCGTCGACGCGGCCGTAGGCGGCCTCGACGGCGACGTCGTCGGGATCGAGGCCGCCGAGCGCGACGACGACCTTCACCGTGAGCCGCGCGCCGACCTGCGGGCTCTCCCCGCCGTTGGACTCCACGTGCTCGACGGCGACGCCCGGCCACGCCTTGGCGACCCGCTGCTTCCAGCCGGCCAGCGCGCGGGCGCCCGCGTACTTGTCGGCGACCATCTCGCGTTCCGACGCGGCGGCCGGCGTGTACAGGTCCTGCACGTAGTCGCGGACCATCCGGCTCGCCAGCACCTTCGGGCCGAGCGTGGCGATGGTGTGCTTGACCATCTCCAGCCAGCGGCGCGGCAGGCCGGCCGAGTCGCGGTCGTAGAAGGTGACCGCGACGTGGTCCTCGATCAGCTCGTACAGCGCGGCGGCCTCCAGCGCGTCCCGCCGGTCGGGGGCGGCCAGGCCGTCGGCGGACGGGATCGCCCAGCCGTTCTGGCCGTCGTACCACTCGTCCCACCAGCCGTCCCGGATGGACAGGTTCAGCCCGCCGTTCAGGGCCGCCTTCATCCCGGACGTGCCGCACGCCTCCAGCGGCCGCAGCGGGTTGTTCATCCACACGTCGCAGCCCTGCACCATGAGCCGCCCGAGCGCCATGTCGTAGTCGGGCAGGAACACGATGCGGTGCCGGACGTCCTCCTCGCCGGTGAACCGGACGATCTCCTGGATGAGCCGCTTGCCGCCCTCGTCGGCCGGGTGCGCCTTCCCGGCGATGACGATCTGCACCGGGCGGTCGGGGTCGAGCAGGATCCGGCGCAGCCGGTCGGGGTCGCTCATCATCAGCGTGAGCCGCTTGTAGGACGGGACGCGCCGCGCGAACCCGAAGGTCAGCGCGTTCGGGTCGAGGGCGTCGTCGATCCAGGAGATCTCGGCCTCGCTGGCGCCGCGCTGCCGCCACGACTCGCGCAGCCGGCGCCGCGCGTCCAGCACGAGCCGTTCGCGCAGCAGCCCGCGGATCCGCCAGATCTCGCTCTCGGGGACGTCGCGGACCTCCTCCCAGCCGCGCCCGGACGCCATCAGCGCCGGGATCTCGCGGGCGGCCAGCTCGAGGACCTCCCGCGCCACCCAGGTGCCGGCGTGCACGCCGTTGGTGATGGAGCCGATCGGGACCTCGGCGGTGTCGAAGCCGCCCCACAGGCCGCCGAACATCTCGCGGCTGACCTCGCCGTGCAGCTCGCTGACGCCGTTGACGCGCTGCGCGAGCCGCATCCCCATGACGGCCATGTTGAACACCGTGCGGTCGCCGCCGGGATAGTCCTCGGCGCCGAGCGCGAGGACCCGTTCGACGGGGACGTACGGGTCCTCGTTGGCGCCGCCGAAGTAGCGGGCGATCAGGTCGCGCGGGAACCGGTCGATGCCGGCCGGCACCGGGGTGTGGGTGGTGAACACCGTGCCCGCGCGCGTCGCCTCCAGCGCCTCGTCGAACGTCAGGGCGTGCTCGGACACCAGTTCGCGGATGCGTTCCAGGCCGAGGAACCCGGCGTGGCCCTCGTTGGTGTGGAACACCTCGGGGGCCGGGTGCCCGGCGATGCGGCAGTACGCGCGGATGGCGCGGACGCCGCCGATGCCGAGCAGCATCTCCTGCAGCAGCCGGTGGTCGCCGCCGCCGCCGTACAGCCGGTCGGTGACGTCGCGCGCGGCGGGGTCGTTGTCCTCGATGTCGGAGTCCAGCAGCAGTTGCGGGACGCGGCCGACCCTGGCCAGCCACACCTGCGCGTGCAGCTCGCCGCTCCCGGCGCCGCCCTGCTCGCCGGCGCCGGTGCCGCGTCCCCCCGCCGGGGGCAGGCCGATCGCGACGCGGACCGGGCTGCCGTCGGCTTCGCGCAGCAGCGTCAGCGGCAGCCCGTTGGGGTCGATCGGCGGGTAGCGCTCCAGCTGCCAGCCGTCCGGCGACAGCGACTGGGAGAAGTACCCGTGCCGGTACAGCAGGCCGACCGCGATGATCGGCACGCCGAGGTCGCTGGCGGTCTTCAGGTGGTCGCCGGCCAGGATGCCGAGGCCGCCGGAGTACTGCGGCAGCGCCGCGGTGATCCCGTACTCCGGCGAGAAGTAGGCGATGGACGACGGGGCGCCGGTCAGCGACTGGTACCAGCGCGGTGCGGTCAGGTACTCGTGCAGGTCCTCGGCCGTGTCCTGGAGCCGGCGGAGGAAGCGCCGGTCCTCGGCGAGCTGCGCCAGCCGTTCGGGCGCGACCTCGCCGAGCAGCCGGACCGGGTCGTGGTGGACGGCCTCCCACAGCGCAGGGTCCACGGCGCGGAACAGGTCAAGCGTCTCGTGGTGCCACGACCAGCGCAGATTGAGGACGAGCTCCTCGAGCTGCCGGAGCGGCTCTGGAAGGACGGTGCGGACCGTGAATCGTCGGATTGCCTTCACGCAACGTCACGCTATGCAATGCGATGCGATGGCGCGACAGCCGGGAGGGGTTTCGTCACCTCGCGGACCGGTCGGCCACGAGCGCCCGGACGCGCAGGAACGCCGACGCCGCAAGGGCTCCCGCGGCCACGCCGAGCGAGTTGTACGCCATGTCGCCGGGATCGCATTCGCGGCCCGGATCGAGAGTTTGCAAGAACTCGACCAGAACGAACCCCGCCGAGAAGGCTGCGGTCGCGGCGGCGGGGCGGCCCGTCAGCAGGACGCCGAGGAAACCCAAAGGTATCCATAACGCCACATTCATGACGTCCTCCAGGCCGCGCGACCCGAAGACGCGCAGCGACCAGGCGATGTCGGACACCGGGGTCGCGACGCAGTGCTCCAGCCGGCCGCCCGCGCCCGGCGCGACGTCCGCCGGCAGCGTGATCGCCAGCACGAGGCCCGTCCACGCGAGCAGCGCCAGCGCCGGCAGCGGAGCCCACCCGGTCCGCCGCGCGACCGGCCGCCGCAGCAGGACCACCGCCACCGCGATCACCGCCCAGAGCGCCAGCGGGCGCACCACCTCCATCGGCACATCATCGGGCACGCCGGTCCAACGATCCGCCGCCGCGCCGAGTTCGCGCCGCGTAGGAAACCCCTGGTCACGATCGCCTCTCACCGGCGGGCGCCTGGGAAAGATCGTTACGGGGCGGTCGCGGAGCGGCGCCCGGACGGTCGCGCAAAGTTATCGGAAACTGGATGACGAGTGGCACCGCATCCCGGGCATGGACGTTTCGGAGGTCTCGAACGGGTAGGGGTGGCACATGCAAGTCGGGTCCGGAACGTCCAATATGACCGGTATTCCGAGGCTCGGGCGCATCCCGATCCTGGATGTGGCGCCGGTGGTCGGGGGTGGCCGGTGGCCGGCCAAGGCCGTGGTGGGCGAGACGGTCGAGGTGTCGGCGACGGTGTTCCGTGAGGGGCACGAGATGCTGGGTGCGGCGGTGGTGCTGCGTTCGCCGGACGGGACCGAGCAGCCCGGTGCGCCGATGAGCGAGGTCGGTACGGGTCTGGACCGGTGGGCCGCGCGGGTGACGCCGACGCAGTTGGGCGAGTGGTCGTTCCGGGTCGAGGCGTGGGGCGATCCGATCGCGCACTGGCGGCACGACGCGCAGATCAAGATCCCGCGCGGCCAGGACGTCGAACTCATGCTCACCGAAGGCGCGCAGTTGTTCGCCCGCGCGGCCGAGGCGGTGCCCAGCAAGGACCGCTCGACCCTGACGCGGCTGGCCAAGCGGCTCGGCGACGAGACGATCCCGGTCGGCGACCGGATGGAGGCGGCGGCCGATCCCGATGTGGCGGACGTGCTGGAGCGGTATCCGTTGCGGGATCTGCTGACGGTGTCGGACTGGCATCCCCTGGTGGTGCACCGCCAACGCGCCCTGTACGGCGCCTGGTATGAGTTCTTCCCCCGCTCCGAGGGCGCCACCTTCGACCCGCTGGGGCGACGCGGGCCCATCTCCGGAACGTTCCGCACCGCGATGAAACGCCTGCCCGCGATCGCCGACATGGGCTTCGACGTGGTCTACCTGCCCCCCATCCACCCCATCGGCACCACCCACCGCAAAGGCCCCAACAACACCCTGGACGCCGGCCCCTACGATCCCGGCTCCCCCTGGGCCATCGGCTCCCCCGACGGCGGCCACGACGCCGTCCACCCCGACCTGGGCACCATCGCCGACTTCGACGCCTTCGTCGCCTACGCCGCCGACCACGGCATCGAAATCGCCCTCGACCTGGCCCTGCAATGCTCCCCCGACCACCCCTGGGTCCACACCCACCCCGAATGGTTCACCACCCGCGCCGACGGCACCATCGCCTACGCCGAGAACCCGCCCAAGAAATACCAGGACATCTACCCCCTCAACTTCGACAACGACCCCAACGGCCTCTACACCGAAGTCAAACGGGTCATCCGGCACTGGATGGACCACGGCGTCCGGATCTTCCGCGTCGACAACCCCCACACCAAACCCGTCGACTTCTGGGAACGCCTCCTGGCCGACATCCACACCACCGACCCCGACGTCCTCTTCCTCGCCGAGGCCTTCACCCGCCCCGCCATGATGCACACCCTGGCCAAAATCGGATTCCACCAGTCCTACACCTACTTCACCTGGCGCAACTCCGCCGACGAACTCCGCGACTACTTCACCGAACTCGCCGGTGACGCCGCCGCCTACATGCGGCCCAACGCCTTCACCAACACCCCCGACATCCTCAACGAATACCTCCAGCACGGCGGCCGGCCCGCCTTTGAAATCCGCGCCATCCTCGCCGCCCTCCTCTCCCCCACCTGGGGCATCTACTCCGGCTACGAACTCTGCGAGAACACCCCTGTCCGCCCCGGCAGCGAGGAATACCGCGACTCCGAGAAATACCAGTACCGCCCCCGCGACTGGGAAGCCGCCGACCGCGACAACACCACCATCGCCCCCCTCATCACCCGGCTCAACACGCTCCGCAACTCCCACCCCGCACTCCAACTCCTGCGGAACCTGAGCTTCCACGACATCGACCAGCCGGAACTGCTCGCCTTCTCCAAACGCCACATGGACGACGTGGTGCTCGCGGTGGTCAACCTCAACCCCCACCAACCGCGCGAGGCCACCGTCCACCTCGACCTCACCGCACTCGGCCTCCCCAACGACCCCGACCGACCCTTCGCCGTCCACGACGAACTGGACGGTGCGACGTACACCTGGCGCAAGGCCAACTACGTCTACCTGGACCCGCAGACCCGACCGGCGCACATCTTCACGTTCCGGAGCAGCGAGAGTTGAGTGGACCGAACGAACCGCAGGCACCCTCCCCGACACCCGGCCCGACGCCCGGACCGGTGCCGAGGGAGGAACCCGTCACCGAGATCCCGCCCGACGCCGTTCCCGCGTCGTCCGAACCCGTCCCCGACGCGTTCAGCCCGGAGACGCCGCGCGACCCGCACTGGTTCAAGACGGCCGTGTTCTACGAGGTGTCGGTGCGCGGGTTCGCCGACTCCAACAACGACGGCTACGGAGACCTGCGCGGCCTCATCTCCAAACTCGACCACCTGGAATGGCTCGGCGTCGAGTGCCTGTGGCTGCTGCCCATCTACCAGTCACCGCTCAAAGACGGCGGCTACGACATCTCCGAGTACACGAGGATCCTGCCCGACTTCGGGGAACTCGGCGATTTCGTCGAGCTGATCGAACAGGCGCACGCGCGAGGGATCCGCGTCATCGCGGACCTGGTGATGAACCACACCTCGGACCAGCATTCCTGGTTCCAGGCGTCCCGGACCGACCCCGACGGACCGTTCGGCGACTTCTACATGTGGGAGGATACCGACGAGAAATACCCCGACGCCCGCGTCATCTTCGTCGACACCGAGCAGTCGAACTGGACCTATGACCCGGTCCGCGGCCAGTACTACTGGCACCGCTTCTTCTCCCACCAACCCGACCTCAACTACGACAACCCCGCCGTCCAGGACGCCATGCTCGAAGTCCTGCGCTTCTGGCTCGACCTGGGCATCGACGGCTTCCGCCTCGACGCCGTCCCCTACCTGTACGCCCGCGAAGGCACCAACTGCGAGAACCTCCCCGAAACCCACGCCTACCTCAAACGCGTCCGCGCCGAAGTCGACCGCCTCTACCCCGACCGCGTCCTACTCGCCGAAGCCAACCAATGGCCCGCCGACGTCGTCGAATACTTCGGCGACCCCGGCGCCGGCGGCGACGAATGCCACATGGCCTTCCACTTCCCTGTCATGCCCCGCATCTTCATGGCCGTCCGCCGCGAACAACGCTACCCCATCTCCGAAATCATGGCCCAAACCCCCAAAATCCCCGAATCCTGCCAATGGGGCATCTTCCTGCGCAACCACGACGAACTCACCCTGGAGATGGTCACCGACGAAGAACGCGACTACATGTACACCGAATACGCCAAAGACCCCCGCATGAAAGCCAACATCGGCATCCGCCGCCGCCTGGCACCCCTCCTGGACAACGACCGCAACCAGTTGGAGTTGTTCACCGCCCTCCTGCTCTCCCTCCCCGGCTCACCCGTCCTGTACTACGGCGACGAAATCGGCATGGGCGACAACATCTGGCTCGGCGACCGCGACGCCGTCCGCACCCCCATGCAATGGACCCCCGACCGCAACGCCGGCTTCTCCCAATGCGACCCCGCCCGCCTCTACCTCCCCGTCATCATGGACCCCATCTACGGCTACCAGGCCGTCAACGTCGAAGCACAGACCAACAACCCCGGATCACTCCTGCACTGGACCCGCAAAATGATCGAGATCCGGCAACGCCACCCCGTCTTCGGCGTCGGCTCCTACGTCGAACTCTCCGCCTCCAACCCCTCCGTCCTCGCCTTCACCCGCGAGATCAACGGCGGGGACACCAACCAGTGGGGCGGCACGGACACGGTCCTGTGCGTGAACAACCTGTCGCGCTTCCCGCAGCCGGTGGAGCTGGACCTGCGGCGGTTCCGCGGCTCGGCGCCGATCGAGTGCATGGGCGGCGTGCAGTTCCCCGCCATCGGCGAACTGCCCTACCTGCTCACCCTGCCCGGCCACGGCTTCTACTGGTTCCTGCTTCCGCCCCCGCCCGACGAGCCGGGCCGCGAAGGGGTGAGGTAGCCGTGCCGGACGGTCCAGGACGCGCCGGCGACCCGTCCCTCGTCCGGCTGCTCGCCGGCTGGCTCCCCCGGCAGCGCTGGTTCGGCGGCAAGGACAGCCCGATCGAGGAGCTGTCCATCGGCACCGCCACCGAACTGCAGACCGGTGACCCGGGCCTGCACCACCTGGTCCTCGACGTCCGCCAGAACGGCGCCACCGAGCACTACCAGCTCCTCCTCGGCGTCCGCCGCGACCTGCCCGAGCGGCTGCGCCCGCACGAGATCGGCCTGCTCGCCGGGACCACCGGGATCACCGGGCACGCCTACGACGCCGCCCACGACCCCGAGCTGACCCGCCCGCTGCTGTCCCACATGGCCGGCGAATCGGTCATCGGGCCGCTGCGGTTCCGCCGCGCGCCCGGCACCGGCATCCGCACCGACCTCGACGGCACGCCGTCCACCGCCGAGCAGAGCAACACCTCGCTGGTCTTCGGCGACGCGTACATGTGCAAGCTGTTCCGCCGGCTGTCCCCGGGCGTGAACCCCGACCTGGAGGTCAACCTCGCGCTGACCCGCGCCGGCTGCGACCACGTCCCGGCCGTGCACGGCTGGATCGAGCTGGCGCCCGGCGGGGACGGGGCGGGCGGCGAGCCCATCACGCTGGCGCTGCTGTCGCAGTACCTGCGCAGCGCCACCGACGGCTGGCAGCTGGCGATCACCAGCGTGCGCGACTGGTTCGCCCAGCCCGTCCCGCCCGGCCCGCCGCCCGCGTTCACACCGGACGACGCGGGCGCCGCGGGCGGCGACTTCGCCGCCGAGGCCGAGCGGCTCGGCGCCGCGACCGCGCAGGTGCACCGCGACCTCGGCCGCGCGTTCGGGGTGACGACCGAGCCGCCCGAGCGGCTGCGCGAGCTGGCCGCCGGGATGCACGACCAGCTGGACGCGGTCGCCGCGGCCGTCCCCGGGCTGCGCCCGCACGCCGCCGCCATCCGCGCGGTGTTCGACGAGGTGGCCGCGTCGGCCGGGGAGCTGCCGTTCCAGCGGGTGCACGGCGACTACCACCTCGGGCAGGTGCTGCGCACCGACACCGGCTGGGTGCTGCTGGACTTCGAGGGCGAGCCGGCCCGTCCGGCCGCCGAGCGGCGCGCGCCCGCGCACCCGCTGCGCGACGTCGCCGGGATGCTGCGCTCGTTCGAGTACGCCGCGCGGTTCATGCTCGCGGCGGACGGGAACCTCGCGCCCGAGACGGCGGACGTGCTGGAGCTGCGCGCCCGCGCGTGGGCGCAGCGCAACCGGGCCGCGTTCTGCGCCGGGTACGCGGCGGCGGGCGGCCCCGATCCGGCCGCGCACGCGGCGCTGGTGCGGGCGTTCGAGTTCGACAAGGCGGTCTACGAGGTGCGCTACGAGGCGCGCAACCGGCCGTCCTGGCTGCCGGTGCCGCTGAAATCGCTGGCGCACCTCGCCGGCTGACCGCGCCGCCCGCGCCGGGCGGGGCGGGCGCGGGCGGGCGCGGGAGCCGTCACAGGTCGATGGCGTAGTCCAGGACGACGCGGTCGGCGGGCAGCACGATGTCGCGGCAGACCTCCATGACCGCGGCGCGCGACAGCAGCCGGCGGGTGATGGCGATGACGGGGACGCCGCCGCCCATCCGGAGCGCCTCGGCCTCCTCGGGGGTCGGCATGCGGGAGCGGACGGACTCCTCGACGCGGGTCGGCGGGTGGCCGAGGTAGGCCAGCTGCGCGAGCGTGCCGCCGGGCCACGGCTCGCGCGCGGGGTCGGCGACGGGGGTGCCGCCGACCAGGTCCCAGGGCAGGTAGTTGACGGAGATCTGCTGCGGCTCGCCGCGGGCGTGGAACACGAACCGGCGGCGCAGCAGCTCGGTGCCGGTGGGCAGCTCGAACAGCGCGCCGAGGGCGTCGTCGGCGCGGACCCGGGAGTACTCCTTGTCGAGCCGGTACTCCTGCCAGCTGATCTTCTGGTCGCGGGTGAAGGTGGTCTCGGGAACCGCGAGCGGCCGGGTGACCGCGCGGTAGCGCTCCATCGCGACCCGGCGGGCCGGCGGCACGAGCCGGACCACGGTGCCGCCGCCGCGGCGGGTCTCGACGAGACCCTCGGTGCGCAGCAGCGCGATCGCCTGGCGCACGACGATCTCCGAGACGCCGTGCTCGGCGCACAGCTCCGCCATGGTCGGCAGCCGGGTCCCCGGCGGAAGGCCGCCGTCCCGGATCCCCTCTCGCAGCGTGTCGGCGATGCGCAGGTAGGCGGGACGGTCCGGCACCGGCGTCACCTCCCCTTCGTTCAGGCGCGCCCCCCGGTCGTTCGACGCGGTGTTCGATTTCGCCGCCTCCTCACCGTCACTCATACCTAGCCGGACGCTATCCGCGGGGGCACGGTCCGCTTACGGACAGCTTGACACCTCTCAGACCGAGTAAGACTTTTGTATACAGAAGAGCGCCTCAGGGAAAGGACGACCTTGATGGGCGACTTCGAGGATCTGAAGACGGCCATCGAGGGGGAGTTTCCGGGCTGGCAGGTCTGGCGCAGCGACGCCGGGCGCTGGTACGCGACCCGGAGCGGCGATCTGACCGACGCGCAACTGCAGGCGGGATGCGCGATGACGGTGGCCGCGGACGATCCGGCGGGGCTGCGCGGGCTGCTCCGCGAGCAGCCGCGCGGTGACGCGTGAGGGCGGCCGTGACGAGGCGCGGCGGGGAGCGGAGCGGCCCGGTCCGCGGGCGGGGGCGGACCGGGCCGGGACGCTCCGGTACGGAAGGTACCTGTGTCGCTCAGGTGACACAGGAGTGGAGCCCAGGGCGGCGGGGTCACCGTCACCCCTGGGGCCAGGTAGACGTGACCGCATGGACGGCACATTCGTCGCGACCCCCGACAAAGAGTCGTGCCGTCCGTGCGGTCGCAGATCTCGCCGAAACAGCTCCTTCCGCCATGTGAGTCCGGCCGATCTCCGGGCACTCCTACTGGGAAACGGCATCAGTGTTCATTCCGGGGGCCGCCCCCCGGGTCCCGGGACCCCAGACGAGGAGGCCATGACGCCATGGCACGGGTGACGCGCGCGGAGATCGACCGGCTCGTCGGAGGCGACCACCACGATCCGCACGGCGTCCTCGGGGCGCATCCGGGCCGGGACGGGGTCACCGTGCGGGCGCTGCGGCCGCTGGCCGAGAAGGTCGAGGTCGTGCTCCCGAACGGGGACCGGCACCCGCTGCGCCACTTCCACCAGGGCGTGTTCGCCGGGACGCTGCCGAAGTCGGCGTCGCTGGCCGGCGCCGACAAGGGCAAGGCGCCCCTCGCGGTCCCCGACTACCGGCTGGCCGTGACGTACGGGGACGGCGCCGAGACCGTGCAGGACGACCCGTACCGGCATCTGCCGACGCTCGGCGAGCTCGACATGCACCTGATCAGCGAAGGCCGGCACGAGGAGCTGTGGCGCGCGCTGGGGGCGCGCGTACGGACCTACGCGTCGGCGTTCGGCACCGTGTCCGGAACCGGTTTCGCGGTGTGGGCGCCGACGGCGCGCGGCGTGCGCGTGGTGGGCGACTTCAACCACTGGGACGGCCGCGCGCATCCGATGCGGTCGCTCGGTTCCACCGGTGTCTGGGAGCTGTTCGTCCCCGGCGTCGGCGACGGCACGCGCTACAAGTTCGAGATCCTCGGCGCGGACGGCCGGTGGCGCGCCAAGGCCGACCCGATGGCGCAGTACACCGAGCGTCCCCCGGCGACAGCGTCGCGCGTCTACACCTCGTCCTACGAGTGGGACGACGCCGAGTGGATGGACGGCCGCAAGGAGCACGAGTGGCTGCACGAGCCGATGAGCGTGTACGAGGTGCACCTCGGTTCGTGGCGTCCCGGGCTCGGCTACCGCGAACTCGCCGAGGAACTGACCGCGTACGTGAAGGACATGGGGTTCACCCATGTGGAGTTCCTTCCGGTGGCGGAACACCCCTACGGCCCGTCCTGGGGCTACCAGGTGACGTCCTACTACGCGCCGACGTCCCGCTTCGGCACCCCGGACGACTTCCGTTACCTCGTCGACAAGCTGCACCAGGCCGGTATCGGCGTCATCATCGACTGGGTGCCGGCGCACTTCCCCAAGGACGAGTGGGCGCTGGCGCGCTTCGACGGCACCGCGCTGTACGAGCACGAGGATCCGCGGCGCGGCGAGCATCCCGACTGGGGCACGCTGGTGTTCAACTTCGGGCGCGCCGAGGTCCGCAACTTCCTGGTGGCCAACGCGTCGTTCTGGCTGGAGGAGTTCCACATCGACGGCCTGCGCGTGGACGCGGTCGCATCGATGCTCTACCTGGACTACTCGCGCAAGGAGGGCGAGTGGACGCCCAACATCTACGGCGGGCGCGAGAACCTGGAGGCCATCTCGTTCCTCCAGGAGATGAACGCGACGGTCTACAAGCGCAACCCGGGCGTCCTCACCGTCGCGGAGGAGTCGACGGCCTGGCCGGGCGTGTCCCGCCCGACCCATCTCGGCGGCCTCGGCTTCGGCTTCAAATGGAACATGGGCTGGATGCACGACACGCTCGAGTACCTCCGCCACGAGCCCGTGTTCCGGAACTACCACCACAACGAGATCACGTTCTCGCTGGTGTACGCGTTCTCGGAGAACTACGTCCTGCCGCTGTCGCATGACGAGGTCGTCCACGGCAAGGGCTCGCTGCTGAGCAAGATGCCGGGCGACACCTGGCAGCAGTTCGCCGGGCTGCGCACCCTGCTCGCCTACATGTGGTCGCATCCCGGCAAGCAGCTGCTGTTCATGGGCCAGGAGTTCGGCCAGGGCGCCGAATGGGCGGAGGAGCGCCCGCTCGACTGGTGGCTGCTGGACAACGCCGCCGAGGGCGCCCTGCACGTCGGGCTGCAGAAGCTCGTCCGCGACATCAACCACGCCTACCGCGCCGAGCCGGCGCTGTGGTCGCGCGACAGCGACCACGAGGGGTTCCGCTGGATCGACGGCAACGACGCGGGCGGCAACACGCTGTCCTACCTTCGCTACGGGGCGTCCAAGGACGGTGACGAACGGCCCGTGGTGGCGTGCGTCGTCAACTTCGCCGGCAACCCGCACGAGGACTACCGGGTGGGGCTGCCCCGGGAAGGCCGCTGGCGGGAGGTCGTCAACACCGACGCCTACGAGTACGGCGGCAGCGGCGTAGGGAACTTGGGCCGCGTCGAGGCGACCGCCGAACCGTGGCACGGCCTGCCCGCCTCGGCGACGCTGCGCGTGCCGCCGCTCGGCGCCGTCTGGCTCGTCCCGGAGTGACGCCCGTCCCGGGGAACGCCCGTCCCGGAGCGACGCCCGCCCGGTGCCGCCCTGAATAGAGTGGCGCCATGAGCGCCGCGCAGCACCTGCACATCGTCCCGTCCGAGTTCATGGTGGAGCACCTGCCGAACGCGACGTTCCCCGAGGACGACGAGTGGATCGCGCTGGTCCGCGCCCCCGAGGGCCTCACCGTCGTGCGGGAGGCGTCGCCGTTCGCCGAGGCGGAGCGCTGGGTCGGCTTCTACGGCGACGCCGGCCACGGCCTCGACCTGCCCGGCATGCTCGCCGCGGTCGTCGGGCCGCTCGCCGCCGCCGGGGTGCCGGTGTTCGTGGCGTCCACCTTCCACGCCGACCTGGTCCTGGTCCCCGACCACCGGCTGGAGGACGCGGCGCGGGCCCTGCGCGACGCCGGGCACCGGGTCAGCGACGGGCGACCCGATCGAGGAGCCAGCGGGGACCGGTGACGGACGCGCCGGCCTCCGCGCAGCGGGCGCGCAGCTCCCGGTCGGCGGTCACGACCAGGTACTCGGTGTCGGGCTCCGGCCGCCGGACGAGGTCCACGATGTGGTCGTCGCCGCTGCCGGGCGCCGCGACCACCCGCACGCCGTCCACCGGCTCGTCCGCGACGGGACGCGCCGCCCCCTCGACGACCAGCACGATCTCCGGGAAGCAGAGGTCGAACGCGACCGGGCCCGGCGGCAGGCCGCGGACGCCCTCGTTGAGGGCCTTCAGCGAGTCGCGGAGCCGGGCGTTGGCGCCCGCCCGGTCCTTCCACCAGCCGTCCGGCCGGGACCCGACGACGTTGGCGCCGTCCACGACCAGGACCAGGCCCTTCATCGCCTCCCGCAGCGGGGGCCACGACCGCTCGAACGGCGCGAACAGCTTGCGGTCGTCCACCTCCTCCAGGCGGACCCACTCGGCGCGGCGCGTCTCCCGCGACGCGGGCTTCACCTCGACCTTCTCGTCCAGCGCCCCGATCACGGAGGTGAAGGCCCAGCCGCCGTGGTCCTCGACCCGGGTACCGCGCACGCGCACGAGCCCGGTGTCGAGCGTGCACTCCTCCGCGGTCTCCCGCAGCGCGCCCGTCACGCCGTCCTCATGGCTGTGCGTCGCGCCGCCGAACATGCCCCACGTGCCGCCGCCGAGACCCCACCAGGCGCGCTGCTGGAGGAGGATCCACATCTGGCCGTCCGCGTCGCGGTGGTAGGCCAGCAGGCCCGCCGCGCCGAAGCGTCCCCAGTGCGTGTGCCCCTGGTCGCACTCGGCCCAGCCGTCCCCATCGCCCATGAGCCGACGATATCCGCTCGGTGACCGAAGTACGGTGGTGTCGTCGTTCGGGGGGCCGACGCAGGCGACCATGCCCGGAGGAACCGAAGATGCCCGCTCTGCCCCTCGCCCCCGGCGATCCCCGCGAGATCGGCCGCTACCGGCTGACCGGACGCCTCGGCGAGGGCGGCCAGGGCGTCGTCTACCTCGGCGAGGGGCCGTCCGGGGAGCGCGCCGCGGTGAAGGTCCTGAAGAACGCCGACGAGCGGGCCCGCGCCCGCTTCGCCCGGGAGATGGACGCGGCGCGGCTGGTCGCGCCGTTCGCCACCGCCGCCGTCCTCGACTCCTCCGCCGAGGGCCCGCTCCCCTACGTCGCCAGCGAGTTCGTCGACGGGCCGTCGCTGCAGGAGCGCGTCGCCGACCGCGGCCCGCTGCGCGGCGGCGACGTGCAGCGGCTGGCGGTGAACACCGCGAGCGCGCTGGCCGCCATCCACGCCGCCGGGATCGTGCACCGCGACCTCAAGCCCGCGAACGTGCTGCTCGGCCCGGACGGCCCGCGCGTCGTCGACTTCGGGATCGCCCGCGCGATCGACGCCGAGACCCGCACGCAGATGGTCGGCACCCCCGCCTACTTCGCCCCCGAGTGGCTGCGCGACCATCCGCCGACGGTGAAGTCGGACGTGTTCGCGTGGGCGGGGACCATGGTGTTCGCGGCGACCGGGCGGCCGCCGTTCGGCGGCGCCGTGACGGTCGAGGCCATGATGCACCGGATCGCCACCGCCGACCCCGACCTCACCGGGGTGCCGGACGCGCTGCGCCCGCTGCTCGCCGAATGCCTCGCCAAGGACCCGGACCGCCGGCCGTCCTCCCGCGACCTCGCGATGCGGCTCATCGACCCGTCGCCGCCTCAGGCGCCGCTGTCGCGGCGGGACGTCACGCAGCCGCAGCCGTACCCCGGGCCGCCCGTCCCGGTTCCGCCTCCGCCCGGCCCGTATCCGGGCGGCGGGGCGTCCGGGCCGTCCACGAACCCGCTCCCGCCGCGCGACCCGACGCAGCCCCATCCGCCGCTTCTCACCACTTCGCCGCCCCCGGGCCCGGACGGCGGGGGCCGCGTCTCCGGGAGGCGCGTGCGCATGGCCGTGGCCGCCCTCGGGGCGCTCGTCCTGATCGGGGGCGTGGCAGGGCTGATCTACAAGGGCGACGGCGACGGCAAGCCGTCGGACGACTCGTCCGGCCGGACCATCGGGCAGACCAGTGCCCCGGCCACGCCGACGGACGGGGCGTCGGGCGGCGGGACGCCGTCCGGCGGGGCCTCGTCCGGCGGCCGGTCGCTGCCGGCGGCGTTCGGCGGGACCTGGGAGGGCACGCTGACGCAGAAGGGCGGCATCACCATCGGCGACGTCAGCACGAAGGTGACGATGCACCTGACCGGGGGCGGTGACGGCGGGACGGCCGACTACGACCGTTGGGGCTGCCAGACCCGGCTGACGGTCTCCGCCGTGTCCGGCGCGCAGGTCGACTTCGACGAGACGGCGATACGCAGCACCGGGAGCGAGGGGTTCTGCACGGGCGGGCCGGTGTCGCTGAAGCAGGTGTCCGGCGGGCTGGAGTACACCTCCACGGGCATCGGGACCACGAGCGGCACGCTCCATAAGACCGGCTGAGCACGAGACCGGCTGGCGTGCCCGGTGACGAAGGGCACAGTGCCGCCCGCACCCCACCCCGAATATCATTCGGTGTCTGGACGTCGAATCATCAGGGAGAACGAGTTGAGCGTCGACGCGGGACCGGCGGCGGCCGAGGACACGGCCCGGATGTGGGACACGCTCACGGGCGCGGAGCTGATCCGCGCGATGGCCGACGGACACTTCCCCCAGATCTCCGACATCAACGACCACATCGGGCAGGTCATCACGTCCGCCGAGCCCGGCCGCGTCGGCATCTCCTGGACGCCCACCGAGAAGCTGTGCAACCCCGGCGGCACCGTCCACGGCGGCTACATCGCCATGATCCTCGACAACGCGGTCTGCCTCGCGGGCAGCAGCACCTGCGAGCACTTCATGCCGATGCTCACCCTCAGCCTGAACGTCGACTACCTGCGCGGCGTCCGCGCCGGCGAGACCTACACCGTCGCCGGGACGTGCGTGCACCCCGGACGCACCCGCATGGTCGCCAACGCGGTCATCAGCGACGCGCAGGGCCGCCCCGTCGCGCAGGCGTCCGCCAGCGTGCTCCCGAACAAGGCCTTCGCGCGCCGCTAACTCCGTCCTTGCGCGCCGCCGGCCCCGTCTTCACGCGCCGCCAGCCTCGTCCTCGCGGCGGAGAGCACGCTGGACCCGGGGCGTACGAGGGCCCCGCGAGCGAACGCATAGGCTGGTGCCATGGTGGATCCCGGCACAGTCGTCAACGTCATCAAGCAGGCCCGGGACCGGCGGACGGCACCGCTGATCCTGGAGCTGGACCTCACCGAGGGCATCGTGGAGACCGCGCCCGCGGACCCCGTCTCGGCGATCCTGTCCATGCGCCGGACGAGCCTGCGCGACGTGCTGGACGGGCTGCGCCGCGCCCGCTCCGACCACCGGGTGAAGGCGCTGGTGGTGAAGGTGACCGGCGGGGTCGGGCTGGCGCTCGCGCAGGAGCTGCGCGAGGCCGTCCAGGCGCTGCGGGACGCCGGCAAGCTCACCATCGCCTGGGCCGAGACGTTCGGCGAGGGCGGCCACGGCACCGTCCCGTTCTACCTCGCCACCGGGTTCGACAAGGTCTACCTGCAGCCGACCGGCGAGGTCGGCCTGACCGGCGTCGCGCTGGAGGAGCCGTTCTTCGCGGGCGCGCTGGAGAAGGCGGGCGTGCAGCCCCGGTTCGCCAAACGCTACGAGTACAAGACCATGGCGAACACGTTCATGGAGAAGACGTACACGCCCGAGCACGAGGAGTCGTCGCAGCGGCTCGTCACCTCCCTCGGCGAGCAGATCACCGCGGGCATCGCCGCCGCCCGCGACCTGCCCGAGGACAAGGTCCGCGACCTGACGAACCGCGGCCCGCTGCTGGCGGGCGAGGCCCTGGACGAGGGCCTGGTCGACCACCTCGGCTACCGCGACGAGGTGTACGCCTTCCTGCGCAAGGAGTTCGGCGCGGGGGCGCAGCTGCGCTACGTCTCCCGCTACAACCGCACGCACGGCCTGACCCGCCGCATCCCGCAGCCCGGCCGCCAGGACGTCGTCGCGCTGATCAACGGGCAGGGCCCGATCCGGCTCGGCCGCAGCGGCCGCGGCGGCCCGCTGCCGAACTCGGGCCCCGCGATGGGCTCGGACACGGTCGGCGCCGCGTTCCGCGCCGCCGTGAAGGACGACCGGGTCAAGGCGATCGTGTTCCGCGTCAACAGCCCCGGCGGGTCCGCCGTCGCGTCCGACGCGATCTGGCGCGAGGTGGTGCTGGCCCGCCGCGCCGGCAAGCCGGTGGTCGTGTCGATGGGGAACGTCGCCGCGTCCGGCGGCTACTACGTCGCGATGGCCGCCGACACGATCGTCGCGCAGCCCGGCACCATCACCGGGTCGATCGGCGTCGTCGTCGGCAAGGCCGTGGTGAACGACCTGCTGGACCGCATCGGCATCGGCCTCGGCTCGGTCGCCGACGGCGAGCACGCCCGCATGTTCAGCGCCACCAAGGACTTCAGCGACTCCGAGTGGGAGCGCGTCAACGCCTCCCTCGACAAGATCTACGACGACTTCACCGCGAAGGTCGCCGAGGGCCGCGACCTGTCCCGCGAGCGCGTCCACGAGCTGGCCCGCGGCCGGGTCTGGACGGGCGCCGACGCCCGCGAGCGCGGCCTCGTCGACGAGCTGGGCGGCATCGACAGGGCGCTGGACCTGGCCCGCAAGAAGGCCGGGCTGCCCGCCGACGCGCCGGTCCGCTCCTACCCGCACACGTCGCCGCTGGAGCGGCTGCGCCCGCCGGAGTCCAGCGAGGACCGCGCCGCCGCGTCCGCCCGGTTCGACGGCTGGGGCTCGCTCGGCGGCCTCGCCGCCCGCCTCGGCCTCCCGTCCGCCGGCCCGCTCACCCTGCCCGGCTCCTGGGAGATCCGCTGACCGGCACCGATTTCGTCGATGCGGTCGCGGGGTTCGCCACCGGGGTCGTCGTGCTGACCGTCCGGGACGGCCGCGACGACCTCGGCACGACGGTGACCTCGTTCATGTCGGTGTCGCTGGAGCCGCCGATGGTGCTGGCCGGCGTGGCGTCCTCGTCCTACCTGGCCGAGGTGCTGTCGCGCACGGACCGCTGGGCCGCGACGGTCCTCGGCGCGAAACAGCGCGCCCTCGCCGGCCGGTTCGCCGCCGAGGGCCGCCCCGGCGCCCGCATCCTCCTGGCGAGCGAGCCGCACCACCGCGGCGAGCTGTCCGGCGCGCTGATCCCCGAGTCGGGCGTCACGGCCCTCGAATGCGAGACGCGCCGCCGCATCGAGGTGGGCGACCACGTCCTCTTCGCCGCCGAAGTCCTCTCCACCGACTACATCTCCCGCGACCGGAAGCCCCTGATCAGGGTCAACCGCCGCTACCTGCCCGCCTAGCGCCTCTCGGTGGCCGGCAGGCGTTCGAGCATGCCGCGCAGGTCGTCGGCGTGCTCCTCCTCCTGCTCCAGGATGCGTTCGAAGACGCGCTTGGTGGTGGGGTCGCCGTCGCCGATCCACTGGACGATCTCGGTGTAGGACGCGATCGCGATGCGCTCGGCGACCAGGTCCTCCTTGATCATCGCGACGAGGTCGCGGCTGGCGTCGTACTCGGCGTGCGAGCGGGTGGTGAGGGTGTCGGGGGCGAAGTCGGGCTCGCCGCCGAGCTGGACGATCCGCTCCGCGAGCATGTCGGCGTGCTGCTGCTCCTCGGCGGCGTGCTGGAGGAACTCGCCGGCGACGGCCTCGGCGTGGATGCCGGTGGCGGTGTAGTAGTGGCGCTTGTAGCGCAGCGTGCAGACGATCTCGGTGGCGAGGGCCTCGTTGCACACCTGGATCACCCGCGTGACGTCGGCGCCGTACGCCTCGGTGATCGGGCCCTTCTCGATCTCCTGGCGGGCGCGCTCGCGCAGGGTCTTGATGTCCGTCAGGAACTCGGCCATTCCGTTGCCTCCCGGGGTCGGTTACTCGGGAGCGTTTACCCGGTGGCCCTGTTTCCACACGGCGAAGGTCTGAGGGACGCCGGGACGGTAGGCGAGGTGGATGTGGGACGGGGCGTCCAGCACATGGACGTCCGCGCGCGCGCCGACGGCGAGGTGGCCGACGTCGGTGCGGCGTAGGGCGCGGGCACCGCCGGCCGTGGCGGCCCACACGGCTTCGGCCGGCGTCATGTGCATGTCGCGGACGGCCACGGCGACGCAGAACGCCATGCTGGAGCTGTAGCAGGAGCCGGGGTTGCAGTCGGTGGCGAGGGCTACGGCGGCGCCGGCGTCGAGGAGGCGGCGGGCGTCCGGATAGGGCTGCCGGGTGGAGAACTCGACGCCCGGCAGCAGGGTCGCGACGGTGCGGGACGAGGCGAGCGCGTCCACGTCCTCGTCGCTGAGGAACGTGCAGTGGTCGGCGGACGCGGCGTCGAGCTCGACGGCGAGGCGGACGCCGGGGCCCTCCGTGAGCTGGTTGGCGTGCAGCCGGGGCGTCAGCCCGGCCTTGATCCCGGCCTGCAGGACCTCGCGGGCCTGGTCGGCGTCGAAGGCGCCCCGCTCGCAGAACACGTCGACCCAGCGGGCGTGGGGCGCGCAGGCCGCGAGCATGTCGGTCGCGGCCAGCCGGGTGTAGGCGGCGGTGTCGTCGCCGTATTCGGACGGGACGACGTGGGCGCCCAGGTACGTCACCTCGTCCGCGATCTCGGCGGCGATGCGGACGGCGCGTTCCTCCTGGTCGACCGTGAGGCCGTACCCGGACTTGCATTCGACGGTCGTCGTGCCTTGCCGCGCCATCTCGTCCACCAGGCGGCGGAGGTTGGCGCGCAGGGCGTCGTCGGACGCGGCGCGGGTCCGTTCGACGGTGGTACGGATGCCGCCGGCGGCGTAGGGGCGTCCGCTCATGCGGGCGGCGAACTCCTCGGCGCGTTCACCGGCGAAGACGAGGTGGGCGTGGGAGTCCACGAAGCCGGGGAGGACGGCGCGTCCGCCGGCGTCGAACACCTCGTCGGCGGCGGGGACCTCGGCGGTGGGGCCCGTCCACGCGACGGCGCCGTCCTCGATCACCAGCGCGGCGTCCCGGACGATGCCGAGCGGCCCGTCGCCCCGGCCGGGATCGTTGGTGACCAGTTCCCCGATGTCGGTGATGGCGGTGCTCAACCGGGCTCCTCGCGGGTGGCGGACTCGATGGCCGTGGCCAGGGCGGCGGGCACGTCGTCCACCAGCAGGTGGCGGGCGTCGTGCACGATCTGGCGGCCGGACACGACGACGTACCGGACGTCGGCGGCGGTGGCGGCGAAGACGGCGGCCTCGGCGGCGTGCGCCGCGCCGGCGCCGGCGGTGCGGACGGAGTCGAGCGCGACCGTGACGAGGTCGCAGTACGCGCCGGGTTCGAGGCGCCCCGCCTCCGGCCAGCCGAGCGCATAGTGCCCGGCGGAGGTGGCGGCGGCGAGCAGCTCGCCGGCGGTCCAGTGGCCGCGGACGCGGGTGCGGAGGCGTTCGTCCAGCTCGACGGCGCGGGCCTCCTCGAACAGGTCGATGGCGGCGTGCTGGTCGGAGCCGAGGCAGATGGGCGCGCCGGCGTCGGCGAGGCCGCGGGCGGGCCCGATGCCGTCGGCGAGGTCGCGTTCGGTGGTCGGGCACATGCAGACGCCGGTCGTGGTGGCGCCGAGGAGCCCGATGTCGTCGTCGGTGAGGTGGGTGGCGTGGACGGCGGTGGTCAGCGGGCCGAGCGCGCCCGCCTCGGCGAGCAGCCGCGCGGGCGTCACGCCGTAGGCGTCGAGGCACGCGGTGTTCTCGGCGGGCTGCTCCGACAGGTGGACGTGCAGCGGCGCGCGGTGCTCCTTGGCCCAGGACGCGACGGCCCGCACCTGCTCGCGCGGCACGGCGCGGACCGAGTGGATCGCGGCGCCGACGCGGGCGTGCAGCCGGCCCGCCTTGTCGGTCTGCTCGTAGAGGCTGTCGACGCGGCGGGCCCAGTTGCCGGCGGTGCCGTCGCCGAACCGCAGCTGCGGGCCCTTGAGCGGCTGCCCGATGCCGCCGGTGAGGTAGCAGGTGTCCAGGAGGGTGATCCGGATACCGGCGTCGGAGGCCGCCGCGATCAGCGCCTCGCCCATCGCGTTCGGCGCGTCATAGGGCGCGCCGCCGGGACGGTGGTGCAGGTAGTGGAACTCGCCGACGCAGCTGATCCCGGCGAGCGCCATCTCCGCGAACACGGCCCGGGCCAGCGCCCGGTAGGAGTCGGGGTCGAGGCGGTCG
Organism: Actinomadura sp. NTSP31; assembly: GCF_041951385.1. Classification (NCBI taxonomy): domain Bacteria; kingdom Bacillati; phylum Actinomycetota; class Actinomycetes; order Streptosporangiales; family Thermomonosporaceae; genus Actinomadura; species Actinomadura sp. NTSP31. The sequence goes on along the minus strand of NZ_JBGNUT010000037.1, from coordinate 22,005 downwards.
GCGACCTTGTACATCTGCTCGCGCCACGTCCAGAAGGTGCCCCGGTTCTCCTGGACGCGGGAGCGGAGGGCGCGGTGGAACGCGTGGGAGTGCGCGTTCGCGAGGCCCGGCAGCGTCAGGCCGGGCAGGTGCTGGGCGTGCGGCGGGGCGGGGACGCCGGGGGTGAGGCGCGTGATCCGCTCGCCGTCGGCCTCGATGAGGACGTCGGCCGCCACCGCGTCTCCGAGCCAGGCGAACTGGGCATGCCATTGCATATCGGGATCCCTACCCGCAGGCCAGGTCGTCCAGTACCGCCGCGAGGGCGTCCACCCCGGCGAGGCAGTCGGCGGTCTCGGCGTGTTCGGCGGGGGCGTGCGACACGCCGGTGGGGTTGCGGACGAACAGCATCGCGGTCGGCAGCCGGGCCGACAGGACGCCCGCGTCGTGCCCGGCGCCGGTCGGCAGGACGGGCGCGCCGCCCAGCGTCCCGGCCACCCGGTCGCGCAGGGCCAGGTTGAAGTCGACGATCTCGGTGTAGGACTCCTCGGCCAGCTCCACCGTCACCCGGTGCGGGCGGGCGGCCGCGCGCGCCGCCGCGCCGACCTCCGCCACGGTCCTGCGGACGGCGCCGTCGGCGGGCCCGCGCGCGTCGAGCCAGGCGGTGACGGACGAGGCGATCGCGTTCACCCCGCCCGGGACGACCCGGACCTTCCCGACCGTCGCCACCGTCCCGTTGCGTTCGGCGGCGTCGCGGGCGGCGAGGACCATCCCGGCGAACGGGATCATCGGGTCGCGGCGGTCGGCGAGCGCGGTCGTGCCGGCGTGGTTGCCCTCGCCCGCGAACGCGATCCGCCAGCGCCCGTGCGGGACGATCGAGCCGGCCACGCCGACCGGCTCGCGGAGCGCCCGTCCCTGTTCGACGTGCAGTTCGACGTAGCACCCGACGCGTCCGAGCAACTCCTCATCCGGCCCGATCGCATCGGGATCGAGCCCTGCGCCATGCAGCACCTCGGCGAAGGTACGCCCGTCCCCGTCGGTGAGCCCTCGCGCCCGCGCCGGGTCGATCGCCCCGGCCAGCAACCGCGACCCGAGGCAGGCCACCCCGAACCGGGCGCCCTCCTCCTCGGCGAACGCCGCGATCCCGACGGGCCGCCGCAGCACGACACCGCGCTCGCGCAGCAGGTCGACGGCGGCGAACGCCGACACGATCCCGAGCGGCCCGTCGAACGCCCCGCCGCCGGGCACCGAGTCGAGGTGGCTCCCCGTCAGCACGGCCTGATCACGCGCGCCGTCCTCGGGGTACCACCAGGCGATCATGTTGCCGTTGCGGTCGTGCTCCACCGGCAACTCGCGGCGGCGCGCCTCGCCGGCGAACCAGGCGCGGCACTCCAGCTCCGGCGGCGTCCACGCGAACCGGTGGTACCCGCCGCCATCGGTGTCCCGCCCGATGGGCAGCAGGTCCGCCCACATCTCCTCGAAGCTCATCAGCCCTGCATGGGGATGCGGACGCCGCGGTCGGCGGCGACCTCGGCGGCGCGGTCGTAGCCGGCGTCGACGTGGCGCATGACGCCGGTGCCGGGGTCGTTGGTCAGGACGCGCTGGAGCTTCTCGCCTGCGAGGGCCGTGCCGTCGGCGACGCAGACCTGCCCGGCGTGGATGGAGCGGCCGATGCCGACGCCGCCGCCGTGGTGGATGGACACCCACGTCGCGCCGGACGAGGTGTTGAGCAGCGCGTTCAGCAGCGGCCAGTCGGCGATGGCGTCGGAGCCGTCCTTCATGCCCTCGGTCTCCCGGTACGGGCTGGCGACGGAACCGCAGTCGAGGTGGTCGCGGCCGAGCACGATCGGCGCGCTGATCTCGCCGCGCGCGACGAGGTCGTTGAAGACCTCGCCGGCCTTGTCGCGCTCGCCGTAGCCGAGCCAGCAGATCCGGGACGGCAGGCCCTGGAAGTGCACCTTCTCCTGCGCCATCCGGATCCACCGGGTCAGCGGCTCGTTCTCGGGGAACAGGTCGAGGATCGCCTGGTCGGTGCGCGCGATGTCCTTCGGGTCGCCGGACAGCGCCGCCCACCGGAACGGGCCCTTGCCCTCGCAGAACAGCGGCCGGATGTAGGCCGGGACGAACCCGGGGAACTCGAACGCCCGCGCGTACCCGGCGAGTTGCGCCTCGCCGCGGATCGAGTTGCCGTAGTCGAAGACCTCGGCGCCCGCGTCCTGGAACCCGACCATCGCCTCGACGTGCCGGGCCATCGACGCGCGGGCCTTGGCGATGAACCCGTCGCGGTCCTTGTCGCGCTCGGCGGCCATGTCGTCGAACGCGACGCCCCTCGGCAGGTACATCAGCGGGTCGTGCGCGCTGGTCTGGTCGGTGACGATGTCGATCGGCGCGCCGCGCCGCAGCAGCTCGGGGACGATGTCGGCGGCGTTCCCGAGCACCGCGATCGACAGCGGCCGCCGGGCGTCCCGCGCCTCCTCCGCGAGGCGCAGCGCGTCGTCCAGGGAGTCGGCCTTCACGTCGCAGTACCGGTGCTCGACGCGCCGCTCGATGCGGGACGGGTCGCACTCGACGCAGATCGCGACGCCGCCGTTCATCGTGACGGCGAGCGGCTGCGCGCCGCCCATCCCGCCGAGCCCGGCGGTCAGCGTGATCGTCCCGGCGAGCGTCCCGTCGAACCGCTTCTCCGCGACGGCCGCGAACGTCTCGTAGGTGCCCTGCAGGATGCCCTGCGTGCCGATGTAGATCCACGACCCGGCGGTCATCTGGCCGAACATCGTCAGCCCGAGCGACTCCAGCCGGCGGAACTCCTCCCAGGTCGCCCACTGCGGCACCAGGTTGGAGTTGGCGATCAGCACGCGCGGCGCCCACTCGTGCGTCCGGAAGATCCCGACCGGCTTGCCCGACTGGACGAGCAGCGTCTCGTCGCCCTCCAGGTCCGCGAGGGACCGGACGATGCCGTCGAAGGCGTCCCAGCTGCGGGCCGCCCGCCCCGACCCGCCGTAGACGACGAGCTCGTCGGGGTGCTCGGCGACCTCCGGGTCGAGGTTGTTCTGGATCATGCGCAGGGCGGCCTCCTGCGGCCAGCCCTTCGCGGCGGTGAGCTTCGTGCCGCGCGGCGCGCGGACGGGACGGGGACCGGACATGTGCGGGCTCCTTAGGAGAGGGGGCCGGTGACGGCTTCGGCGGCGGCGACGAGCGAGCCGTCCCGGACCATGGCGGTCGCGGCGGCGATCTCGGGCGCGAGGTAGCGGTCCGGGCCGGGCGGCGGGACGGCCTCCCGCAGCTTCGCGACGACGGCGGCGGTCGCGGGCCCCGGGCGCAGTGGGCTGCGCAGGTCGAGGGCCCGCGCGGCGGTGAGGATCTCGATCGCGACCACCTGCGTCAGGCCGTCGACGGCGCGGCGCAGCTTGCGGGCGGAGTTCCAGCCCATGGACACGTGGTCCTCCTGCATCGCCGAGCTCGGGATGGAGTCGGCGGACGCGGGGGCGGCGAGCCGCTTCAGCTCGGAGACGATCGCGGCCTGCGTGTACTGGGCGATCATGTGGCCGGAGTCGACGCCGGGGTCGTCGGCGAGGAAGGCGGGCAGCCCGGACGAGCGGCCCTTGTCGAGCATCCGGTCGGTGCGGCGCTCCGACATCGACGCGACGTCCGCGGTCGGGATGGCGAGGAAGTCGAGCACGTAGGCGATGGGGGCGCCGTGGAAGTTGCCGTTGGACTCGACCCGGCCGTCCGGCAGCACCACCGGGTTGTCGACGGCGGACGCCAGCTCCCGGCCGGCGACCAGCTCGGCGTGCGCGAGGGTGTCGCGGGCGGCGCCGTTGACCTGCGGCGAGCAGCGCAGCGAGTAGGCGTCCTGGACGCGCGTGCAGTCGGGGCCGCGGTGCGACTCCATGATCTCGGAGGCGGCCAGCAGGGCCCGCAGGTTGGCGGCCGACGCGGCCTGCCCCGGATGCGGCCGCAGCTCCTGCAGGTCGGCGGCGAACACCCGGTCCGTGCCGAGCAGCGCCTCGACCGACATCGCGGCGGCCAGGTCGGCGGCGGTGAGCAGCCTGTGCAGGTCGCGGACGGCGAGGACGAGCATGCCGAGCATGCCGTCGGTCCCGTTCAGGAGGGCGAGGCCCTCCTTGGCGCCGAGCTTGACCGGCGCGATGCCGTGCTCGGCGAGCACGTCGGCCGCCGGCCTCAGCTCGCCGGACGCGTCCCGCACCTGCCCCTCGCCGATCAGCGCGAGCGCGACGTGCGCGAGCGGCGCGAGGTCGCCGGAGCAGCCGAGGCTGCCGTGCTCGAACACCTGCGGCGTGATCCCCGCGTTCAGCAGGCCGGCGAGCGTCCGCGCGGTGACGGGCTGCACGCCCGTCCGCCCGGTCGCGAGGGTGTGCAGGCGCAGCAGCATCAGCGCCCGGACGACCTCCCGCTCGACCTCCATCCCGGACCCGGCGGCGTGCGACCGGACGATGTTGAGCTGCAACTGCGCGCGCATCTCCGGCGGGATGTGCCGGGTCGCGAGCGCCCCGAACCCCGTCGAGACCCCGTAGACCGGCAGCGGGCGCGACGACAGCTCCTCGATGTGCGCCCGCGACTCCCCGATCAGCTTCAGCGCCTCGTCCGTCAGCGAGACCGCCGCGCCGTCCCGCGCCACCGCCGCGACCTGCTCGAACGACAGCGGATCCGGACCGACCCGAACACTGTTGTCTGCCATGACGAAACCCATACCCACGATTCCACCCGGCAGGGGCCGCCGGGGGCAGGGCCGGACCGCCGTTTCTGTCTCGGATACGAGACACTGGCGGTATGAGCCAGGTCCCGGCCGTCCGCCGCGCGCTGGCGGTGCTGCGCCTGCTGGCCGCCGCGCCCGGCCCGCTGCCCGCCGCCGCGATCGCCCGCGCCCTGGACCTGCCGCGCTCCAGCACGTACCACCTGCTCACGGCGATGGCCGAGGACGGCTTCGTCACGGCCATCCCCGAGGAGCGCCGCTGGGGCCTCGGCGTCGCCGCCTTCGAGATCGGCTCGGCCTACCTGCGCCACGAGCCGCTCGAACGGCTCGCCCGCCCGCTGCTGCGCCGCCTCGTCGACCGGGTCGGCGAGATCGCCCAGCTCGGCGTGCTGCACGGCGCGGAGACGCTGTACCTGCTCAAGGAGCAGCCGCCCCGGCACGCGACCCTCGTCACCGACGTCGGCGTCCGGATGCCCGCCCAGCTCACCGCCAGCGGCCTGTCCCTCCTGGCGCACCTGCCGCCCGCCCAGGTCAGGGCCCTGTTCCCGGGCCGCTTCGTGAACCGCACCGGGCAGGGCCCCGGCTCGCTCGGCGAGCTGCGCCGCGTCCTCGCCGAGGACGCCCGGCGCGGCTGGTCGTCCGAGGACGGCTACATCACCGAGGGCTTCGCCAGCATCGCCGCCTGCGCGTTCGACCACACCGGGCACCCGGCCGCCGCCGTCACGATCACCTTCCGCCGCGACCGGCATCCCCCCGAGACCTGGCCCGCGCTCGCCGCCGGCGTCCGGCGGACGGCCGGCGCCCTCACCGCCCGCCTGACCGGCCGCCCGCCCGCCTGACCCCGGCGGCGGTCAGCGGATGCCGGTGAGACGGCGGCGGGAGCGGAGCGAGGCGAGCTGGAGGCGGCGTTCGGGCGCCACCTTCGCGTACTCCATGCCCATGACCCGCATGCCCCGCCGCTCGGCGAGGGTGGCGAGCGCGTCGTCGGTGAGGGCGAGGAACTGCAGGCGGTTGCGCAGGACGAGGGCGTCCGGATCGTGCACCAGGGCCTGGTCGAGGCGGTCGATGGCCTCGCCCGAGCGGCGCCACACGCCGCCGGTCTCCCCGGCGAACGCGCCGATCAGCGCGTCCAGGGAGAGCGCCATCCGGGTGGTGACCGCGTGCAGGATCCGTTCGGCCTGCGCGGGCACGGCCGGCGGGGCGGCGGCGATCTCGCGGACGTACCCGGTGATCGTGGTCAGCGCCATCAGCGTCTCGGCGTCGGCGCGGCCAGCGCCGCCGGTCGGCCGGCGCACGATCGGCCGCATGATCGTGTTCAGCCGGAACAGGGCCTGGTCGACGGCGCGCGAGGCGCTGCTCAGCCGGACGTCCCCGCCCGCCCACGGCTGCGCGCCCGCGTCCGCGATCAGGTCGCGGACGGCGGCCAGATGCGCGCGGACCGCCTCGTCGATCATCCTGCGGGTGCCGATCGGCAGCAGGACGAGCCCGACCAGCACGGCGGTGAGCGCCCCCACCATGTTCTCGGCGAGCCGGAGGACGATCAGCGAGGTGTGGAAGTCGGTGGTGAACGCGTACAGCTGGACGAGCGCGACGACGAGGCCGATCACCCACCAGGTGTAGTGCGAGGCGATCGAGTAGGCGCCCACGGTCAGCCCGGCGATCACCAGCAGCAGGCTGATCCACGGGTGGTCGGCGCCGAGCAGCTCGAAGGACGCGACGCCGAGCACCCCGCCGGCGACGGTGCCGAGCGCGCGCTGCCCGGTCTTGCGGACCCGCTCGTGGGTGGTGTTGGTCCCGGTGAAGATGATCATGACGCCGATCGCGGCCCAGTAGAAGCGCCGGCCGCTGATCAGGTCGCCGACCGGGACCGCGATCGAGATCGCGACGGCCACCTGCAGCGCGGTCCGCAGGTGCGGGGACACCCGCAGGCGGCGCCACCCCCCGCCGGGGCCGCCGGAGGCCAGGATCTGCTCGGCGACCGGCCCGGACCCGAGCACCGCCTGGCCGGCGCTCAGCACGACCGGCGACTGGAACGGCGCCTCCTCGCCCTTGCCCGGCGCGGCCCGCCCGGCGTCCACCCAGGTCCGGGACGTCCGCGACAGGTCGGTCAGCAGCACCGCCAGGTGGTGGACCAGCGAGGAGGTGCCCACATCGGCGGGCGGGCCGCTCGCCCGCCGCCGGTCCAGCCAGCCCACCAGGTCATGGGCCGCGTACTCCTCCCCCAGGCCGCCGGCGGAGTGGGAGCGGAGCGCGGCGGTGACGTGGCGGCGCAGGTCGCCCGGCGGATCGTGGTCGTCCAGCTCGCGGACGGCCCTCGCGACGGCCTGCACCACCAGCTCGGTCTCGAACAGCAGCCGGTGCAGGCGCTCGGCCTCCCCGGTGGTGCCGGGCCGGGCCAGCAGGCCGTCGGCGACCAGGGCGCACTCGTTCAGCCGGGCCTGCCTGCGCCGCAGCCGCCGCAGCGCCCGCTCGCGGCCGGAGCCGGTGTCCGGGGCGTCCAGCAGGTCGGCGGCGGCGCCGGTCACGTCGGCGGCGCACGCCAGGAACGCCCGCTGGATCCGGGCCAGCGCCTTGGCGGGCGCGGGACGGGCCAGCGCGAGCCGGGCGGCGATGGACGCGGCGAGCCCGGCCGCGGCGATCGCCGCCATGGGCCTGAACTCCGTCAGCGGCATCGGCAGCAGCAGGCCGCTCAGGTACCCCGCGAACAGCACGGCGCCTGCGTCGTTGCCCCACGGCGCGAAGCGCGCCGCGTAGAACTGCGTGAAGAGCACGGGGACGAGCGCCGCCAGCCCCAGGAACCGGTGCGGGTGCAGCGTCATGCTCAGGTAGAGCGCCATGACGAACGGCACGTAGACGACCGCGGACCGGACCGTCGCCCGGCCCACCCCGTTGTCGGCGATCAGCAGCGAGGTCAGCATGGCGGGCAGCGTGCCGAGCATGAGCCCGATGAACGCCGGCTCGCCGAGCGCCTCCGCGACGCCGTACCCGGCCGCCATCCCGGCCGGGAGGCTGACCAGCATCCGCCGCGCGGCCTGCAGGCGCGCCAGGCCGAGATCCCAGGCGAGCAACGACCTCTTCATGCGGCGCAGGGCCTCCAGGCCCCTCGGCCGCGCGTCGTCCGGCAGCAGTTCGCGTTCCTCCCCATCGCCCCGCGGAGATTGTTAGCTATCCTCACAATCTTATCCCGCCGGGCCGCCCGCCCGTCCCGGCGCGACCGCCCGGACCCCGGCGCCCGACCACCCTAGGATGATTAACTATTTGCCTAATAGCTCTAGGGAAACTAGCGTCGCGAGCATGAGACCCCTGACCGAACGGGACATCCGCACGTCCTTCGTCAACTGCTCCAAGGGCGAGGCCAAGCGCCTCGGCCTCCCCCGCGACCTCGCGGAACGCCCCTGGGACGACCTCGACTTCCTCGGCTGGCGCGATCCGGGGGCGGCCGGGCGGGCGTACCTGGTCGCCGAGCGCGACGGCCGCCTCGTCGGGATCGCGCTGCGCGGATCGTCCGGCACGTTCCGCGGCTTCACCTCCCGCAGCATGTGCTCGCTGTGCCTGACGACGCACTCCAGCGGCGGCGTCGCCCTGATGACGGCGCGGCGGACGGGCGAGGCCGGGCGCCAGGGCAACACGGTCGGGCAGTACTTCTGCGCCGACCTCGCCTGCCCGCTCTACCTGCGCGGCAAGAAGCAGGCGGCGGTGGGCGGCGACCTCGACGAGTCCCTCACCGTCGAGGAGAAGATCGCCCGCACCCAGGGCAACCTCCACGCCTTCCTCGACAAGGTGACCGCCTGAGTCACCGTCGCCGGCAGGGCTCGCCCGGAGTTCGCCGCCGCCGTCAGGCGACCGGGTCCGGACGGCCCGCGCGGCCGGCCCGTCCCGGAGTGCCGGCGCCGATCGGGAGCCGGCGCGGGTCGGCGCCGGGCCGCCGTTCGGCGGCGCGCACGGACCAGGTGACGACGCGGCCCACCGCCGCCGCGCGTTCGGCCGGCTCCTCCTCCGCCTCGGCGACCTGCCGGGCGTAGGCGCGCAGGAGCGGGTGGAACCGGTAGCGGCCCTCCGGCGCGTGTTCGAGGAGATGCTCGTCCAGCAGGAACTCCAGCGCCTCCTCGGCGTCCGCCACCGGGACGCCCGCCAGCGCCGCCGCGGAGGCGGCGGTGAACGTCGAACCGGGATGCAGCCCGAGCAGCCGGAACACGCGCCGCCGCTCCTCGGGCAAGGCCAGGTACGACGGCGCGAACGTCGCGCTGACGGAGCGGTCGCGAAGGCTCAACTCGTCGAGGGCCCGCCGGTCGTCGCCGAGGCGCTCGGCGAACCCCGCCGGCGACCACGCGGGACGCGTCTGCAGCCGCCGCGCCGCCAGCGTCAACGCGACCGGCAGCCCGCCGCAGCGCGCGGCGATCCGCGCGGCGGCGTCCGGATCGGCGTCGACCCGGTCCGCACCGACGACCTTCCTGAGCAGGCCGGCGGCCTCCGCCGGCCGCAGGACGCCGAGGTCCAGCCGGTGCACGCCGTCCAGCCCGGCCAGCCTGCGCCGGCTGGTCAGCAGCGCCAGGCAGGACGGGTCGCCCGGCAGCAGCGGCCGCACCTGCTCCTCGTCGGCGGCGTCGTCCAGCACGAGCAGCGCCCGCCGCCCGTGCAGGCGGGCGCGGAAGAGCGCGGCCCGGCCCTCCGTCCCGTCCGGGACGGCCGCGGCGGGGACCCCGAGCAGCCGCAGGAACGTCTCCAGGACGTCGGCCGGGTCGGCGGGGCGGTGCCGCGGGTCCGCCGCGTGCAGGTCGGCGAAGAGCCGGACCTCGCCGAACCGGCCCCGGCGCGCGATCTGGTGCGCGGCGCGGACGGCCAGCCGGGTCTTGCCCACCCCGGCCATGCCCTCGATGACGACCGCGGTCGGCGCGGTGCCGCCGCGGGCGGAATCGGCGAGCTCGCCGAGCCGGCGCAGTTCGTCCGCCCGGCCGGTGAACTCGGCGATGTCCATCGGGAGGTGGCACGACACGTCCGCCCCGCGCGGACGGGGTTCCTCCCTTGGGCCGGGTTCGCCCTGGACGGCGCCGTCCAGGCCGGGGTCGGCGTTCAGGATCCGCTGCGCGAGCCGCCGCAGCCGCACGCCGGGGTCGATGCCCAGCTCGTCGGCGAGACGGCCGCGCACCAGCGCGTACGCCTCGATCGCGTCGGCCGGGCGGCCCACGCGGTAGAGGGCGAGCATGAGGCGTTCCCACAGCCCCTCGTGCAGCGGGTGCCGGGCGGCCAGGCGCCGCAGGTCCGGGAGGAGCGCGTCGGAGCGTCCCAGCAGCAGGCAGGTGTCGGCGTACCGCTCCATGAGCAGGAGGCGGCGTTCCTCGAGCCGCCGCACCTCGGCCTGCAACGCGCCGCCCAGCCGCATGGCCTCCAGCGGCTGCCCGCGCCACAGGCGCAGCGCGGCCTCGAAGTCCCGCGCGGCCCGGTGCCGCGTCCCGCCGTGCAGCGCCGCCTCCCCCCGGGCGAACAGCTCCTCGAAGCAGTGGAGGTCCAGTTCACCCGGCTCGACCCTCAGCAGGTAGCCGGGCGCGCGGGTGACCAGCCGCTCCGACGGCCGCCCCGTCCTGCGCAGGACGCGGCGGAGCCCGGCGACGTACCCGCGGACGTTGGCCGTCGCCGAGGGCGGCGGCGTCCCCCACCACACCGCGTCGACCAGGCGGTCGACCGGCACCACCCGGTTCGCTTCGAGCAGGAGCGCGCTCAGGACGGCCTGCTGCCGGGGACCGCCCGAATGCAGCCGCCGGCCGTGCGCGACGACCTCCAGCGGGCCCAGCACCCGGAACTCCATTGGCGGCCCCCCGATCGACCGGCGACGGCGGAGCCGGGCATTCGCCCGCGTCCCCAGCCGGTCCCCCGTGTGCACTTTTACCTTATACAGAAAATATACGGAAGCTAAGCGCGTTCTAGGGCACTGTGGTTTCCATGCTCGAACGAGGAATCCCGGGAAAGCGCGATCCGGCCACGGCCGGCCATTGCGCGATTACGCGACGCAGCCATTCGGCCGGGGCGGCCTGATCCGCCCGCACCCGCCCGGCCGGCTCTCGCTCCGGTCCGTGACATCACCGCCCGCCTCCGTAGCCCAACGGTAGAGGCCAACTCCTTAAAAGAGTCGAAGTGTCGGTTCGAATCCGACCGGAGGCACACCGGCTCGCCACAACGCCCGGGAAGACGCGACCCGATCGCTTTCCGGCGACAATGGCGGAGCGGAGAAGGAACGTGCCGGGTTGATCTACGATTGCGCCGTGCCGGACGAGGGTGGTGGCGCGCGGACGCGGCGATGGCCCTTCGCGGTCGCGGCGCTGGTCGTGCTCGTCGCGGGCGTCCTGGTCGCGGCGGGCGTGAACGGTGCGCTGGGGCTGGAGTCCGCCCCTGCGGCGGTGCCGGCGGAGGCGACGCGGGCCGCGCCGGTGGCCGGCCTGGTCGCGGCGCCGGAGTTGGACACCGTGTCGCTGCCGGCGTCGGGAACCGCGCTCGAACGCAGGCGGATACTGCTCGCGGCCCAGTCCGTGGCATCGGCACTGGAGGGACGCGGGCGCCCGAAGCCCCGCGTCGTCGAGAAGAGATCGGCCGGCGGGGCGGTGCTGGACGTGCGCTTGGCCCGGTCGCTGCCCGGCGCTGTGTCCGGCGGTGCTGATCAGGCGTTCCGGCTGCGAAGCCGCGGTCACGGGTATGTGCTGGACGCGGCGGACATCGCCGGAGCGGCCAACGGCCTGTACGCGGTCGCCGACCGGATCCGTTCCGGCACGGCCGTGCTTTCCGCGGCCGAGAATGGCCGTGTCGTCGCACCGCGACTGCCGCTGCGGCTGACCGACCACGGATCGGTGGGCCTGGAGGCCGATAGCGCCGAATTCGCGAAGGGCACGGACTACGGGCTGAACACAGATGCGGTCGGTCCGGCGCTGCTGGGGCACGCCCCCTGGGTGGACGCCGAGGCCGCCGGACGCATCGGAGCACAGTTCCGCCAGTTCGTGGACCACGCGTTGGCGTACGGGTACAACGGCGTCGTCGTACCGGGTTTCCTGGAATACGTCACCTTCGACGGCGTGGGCAACGGCCACGCCGTTTACCGCGAAGGCGATGCGCATATCGCTCGGGCGCGGGCGATGCGCTCGGTTTTCGGGCCGATCTGGCAGTACGCCCACGACATGGGCATGAAAGTGTTCTTCCAGACCGACATGCTGGCGCTCTCTCCGCCGTTGAAGCGCTACCTCGGCGATATCGACACCTCCAGCCCCAGGCTGTGGTCGGTCTACCGCGCTGGTCTGCACGAACTGTTCACGGCCCTGCCGTACGCGGACGGGGCGATGGTGCGGATCGGCGAGGGCGGCGGCACCTACAAGCTCGCCGGCTGGGACTACCGCTCCGAGATCAGGGTGACGACCGTCCCGCAGGTGCGCGCGATGCTCACCGCGCTGCTCGCCCAGGCGGACGCCGACGACCGCGACCTGATCTTCCGCACGTGGAGCGTCGGGGTCGGCGCGGTCGGCGACATGCACACCGATCCCGCGTCCTATCACCAAGTGCTGGACGGCATCGACGACGACCATCTGATCGTCTCGACCAAATACGGCCTCGGCGACTTCTACAGCGAACTTCCTCTCAACACGACGCTTTCGACCGGGCGGCAGCGGCGCATCGTGGAATTCCAGGCGCGGCGCGAATTCGAAGGGTTCGGGGCGCTGCCGAACGACCTCGGCGACCTCCAACAGCGGGCCCTGCGGACGCTGCTCGCCGCGAACCCGAACATCGTCGGCGTATGGGACTGGACGCAGGACGGCGGCCCACTGCGCGCGGGCCCGATGACCCTCTACCTGCGCACCGGGTTCTGGCAGATGTGGGACGTCAACGTCTACCTGACCGCGCGGCTCGCCTGGGACCCGGACCTCGACACAGCGGCGGCCACGCGCGATTGGATCCGGCAGACGTTCTCCGCCGATCCCGCGACCGTGTCGGCGATCGCGCAGGTCATGGCGTCGTCCCGGCGCATGGTGACAGACGGCCTCTACATCGGCCCCTACGCCGGCCACCGGGTCAGGGCCCTCGGGCTGGAACCGCCGCCGATGATGTGGATCTTCGAGTGGGACATCGTCACCGGGGACTCCGCGGCGCTCGACACGATCTACCGGGTCGCCAGGCCGAGGATCGGCGAGGCGATCACCGAGGGCCGGGACGCGGTGGCGCTGGCCCGCCGGATGCGGGCGCTCATCGACGCGACGCCCGCCTCGTCCTGGCGTGATCCTCGGCTGCGGCAGCAGTTCGCCGACACGATGGCCTACGAGGTGGACCTGTTCACCACGCTCTCCTCGTACCGCGCCATGACGCTGCGGCACGTCCAATGGCTCGACACCGGTTCGGCCAAGGCGAAAGCCCAATGGAAGGCGGCCGAGAAGCAATTCCGTGAAGATGCCCGGGCGCACCAGCGGCGGTACGGCGGCAACGTCGCGCTACCGGCGTACAACTTCACCGCCGCGAACATCGGCATGCACCGCGCGGACCGCGACATCGCGATGGCATGGCTGGCCCGAGGATTGCTGCTCGCTCTGGTGGCCGCCGCCGTGCTGGGCACATCCCCGGGACAGCGGCTGCTGCACGGCGCGCCCGGTTCGGCGGCACTGCGCGCCCTTTGGCTGGGAATGACGCGACCGTGGCTGGCCGGCACGGTCGCCCCGGCGGGACGGGTCGACCGGACGCTCGTCTGGCTCCTGCCCGCCGCCATGCTCGTCCTCAGCCGGGCGGTTCACACCTGGTTCGCGGCGCCGGCACATCTCGTCCTCACCCTCGGCGCCTGGGCGGTGTTCGCCGCCGCGCTGCGGTGGCTCACGCACGGCCGCGACCGTTTCGCGCTGAGCGCCGCGGTCGGCGGCGCCGCGCTGCTGCGCACCGCGATCCTGCTGCTCGCGCTGGTAGGACGCGGCCCGGGCCGTTACTGGTACGACTTCTGGACCGCGCCCGCGCTGCGCTCGTTCTACATCACCGTCGCGTTCGCGGCGTTCCTCTGGGTACTCGCGGTCGCGCTCCTCACCTCGCGGGGCGCCCTGTCGCGGCGGCGCGCGACGGGCGTGACGCTGATCAGCGCCGGCGCGCCCCTGGCGGTGCTCGGCGGCCTGATCGCGGCCATCGGCCTGGAGCGCGCACTCACGATCTGGAACGACCAGATGGCGCTGCTCCCCTGGGGCCTGTCGCGCATCCTCGGCATCACCACCTACCTGGGCATCCCGACGGGCCTTCCGCTGATCGCCGCCGGATGCGGCCTGGCCCTCGTCGTCACCGGCACCGTCCTGACCGGGTGGCGGCGGCACGCCCCGGCATGACGCCTTTCAGCCCGGGATCGGGATCACTACCGGCGGAAGCTCCGGCAGGGGCCGCCGCCACTCCCCCCCCCCCCCCCGCATCAGGACGCTTCGCCCACCGCTTCGGCGCATCGCGCAGCGCGTCCGCGACCGCGTAGCCGTCGTCGAAGGACGTCCGCCAGCCCCGCGAGTTCCCGGATCAGCAGGTAGAAGGGAAATTCGCTGCGCCGCCATTCCGGTGCGAGACCGAGCGCCTCCCGCACCACCCTGTTGTCGAAGAACGGGTGGTAATAGGGCGCGTTCATGAGCGTGGCGGTGTGCGACCCGACGATCCACCGGCCGGTGCGATAGTACAAATAAAGCTCGGCATTCGCCTCCCCGGTCATCAGCCGCTCCACCGCGAAGAAGATGAGCCGAACATCCGCGGAGGCCGTCCGCGCTGACGTCGTCCTGGTCGTACAGAAAGCCGCCGCGCAACGTCTCACCGTCGGACCCGGACGTCCTCGGCACCGGATCGAAAGGCCGGTACCTGTTGACGCTCTCGTACGCCGAGTTCATCCCCTCGCACATCCGCACGATGTCGTGCGTCCGCGCGCACGGTCACCGACTCCTTGTGCCCTTCGGGGACGGTCAGGTCCACGTGGTGCTCGATCCCGAGTTCCTCCGCCACCCGCCGGGCGAGGACGACGTCCGGGTCGTCCGCGAACCCATGGGTGGCGCCGGTGAACGGGACTCCGGCGGCCTTCAGCACCGCCGCCATCAGCCGGCTGTCCCGTCCGCCCGACAGCACCAGCTCAACCGGTTCGGGATGCCGCCCAAGCGGCGCCGCCGCGTCCACCAGCGCCTCGGCGAGCGGCCCGATCAACCTCCGCCGGTCCTTCGCGCGCCCCGGCGTCTTCCGCGCCTCCGGCAGAGGCTGCTGCCGGACGCTCGTCCGCGCACCGGGATATCGACCTCCGGGTCCTCCAACCCGGTCTCCACCGCCCGCGCCACCAGATGAACCAGCAAAGCCCGGCTGCCCACGACCCTCACGCCACGGGACTCACCGCCGCACCGAGGTCGGGCTCGGTGAGCAGGAGGTCACCGTCCCGCTTCGGCTCCGCTAGATAGCCGCAGTATCCGAGCCGGTGCCCCGCCCCCTGCACCACGGTCTCGGGAAGCAGCTCGTGCCCCGGCTCGTTCGACCAGCCGAACATCGCGACCTGACCGTCCGGGGCCGACCACTCGACCGCCGCGATCACGTCCTGCGGCACGGGAAACGCCTCGCGCACCGCACGCCGCGTCGCCCGCAGACCGACCGGCGGAACAGGCTCGCGTGCCTCGCGCGAGACGAGCAAAAGATAGACGCGCACCATGCGCTCCACTCCATTGGGGACAAAGCACCGACCCCAGCACGCCCACTCAACACGAAGGGTCAGCAAAACAAGTAACAAACGGTTGCACAGGCCTGAGGCGCCGGAGGTATACCCAGCCATACCTATCCCCGGAGCCACAGAATACGATCCCTTTCAAGCCGCGAATGCCAGCCACTTAGGGTACGCTTTACCTATGCAATCAGTGACGGTCGACCTGGAGGCCGCGTCCACCATGCAATTGGTGAACGCGGTCTCAGCGATCGCCGCTGAACTCGCCACTCGAGACGTCCCCGAATCAGCAGCAGCATGCCTGGAACTCACCGAGACGCTGGCCGCCACCTGCGATATCCAGGAAAGCGCACTCGCCGGTTTCATCCGCCGCGTCGATGTCACAGGTGAACAGAAGCGGTGGGGGTACCCCTCCACCCGGGCATGGCTGCGGTCCCGGCTTGGCATGCGGGAGAACCGCACCACCGAACGCCTGATCCTGGCCCGGCAGCGGCACCGCCTCCCGCAGGTCGCGGAGCGGTTGGCGGCCGGGGAGTTGTCGTATGGGTATGCGGCCACGGTTGCGCAGAGTGTGGCCAGGCTGGAGGACGGCGACTGCGCCGAAGCCGAGACCACCCTGCTGGGGTTCGTCGACCAAGGGTTCTCGGCGGCGAAGGTGGGGGTGTTCGGCCGCCGTATCTGCGACGTCATCGCCGAACGCGACGGCACCGACACCGCACCCGGCGAGGACGCCAAGCGCGGGTACGCCAAGTCGTGGATCACCAGTACCGGCTCCCTGGACGGCGGCCGGTACATCAAGGGCTGGCTGAACGCCGAAGACGCCGCAATCTGGGACGGGACTCTGGCTCCGCTGGCCAAGCCAGCCGGGCCCGAGGACACCCGCGACGTCGGCGAACGCACCGCCGCCGCCCTGTCCAGCGTCCTGTCCGGCGGGCACAAGGCCACCAAGGTCACCGTCATCTGCGACCTGGACACCCTCACCGGCGGCAACGCTCCCGCCCGTCTCACCGACGGGACACCGATCCCCGCCGCCCAAGCCCGCCGCATCGCCCTATCGGCAGGAGTGTCACCCCTCCTGCTCGGGCGGGGGCACACACCGCTGTACCTGGGGTATCGGGAGCGGTTCGCCAGCGCTGCCCAACGGCAGGTCCTGGAAACCCTGTATCCGACGTGCGCGGTGCGGGAGTGCGAGATCCCCGGGACGTTGTGCGAGGTCGACCACGTCAACGGCTGGGCCCTGGGAAACAGCCCCACCGACATCGACCAACTCGCCCTCACCTGCGGATGGCACAACCGCTTCAAACACACCAGCCCAAACCAGATCGGCATCAGCAAAGACCTCGACGGGCGATATGTGTACCGGCTGCTCCCACCGCCGGACGCCCGATCAAGATCCCGGACGGGTAGCGGGCCACCGGGCACGATCGGCCCACCCGACACCACCGCCAACTGGGCCGCGTAAACCCACCCCCCACACCACCGGTTCGTCTCCATCGCTTGGCCCATCGAGGCGGCGGAACCAGTGCAGCAGCCCGATGGTGCGCTTAACGACGTAGCGGTGGACGCCCAGCCCGCTCCCGTGTGGGTGCCGGGGCGGGCGATGACCGGCTTGATGCCCTTGGCCCACACCAGGAGCCGGTACTTGTCGTGGTCGTAGCCGCGGTCGGCCAGCAGCCGCCCAGCTTTTCGGCGGTGCGGCCCGGCCGTGGACGGGTGGCACCGCCTCCAGTTGCGGCATCAACTGGGTGACATCGTTGCGGTTCCCGCCGGTCAACGACAAGGCGAGCGGAATGCCGTGGCCGTCGGTCAGCACGCGGTGTTGGGAGCCCCGCCGACCGGGCTCGGCCCGGTTTTGGGCCGCCCTTCAGATACACACCCACCTACACCACACCGACCCTCACCACATGTGGTGCTACCTACACATTTGGTTATGGCCTCTTATGTGGGCGGGCGGTGCGGCCAGGGGGCGGACGGAGCCTGGCTCTGAGGGCCCTCTTCTCGGCGGAGGCGCCGTCGGGGGTTGCCTCGGCTTCGCTGCGCGGGCCTGGAAAAGCAGAAGCAGGGAGAGGCCGCTCCCTGCCACTTTCAGGTTACAGCGCCCCTGGGGGCTTGCGGCAAGACCCGGGTGATGGCTCACCATTGGCGGCCGAGACCGGAAGCGGCAGGAACGGGGGATCAGCGATATGCGTTTTGTGCTGTCGACGTGGGGGTCGCGCGGGGACGTCGAGCCTTTGGCGGGGCTCGCGATGCGGTTGCGGGAACTCGGTGCGGAGGTGCGGGTCTGCGCGCCGCCGGACGAGGAGTTCGCGGACCTGCTGGCGCGGGCCGGCGTGCCGCTGGTGCCGTTGGGCCCCACGGTGCGCTCGGTGGTCGCCGGTCCAAAGCCGCCGTCGGCGCAGGACGCCTTCCGGCTCGCTCCCGAGCTGGTCGCCGCGCGCTTCGAGACGCTCTCCGCGGCGGCCGAGGGATGCGACGCGCTGCTGGCGACCGGGCTGATGCCGGCCGGCGCGCGGGACGTGGCCGAGAAGCTCGGCATCCATTACGTGTTCGCCTGCTTCCACATATTCGGGCTGCCGTCGCGGCACTTCCCGCCGGGGTCGCGGCCGGGCAAGCCGCTTCCGGAGGGCGAGACCGACAACCGGGTGCTGTGGAAGGCGGACGCCCAGCGGGTGAACGCGCTGTACGGCGAGGCGCTCAATGACCATCGGGCGGCGATCGGCCTGCCGCCGGTGGACGATGTCCGCGACCACGTCTTCGCCGGCCGGCCGTGGCTGGCGGCGGACGCGGTGCTGTGCCCCTCGCAGGGCATGACGGACTTCGACCTCGTCCAGACCGGGGCGTGGGTCCTGCCCGACGAGCGCCCGCTCCCGGCCGGGCTGGAGGCGTTCCTGGACGCCGGGGAACCACCGGTGTACGTCGGTTTCGGCAGCATGGCCGCGCATGCCCCGGAGGGCATCGCCCGGGTGGCCACCGAGGCGTGCCGGGCGCGGGGCCGGCGCGTGCTCCTGGCCAGCGGGTGGGCTGGTCTGGCCCCGGTCGACGACGGGGACGACTGCTTCGTGGTCGGGGAGGTCAACCAGCAGGCCCTGTTCCGCCGGGTCGCGGCCGTCGTGCACCACGGCGGTGCCGGCACCACGGGGACGGCCGCCCGGGCCGGTGCGCCGCAGGTCGTGGTGCCCCGGATCGCGGACCAGCCGTACTGGGCCGCGCGGGTGGCCGAACTGGGCGTCGGCGCGGCGCACAACGGTCCGGTGCCGACCTTCGAGTCGCTGTCGGCCGCACTCGGGACGGCCCTGGCCCCGGAGACCCGGGCACGGGCCCAGGCCCTGGCCCGCACGATCCCCACGGACGGGGCGATGGTGGCCGCGAAGCGGCTGGTCGAGGCCGCCGGGACGGGCACTCTCAGCCGGCTCTGACGAAGGATCCTCGCCAGATCCGGAGGGGGCCGTCGGTGAGTGCGGTGGCGTAGTTGATGACGCGGGTGTAGCCGTCGTGCAGGAGCATCGGCAGCACCGGGCCGGCGGGCAGGCCGTCGGCGAACGTCTCGGCCATCCAGCTCCGGACCCAGGCCGTTTCGTCGGTCCATTCGGTGGTGGTGAAGCCGGCCTGCTCGATCGATGCGTGGAGCGAGTCGGCGGTGACGACGAAGCTGTCGGTGCCGTCGAGCGACCACGGCATCGGCCAGGGCAGGCCGGCCTCACCCGGCCCGCACGCTTCCCAGACGGCCAGGCGCGCACCGGGCGCGAGGCAGCGGGCGATGTGCGCGAACCAGGCCGTCTTGTCCTGGACGTTCATCTGGACGTGCACGGTGATCGCGGCTTGGAACAGCGGGTCGGGATGGAACGCGGCGATGTCGCCGACCTGGAACCGGACGAGGTCGCGGACCCCCGATCCGGCGGTCAGGTCGCGGGCGGCGCCGACGTAGGCGGGGGTGATGTCGATGCCGGTGACGTGGTTGCCGGTGCGGCGGGCGATCTGCCTGGCCGGGCCGCCGAAGCCCGAGCCGACGTCCAGGACGGTCTCCCCCTCGGCGAGGGCGAGGCTTCCGATGAGCAGGTCGACCGCGTCGGCGCCGCCGATGTGGAACTGGTCGAGGTCGTCCAGCGCGCCGTCGGCGGTGGCGTCGAGGCCGGGGTGCGCGCGCAGGAGCCGGTCGATCGTCCGGCCGACGCCGGTCTCTTCGTAGGTCATCGTGCCAGTTTAATTTTTCAACTCGATGGTTTCTATAGTAAACCGCGCGGCGTTAGGCTCGGCGGGTGCGAAGCTATGGCCAGTACTGCTCGATCGCCCGGGCCCTCGACGTCGTGGGCGACCGCTGGACGCTGCTGATCGTCCGCGAGCTGCTCCTGCGGGGCCCGTGCCGGTTCACCGATCTGAAGAACGGGCTGCCCGGCGTCGCGACCAACCTCCTGTCGACCCGCCTGAAGGAGCTGGAGGACGCCGGGCTGATCAGCCGCGGGGACGCGCCTCCGCCCGTCGCGACCGTCCTCTACGCCCTGACCGGCGACGGTCTGGCGCTGGAGCCGGTGTTGAAGGCGCTCGGGCTGTGGGGGCTGCGCCTCATGGAGGCCGAACGCCCGGACGACGCGTTCCAGGCGCACTGGCTCGCCTACGCCCCCGCCTGGTTCGCCGCCGACGCCGACCCCGGCGCCCCGCCGGCGGTCGTCCAGCTCGTCGCGTCCGGCGAGGAGGCCGTGATCGAGATCGGCGGAGGGGAGGTCCGGGCCCGCGCCGGACGCGCCGCCGATCCCGATCTCGTCCTGGAGGGCCCGGCCCGCGCCGTCCTGGGCCTGCTCACCGGCGTGATCGGGATCGACGCCGCCACCGGGATCGGGTTGACCGCCCGGGGCCGCCGCGACGTGCTCGCCCGTCTCCGGCCCGTCGGCGGCGGCCGGCTCAGCCGAGACGGAAGCGGGAGACGAAGTCCCAGATGACGGCGTTGGCGTCGATGTCCTCGGTGGTGCCGCCGAGCAGCGGCCCCAGGTAGGGCGTGCCGCCGGGCCAGTTATGGCCGCCGCCCTTGATCTGGTAGAGGATCACCGGGGCGCCGGCGGGGCAGCCGTCGTAGTCGTGCCTGGTGACGGTGGTGCCGTCGTCCGGGTGCGTGTCGGGCAGGTCGGTGTCGGTCGTGGTGGCCGCGCAGCCGTTGTTGCGGGCCCAGAACGGGGCGGCGGCCGTCGCGGTGGAGTACGGGACGATCGGGTCGGCGTCGCCGTGGATCATCAGGACGGGGACGGTGCGGCCGGGGTGGCAGGCGGCCTGGTCCCCGAGCTGGCCGGAGACCGGCGCGTAGGCGGCGAACCGCTTGTTCTCGCAGGCCAGCTTGCTGGTGAAGAACCCGCCGTTGCTCATGCCGGAGGCGTAGAGCCGGCGCGGGTCGGCGTTGAAGCGCTGGACGAGGACGTCCTGGAGCGCGGACACGAAGCCCGGGTCGTCGACGTCGGCGCCCGGCTGGCCGCCGGCGACGCCCTGCCAGCCCGTGCCGTAGTGCTCCGGGGTGATCATGATGAAGCCGCGGGTCTTGGCGTAGTCGGCCATGCGCCCGTAGAACTCGGCGAACAGCGGCGTCTCGAACAGGCCCGGGAAGTGGAACAGGGCCGGGAGGGGCGTGCCGTCGTAGCCGTCGGGCAGCCGGAGGATCGCCACCCGCGCCTGCCCCGCGTGGACGAGGTGGATCGCGTGGTCGCCCGGGTCGGGGTGACGGTCCTGGACGGTGAAGCCGACCGTCCGGGTGCTCGTCTTTCCGCCGAGCTTCACGGTCCCCTGGCCCTGCCAGGTCACCGTGCCGTCCGAGGGCGTCTGCACGCCGCTGATGACGGTCGCGGAGATCTGCACTCCGGCGTCATCGAGGCTGAAGGTGCCCGACAGGCCCGCGAGGGTGCGCGACAGCCCGAACCGGACGGTCGCCGTCCCGCCGTTCGCGCCGCTCAGCGTCCCCTGCCCCTGCACCTTGTTGGTGTTGTAGTCGGGCGTGGCCTCGGTGACGGTGATCCCGCCGGAGCGCAGGTCGCCGTCGAGCCGGTAGGCGGGCGCGCCGTCCACGGTGACGGTGATCCGGTCGGGACGCAGCGCGTCGGCCCGCGCGGACGGCGCCGACGCGGCCGCCGGCACCGCCAGTGCGGCGCAGGTCAGCGCCACCCCGGCGGCCAGGCGCCGCCGTCGGCGGGGGGTGAGGGGGTGCGGGCTCATGGCCGTCCTTCCTGCGGGCGTCCCCCAGCGCCGCGGCGAATCCCGGGGTCCAGGCCCCGGCCGTCCTGGCAGAGCCTAGGTAGACCCGCCCGCCACCGCTGCTCACAAAACAGACACTGCGCGCCCCTCCGATTGCGCGCCTGCTGACAAAACCGCGCCTAGCCCGCGTTGATCATGGCGAGAACGTCGGCGGCGGGACGGACGTCGCCGAAGGAGCGGTAGACGGTGTGCAGCGTGGCGTTGTGCTCCCGGTCGCGGGGCGCCGCGTTCGCGTCCGCGATCATGACGACGCGCAGGCCGAGAGCGGACGCGTCCCACGTCGGCCACCCGCTCGAACGCGTACCGGCGGCCGCTCCGCGCCTCATGACGGGCGTACTCGCGTGGGTCGATCCGCCAGGCGTGCACCATCAGGCCCGGCAGGCGCCGGCCGTGGGCGCGGCCGTCCGCCATCTGGGGG